>CBDVCR010000006.1:0-36994 GCA_965372535.1 uncultured bacterium | reverse complement strand
TGGGACGGAAAAGACTGGATTCCGGGTCAAGCCCGGAATGACATGCAAGGCATAGACGGGGCTGGAAGTCCCGCAACGCGCTTTGCGTCCGAGGCAAACAGGGCGGGTTTTTTACAGGTCGTCGAAATGGGCGAGGCGCCTGAACTCCCGGTAGCGCGTCTCTATCTCCTTGTAGTCCAGTTCCCTGATTTTATTGAGGCTGAAGTCCTCGACGTTGAAAGAGGCCATGACGCTGCCCATCACTATGGCCCTGCGCATCACCGGCTCGCTGAAGTCCATGGTGTTGGCCAGATAACCCATGAAGCCGCCCGCGAAGGTGTCCCCCGCTCCCGTGGGGTCGAACACCTCCTCAAGGGGGTAGGCCGGGGCCGAGAATATGCCCTCGCGGGTGAACATCAAAACGCCGTACTCGCCGCGCTTTATCACCACGGTCTTCGGCCCGTAGGAGAATATCGCCTGTGCCGCCTTTATGAGGTTGGGCTCGCCGGTAAGCTGCCTGGCCTCCCCGTCGTTGATGAGGAGCACGTCCACGAGCCTGAGCGTCTCAAGCAGGGAGTCGCGCTTGCCCTCTATCCAGAAGTTCATTGTGTCGGCGGCGACGAGCCTGGGGTTTTCCACCTGCCTTAGCACGTCCCTCTGCAGGTCCGGGTCTATGTTGGCCAGGAAGACCACATCGGCGGTCCTGTAGCCGTCCGGTATTTTGGGTTTGAAATGCTCAAAGACGTTCAGCTCGGTCGAAAGGGTCTGGGCCTCGTTCAGGGCGTAGCCGTACCGGCCCTTCCACCTGAAGGTGCTGCCCTCCGCTTTTTCGAGGCCCCGCAGGTCTATTTTTCGCATCTTCAGGAAATTTATGTGCTTTTCGGGGAAGTCCTCGCCCACCACCGCCACCAGGCTCACGTCGGAGAAATAGCTGGCAGAGGTCGAAAAATACGTGGCCGAGCCCCCAAGGACGTCTTCCGCTTCTCCGAAGGGCGTTTTAACGGAATCAAGCGCAACGGAACCGACTACCAGAAGCCTCATGCTTTTCTCCTCGGGTTTGAGATTCCGGATATTATAACGTTTTCGCACAGGGGCTTCAAACGCGGTGCGAGGCTGTGTCAACGCGGTGCGAGGCCGCGGACCCGGAACGTCCCGGGCCTGTCGAACCATACCGGGGCTTGCCTCTTTTCTTCTTTTCTCCGGGTACGGGCATGAACCAAATGAACCAGTCTCCGGGAGGTCCGGGAAAGGCGTCTGAAATTAACGGGCTTGTTGCTTGAATTATTTTCATAGCTTATTCTAAAATAAGTTTCCGTTATGGGAATGGAAGACCATAAACTGAGGGTTTTCTGCACGGTGGCCGAGACCAGGAGCTTTTCGAAGGCATCGGAGATTATCCACCTTACGCAGCCCGCCGTGAGCCTCCAGATACAAGCGCTTGAGGAGACCTACGAGACCAAGCTCTTCGACCGCTCAAGCTCCACCGTCACGCTCACGCCCTCGGGGGAGATACTTTACAGATACGCCAAGGAAATCCTGACCCTCTACGCCCAGGCCGACAAGGACATCGGCGAGATAACCGGCCTGGTGAAGGGCTCAATCAGCGTGGGCGCGAGCACCACCATAGGCAACTACCTCCTGTCATCGGTCATATCGGACTTCAAGAGCAAAAACCCCAAGATAAAAATCCACCTCCTGGTGGGCAACACCCGCAGGGTCGTGGAGCTTCTGAACGCCGGCAACCTCGACCTCGGCCTCGTTGAGGGCGAGGTCACCAAGTACAAGATAATCAGCGAAAGGCTCATATCCGACGAGCTGTGCCTCATCGTGCCCGCGGCCCACCCCTGGGCCAAGAAAAAGGACATCTCCATGCTCGACATCATCAAGGAGCCGCTCATCTTCCGCGAGGAGGGCTCCGGCACCAGGCAGGTCATCGAGAGCTACCTGAACAAGCGGGGGATAGCCGTCCAGAACATGAACATCACAACCATACTGGGCAGCACCGAGGCCATAAAGGACGCCGTGGAAAACGGCATCGGCATCGCCATCATGTCCAAATGGGCCGTAAGGCGCGAGAGCCGCTACGGGGCGCTCAAGACGGTGAAGTTCAAGGAGGGCAGGCTCCTGAGGGACTTCAGCCTCGTATTCAACAAAAACACCGTGACCTCCTATGCCGTGGACGAGTTCCTCGACTTCCTCAGGAAGTACCCCTACGCGAAATTGCTCCCGTAGACCCCGTAGTCCAACCCCGGGAAGATGTTGTTTTTCCGCTCAAGCTCCGCAAGACGCTCCATCCCGACGCGGTCTTCGGCAAGCATCCCCTCAAGCAGCCGGAAGTTCGCAAGGTGTCCCCTCAACCTGTCCTCGGCATACTCCGCCGCGGTGTCCCTGTGCATGAGAAACGTCCAGTCGCTTGACTGGGCAAGGAGGAGTTCCCGGAGGGCCTGTGCGAGCGCCCTCCGGCCCGGGCCGGAGGGGTTTTTCGCCTGGGCGATGAGCCTCTTCATGCGCCCGCAGGCCCTCAGGATTTCCGCCGCCGCCCAGCCGTTGCCGTCGGCTGTCCAGGTGGCGCCGTAGCCCCCCTCGCCCCAGCTTGAAAGCTGCGGGGCCGCGGGCGCCGGCTCGGGGCTTTCGGCGAGATATTCCGTGGGCGTCACCGTCCGAATCCCGCCCCGCACGTCAAGGCCGCGCAGGAGGAACTCAAGCCACTCGACCCCTTCGAACCACCAGTGGCCGAAGAGTTCCGCGTCATAAGGGGCGGTTATCAGGGGCGCGAAGCCGTATGTCTCCCTGAGGGTCCGCGCCCGGCCGCTTAAGTGTTCGATAAAGTCCAGGGCGTGCTGCTTCGCCCTTTTAAGAGCGCGCTCTCTAACGTAAGGCTTTTTCCTGCCGGTACTGCCGGTCACGCGGTGGTATTTTATCCCCGTCTGGACCCTTATCCCGTCGGGGTGTACGTGCTCTTTTATATAGTGCATGGGCAGGTCGTGGCCGATGTCGCGGTAGAAGTCCCGGTAGTCCGGATGGCCGGGGTAGCCGCTCTTGGCGCACCAGACCCTCCTTGCGGTATCGGCGTCTCTTCCGAAGGCCGTTGCTCCCGAGGGGCAGCGCACCGGCCTGAAGATGCCGTAGGGCGGCCGGGGCCGCGCGTGGAGCACCCCGTGGGTTTCAAGGAAGCAAAACCCCGCGCCGAGCCCTGAAAGCACCTCGTCAAGCCCAGGGTAATAGCCGCACTCCGGAAGCCACATGCCCTGCGGGTCGAGGCCCATATGGCCTTTAAACGCCCGGATGCCGGTCTCAAGCTGTGCTGTAACCGCCTCGGGGTGGGGGGCGAGGTTCGGAAGATAGGCGTGGGTGGCCGCGGTGGTTAAGAACTCCACCCGCCCGGTCCCGCCCAGCGCCCTGAGGGCGCCCACGATGTCGCCCCCGCAGTCGCGCTCGTAGAAGCGCTTGAGCTTTTTGACTCGCCCGTGGTACATGCGGGCCAGGGGGCCGAAGGAGGCGTCCCCCCTGGTGCGCAGGAGTTCTTTTTCCGCAAGCTCAAGGAGGCCTTCGATATGCCTCAGGAGCCGTGCGTTAAGAAGAGGGTCGGAGAGCATCTCAAGCAGCGTGGGGCTCAGGGAGAGCGTAAGCCTGTAGCCCACCCCCTCGCCGGCGAGCCGGCCGAGCATCTCAAGAAGCGGCAGGTACGTCTCCACCGTGGCCTCGTAAAGCCAGAGTTCCTCGATGGAGTAATCGTGCTCCGGGTGCCGCACATAGGGCAGGTGGGCGTGGAGGACGAGCATTAACGAGCCTTTTTCCATGGTTAACCCGGATATTGCACGAGTCTGGTTTGCCGCAGGCGCAAGGCGCGCGGGACGCGAAGGGGGACAGCGTCCCCCGGCACTATCAATACCGCGAGTGGCCCGCAACGCCGCGGATGCGGAAATTCGCGGGGGTCCGTGACCCCCAGGCTCGCCCGAAGGGTGAGTGCTCCGGAAATTCCGTTAGCTTTTTCAGGCGACAAAACGTACCTTAAACTAAAAATAGATTATTCATCTGGATATTTTGTATTT
This sequence comes from uncultured bacterium, assembly GCA_965372535.1. GTDB lineage: Bacteria > Nitrospirota > Thermodesulfovibrionia > Thermodesulfovibrionales > JdFR-86 > CBDVCR01. Next base: position 32,963 of record CBDVCR010000006.1, on the reverse strand, counting down.
TCATGCTTTCTGTTCTATTTTTTATATGCTTATCGGGTTGACCTCACCAGAACCCTTAATACCATCTACGTCATTCCCCGGCTTGACCGGGGAATCCAGTGTTTTTGCGTCTGGATTCCCGCCTTCGCGGGAATGACAAATAACTGGTGTGCTCAACCCGATAAGCATAATTTTTTATAATACTCATGCAATATCCGGGTTAATACTACGGGTTCGGACGCGCCGATGGCAAGGGGGCGTCCCTCCAGGCACTGCTCTTGCCATCGAACCGGGGAGGGACCCGGGGAGGGCGTCATCCGGGTTTGGGGATACGACAAGGGGTACGCAGCCCCCATTGTGCCTTTTATCCCACCCCCACCACGGCAATCCCGGCCTCGTCGGCCTGTCTTATGAGCTCATCCCGCCTGATGAAGATGCTTTTTCCGGCCTCCACGGCCAGCACTCCGGCGCCCACCTGCTCCATCACCCGGAGTGTGCCGGGCCCCACCACCGGCACATCGAACCGCATGTCCTGGTTCGGGCGGCTAACCTTTACCACCACGGCCCCGTCCCCGGCCAGCCGCCCGCCCCTCCTTACGGCCTGGTCGGTGCCCTCTATGGCCTCGACAGCCATGACGGCCCGCTCCTTGACCACCACCGTCTGGCCTATGTCCAGGGCGCCTATGCCCTTTGCCATCCTGAAGCCGAAGGCGATGTCCCTCTTCTCGCTTCTGTCCGGCCTTTTTTTTGTAAGGACGCCCTCGGGCGTAAGGAGCGCGCCGCAGAAGCCCCTCATGTCCAGCAACTCAATGCCGTCCTTTCCGAACTCCTTTTCGACCGCCGTGATGATTGATTCGTCGCGCCTGTCCCTCAACCTGAGGAGCACGCCAACGGCCTTCAGGTCGGGCCTGACGCCGCCCTTGTAGAGCAGCCCCTTGGGCACCTTACCCGCCATCACGGCCTCGCTCACTCCGTTTTCCTTGAGAAACCCGATGATGCCCCCCACCTTCCCCGTGTTGAACCAGGCAAGCTCGTCCACGTGCTCCTCAAGGGAGGGTTCCGCGAGGTGCTTGAGGGCGACGGCCACGACCCGGTAGCCCCTGGCCCGGGCGTCGTCGGCTATGAGGGCGGGGAGTTCCCCGAGGCCCGCTATGAGGCCGAGAGCGCCCTGCCTTCTCTCCACGCCTGAGGATTCAGCTCTGTCCATTTATTCCGTTTTCCTTAAAAGGAGCGCGGGCCGGAAAAAGCGGCGTACACCGAACTACGAACCGCCCTAACGGCAGACGCCGCGAGTGTTTTTCTTTATGAACTCCACGAGGTGCTTGACGCGGCCGGCAAGGGGGAGTTCCTCCTGCACCTTCTTGATGGCCTGGGTGATGGTGAGCTTGTCCCTGAAAAGAATCTTGTAGGCCCGGTTGAGGTCGGCTATCTCCTTTTCGGTGAAACCGTTTCTCTTCAGGCCCAACTTGTTCAGGCCGAAGAGCTTGGTCTTGTCTTTTCCATAGGCGATTACATAAGGCGGCACGTCGCAGCTCACGCGGCTCATGCCGCCCAGCATGGCGTACTCGCCCACCCTCACGAACTGGTGAGTGCCCACCTTTCCGCTGATAATAACGTGGTCCTCGATGAGTACGTGGCCCGAAAGGCCCGCGTAGTTGGCCATTACAACGTGGCTTCCGACCTTGCAGTCGTGGGCGATGTGGACATAGGCCATTATAAAATTATCGTCTCCCAGGGAGGTCACGCCGTCGCCGCCCACGGAGGCCCGGTGCACGGACACGTATTCCCTCAGGATGTTGTTTTTGCCTATGCTTACCGCCGTGTCCTCGCCCTTGTACTTGGTGTCCTGAGGGGGCGCGCCGATGTAGGCGAAGGGGAAGATGTCAGAGCCCTCGCCTAATTCCGTCCTGCCCTCCACCACGGCGTGGGAGCGGAGCCTCACGGACTTCCCCAGCCTTGCCTGGGGGCCCACCACGCAGTAAGGCCCCACGTATACGTCCTCGTCCAGGAAGGCGCCTTCATGGACTATCGCGGTCGGATGAATTTCTGTCGCCATCGTCACTCCTCGTCCGATATCATTGCCGAGATTTCGGCCTCTGACACCACTTTTCCGTCCACGAGCGCCTTGCCCGCCAGCTTCCAGACGTTGCCCCTGCGCTTTATGACGTTTATCTCCAGCCTCAACCGGTCCCCCGGCACCACGGGCTTTCTGAACTTCGCCTTCTCGATGCTCATGAAATAAATCCTCGAGGTCGCCCTGCCCATGGACTTCAGGGCCAGGATGCCTGCCGCCTGGGCCATGGCCTCGATTATCAGTACGCCGGGCATGATGGGGTTTCCGGGGAAATGCCCCTGGAAGAACTCCTCGTTGGCGGTCACGTTTTTTATTCCCACAATCGAGACTTCCTTTTCAAGCTCCTCGATTCTGTCCACGAGCAGAAAGGGATACCGGTGCGGCAGGTACGCCATTATCTCGTTAATTTCAATCATTGCCCTGACCCCCTTCGGTGTTTTTCATCTTCTCCTCCAGAGCGGAAATCCTCTTCACGAACTCCGGCAGCCTGCCGAACAGGGCCGTGGCCTTGAGCCACTCCCTGTGGGGCATGGCGGGCGTGCCGCCGTAGGCCCCTTTCTTAACGTGCCCCATGGCGCCGGCCCTTGCGGCCAGCACGGCGCCGTCCTCCAGGCTTGCGTGGTCGGCCACGGCGGCCTGTCCCCCGATCATGCAGTAATTGCCGATGCGGGCGCTTCCGGCTATGCCCACCTGCGCCACGACTATCGAGTCCTCGCCGATTGTCACGTTATGCGCCACCTGCACGAGGTTGTCTATCTTGGCGCCTCTTCCGATTACGGTATTTCCGGTGGTGGCCCGGTCTATGGCGACGCAGGCCCCGATTTCCACGTCCTCTCCTATCACGACGCCCCCCACCTGCGGGACCTTCACGTGCCTCCCCCCGCGCTGTATATAGCCGAACCCGTCGGAGCCCACCACCGAGCCCGCATGGATTACTGCCCTGTCGCCCACGACAGTGCCGTCCATAATCGCTACGTTGGGATAAATAACGCAGCGCTCGCCTATCTTCACGCCGGGGCCGATAAACACCCCGGGCATTATCACCGTCTCCCGTCCTATGGTAACGCCCTGAGAGACGCAGGCAAATGCCTGCACGGAGACGCCCTCGCCCGTCACGGCGTCCTCCGCGACATACGCCAGGCCGCTTATGCCCGGCGGGCCGAAGTCCCTAACATGGAAGCGCCCCAGGAGCACGGCAAAGGCGTACCGGGGGTCTTCCACCTTGAGCTGCGTCTTGTCGAGGTCCGGGAAAAATTCCTTTACCATAACGCACGAGGCGCTGGTTCCGGATGCCGCGGGGACCTGCTTTTTGGCCGTGATGAAGGTGATGTCGCCTTCGCGGGCGTCCTCCATCCCGGAAACCCCGGTTATCTCGACTTCCCCGCCGCCCGAAAGCTCCCCGTTTAAAAGCTCAGCTATCTCTCCGAGCCTCACTTGCCCTCTTTCTTGAACTCGTCATATTCCTTTATCACCCTGTCCGTGAGGTCCGCGTCGTCCTCGGAATAAAGTATCACGTCCGAGGGCAGTATGACGATATAGCCTTCCTTCTTGCCGATGCCGCTTATTATATCATCCAGCTCCTTTATTATGACGATTTCCTTCTCCCTCTGGAGCTTCTGAAGCTCCTCGTTCGTGTCGGCGACAAGCCTCTCCAGCTCTCGCTCCTGCCGCTCGAGTTCGTCCACCCTCTGCCTCAGGGCCTCGTCCGAGAGCGTGGTGGCCTGCCTGTCGAGTTCCTCCTTCAGGGCGTCCTTCTTCTTGGCCATCTCTTCGATGGCGGCCCTCCTCTTCCTGACGAGGTCCTCAAGCTCGGTCTTGGTCTTCTTGCCGAACTTCGATTCGTTAAGCGCCCGCTGCAGGTCCACGAAGCCTATCTTCGTCATCTCCGCGGCAAGCGTCTGGGAACAGAACAAAAGGGCGAAAATCATCACCAGCAGTTTCTTCATCTCTCCTCCTCTTAAGACGGTCACGGACGGTGTTTTTCTGTTCTCACACTGCGTTTTACCGAAAGATTAGCATATCAGAAAAACGTGCCCAGTGAAAACTCCCAGCGGGAACCGGGCTCGTCGGCCTCGCGGTCGAGGATGTAGGCCCATTCGAGCCTTATGGGGCCGATGGGGGATATCCACCGCAGGCCCCCGCCCGCGGACTCCCTGAAATTCCTTATGCTGCTGTCGAAGGCGGCGCCGATGTCATAGAAAATATTGCCGTTAAGGTGTATGTCCCCCAACAGGGGGAACGTGTAGTCGAAATTAAAAAGCAGCCTCTGCTCGCCGCCGATGTAGTTGCCCTCCTCGTCCCTGGGCCCCACCTTCCTCAGCCCCCTCAAGGTGCTTGCGCTTCCCGCCAGGAACCTCTCGTAAAGAGGCAGTTCCTCGCCTTCGATCCCGGCTGCGCGGCCATAGCGTGCCCTGGCGGAAAAAGTCGTCCTTTTGCTGACGGGGATATGCCAGGAGGAATCCACCTGCGCCTTTATGAACTTGTTGTCGCCGCCCAGCCCGGCGTAGGTCAGGAAAACCGAGTTCCTCGACCCCCTGTGGGGGTTGAGGAAATTGTCCCTCGAATCCCTCGTCAGCGAAGGCGATATGCTGCTCGTAAGCCTCGTGCCCTCCTGCTCCCTTATGATGCTCGTGGCGTCCTCGGCAAGTTCGAAAATGGCGGCCTCCTCCAGACGGTAAAAGACGTTCGCCCTCCAGAACTCCCGGAAACTCCTGCCAATGCCGAGGGTGAAGCCGATGGCCTTCTTGCTGTAGCTGGAAAACTCCCTCTCCGTCCTGAACATGCTTGCGTTAAGGGAGACGGGCTTGTCGAAAAGCCAGGGCTCCCTGAAGGCCAGCTCGTATGTCGTGGTCCTGCTTGAGAACTCGGTCTTGACCTTCAGGTACTGCCCCCTCCCACCCAGGTTGCCCAGGGTCATGTCGGCCATCCCGATTATCTTGTCGGTGGAACTGTAGCCGCCGCCGATGTTCAGAAACCCGGTGGACCTTTCGGCAACGTCTATGTCGACGTCGAGTTTCTTTTCCTCCGCGCGGGGCACGGGGTTCATCTTTATCTCCTCGAAGAAGTTCAGGTTCACAAGCCTCTGGTAACTCCTGCTGAGGCGCTTGCTGTTGAATACGTCGCCCTCGTCGAGCCTTAGCTCCCGCCTGATGACCCTGTCCCTGGTCTTGAGGTTGCCGGAGACCTCAATTCTGCCGACCCTGTATATCTCGTCCTCGTTAACCCTGAAAATCACCCGGGCCTCCCGGGCCTCGTCGTCCGGCTCCACGTCCGGGTATATGCTTGCCAGGGCGTACCCCCGCTCGGTGTACATCCCGGTAAGCGTCCCCACGTCGCTGCGGAGCGTTTTCCTGCTCAGGCGCCTGCCGGGAGAGGACCTCACGCGCTTCCTCAGTTCCTCGCCGGTGAAAACGGTGTTTCCCTCAAACTCCACGGCCGATACGTCGTAGCGCCGCCCTTCGTCCACCTCGATGGCTATGGACATGCGCTTGCGGTCCTCCGAAAGCTCCAGGAAAGGCCCCGACACATCGGCCTTGATGTACCCCAGGTCGTGGTAAAGCTCCTTTATCTTTTCGAGGTCGGAGGCGACGGTGTCCTTCTCGTAATACCCGCCCGACGTGGCCCACGAAAAAATCCCCCACTCCGACGTATCCATGGCCTTTTTTATCCGCCGGCTGGAAACCTCCCTGTTGCCCCGTATAACGACGTCCTTTATCTTTACCTTCCGCCCCTCCTTGATGTAATAAGTAACGAGCACGCTGCCGGGGCTTGTCTCCCTTAAAACGGGCACCACCACCGCAAAGGGATGGCCCTCTTCCTCGTAGGTCGAAAGTATTATGTCGGCGTTGCTCTTTATGAGCACCGTGTCGGCAATCGAGCCCGGGGAAATGGTGAGCTTGTCGGTCAGCTTGGAGTCGCCGACATCTTCGTTTCCGTAGATTTCAACCCGCCTTACGGAGGGCTTCTCCTTCAGGATGTAAACAAGCCTGACCCCCCCCTCGAAAGGCTCCACCTCCACGCGGACGTCCTCGAAGTATCCCATCCCGTAAAGCGCCTTTATGTCCTCGGAGACGGTCTCGGTGGAAAGGGGCGCGCCGAGGCGCTGCGCAATCCTCCCCCTTACCGCGCCCTCCTCAATCCTCCTGAGCCCCTTGACCTCTATGACTTTGACGCCGGGCGCTTCCTCCGCCCATGAGATGCCGGGGAGCGGAAGGGCTGAGGAGGCGGAGAACACGGCCGTTAAAATTATTGCAAATATTGATTTTCTCATAACCCTGGCCCGAAGGGTGAGCACAGCCGGAAATTCCACGAGCTTTTTCCGGGGCACAAAACGTCCCTTAAAATAAAAATAGAATATTCTTCGGAATACTTTGTATTTTCAAGCCTTTTGTTCTCTTTTTTCATAGTGCTCATGCAATGCCCGGGCTAAAGCGGAATATATAGTATATATTCAAGGTTCGCCCTGTGTAAACCGGACGCAGGGGGGGCGCTCCCGGCAGTTCGTGGCCTGCACGGGCATGAGATGCGGCCTTAAGACAAAACGGCGGATGGACGGGCGCGGCCCGGTAAAGTCCTCGAGGGCTTCATCTGCGAGGAGGCGGCCATAAAAGAGCCCCCCCGGCATCCCCGCAGGCCCCAACGCCTCATAAACAGCCTAAAGAGAAAAGGGTTTATCAGGGCGGGACAGAAACTCCTCATCCCCGTGGTGCGGCAAGAAAGCTAATTCCGGGAGTCCTCCCCTTCGCCGGTGCTCTTTGCAGAGCCTTCCGGCGCGGCCTCTCCCTCCTCGATGCCCAGCGCCCGTCGCGCCTCCCCGGCAAAGGGAGAGACGGGGAAATCCCTTATAATAATCCCGTATATGGCGGCCGCCTCGTCGGACCTGTCCATGCCCTCCAGAAGCCTGGCCGCCTCAATGAGGGCGAGGTCCTCGTAGGGGCCGCCCCCGGGGGTGTAAAGCTTCTTGAGGGCCTCAAGCGCGGCCTCCGTGTCGCCGGCATTAAGCCGGGCCAGGGCCAGCTTGTAATAGGCGACCGGGACGAGCCTTCGCTCCCTGGGGAACTTGCGCGTCAGTTCCTCAAGCGTCTCGGCCGCCCCGGCATAGTTGCCCAGGGCATATTGCGAGTTGGCCATATACATGAGCGAAAAGGGCGACTCGCTTAACTCGTTGGCCTGGCTGAAGCTCTCAAGCGCGGCCCTTGTCCTCCGGGCGTCGTTAACGGGGATTTGCTCATACAGGCCGTAGTAGTTCCTGTAGCCTTCGTACTCAAGGGCCGCGGTCCTGCTCTCGATGCTTCCCCGGTAAAAATAAAACCCGGCCGCCACCGCCGCCATCACGACAACCGCGGCGGCATAGCCGATTAAGCGCCTCTCCCTGCCTGTGGTGACCGACCTGGCCCTGGACAGGAGGCTTTCCAGCTCCTCCTCCCTTCGCTGCGGCCTCCCGGCCCTTTTCTTTATCTGTTTAGGCATTATCCCTCCCAAGCTTCTTGTCCGCGATTTTTTTGCAAGTGCCGAACACCTTCTCCACCATGTCGTCCTCAAGCCCCGCGCCCGCGAGCACCTGCCGTGCGGCCTCGGCGGTTATGAGGTCGGAGGGCTCGTGGGCGTCGGTGTTGATGACCAGGAGCGCCCCGTGCTTAAGCGCCGTCCTGGCCACGTGCCCGTTGGCAAGCGAATGTCCCTTCCTTGCCGTAATCTCGAGGGCCACGCCCCTTTCCTTCGCAAGAAGCGCGTCCTCCTCCGTTATTAGCCCCGGGTGGGCCAGTATGTCCGCGCCGGAGACGATTCCGGCCCTGTTCGTGCCGGGCTCCACCGGCTCGGCAAGGGTCTCGCCGTGGACCAGAACGAGGGCGGCCCCGAGTTCCCTGGCGCGACTGACCAGGCCCCCAACGAGGGCCGGAGGGGCATGGGTAATCTCCGCCCCCGCTATGACGCCTATGGGGCAGTGGGCCCTGAGTTCCTCGATTGCCCTTACAATCCCCGGCACGACAAAGTCGATGTTCGAGGCGTCCACGTGGTCGGTGATGGCCAGCGCCCTGTAGCCCGCCGCCGCGGCGCGGCGCACGAGCTCGAAGGGCAGAAGCGCCCCGTCGCTTAATATGCTGTGGGTATGCAGGTCAATCACCCTAAGAAGATACTAAATGGACGGCGCAAATGTAAAGCTCCCGGACCGCCGCTGGCAGGCCGATTACCAGCACGGTTAGTCTTATCTTCCCATTTGAAGCCTTGAAAAAAGCTTGTTTTACATGGCGGCCCCGGCATTGGGATGTGAAGCATTACGCGCACCCGGCAATATCATAACCACTCGTTCTCTTTTTCCATAGTGCCCGTGCAGTGTCCGGGTTAAGTCTCCGTCCCGGGCGAGGCGGGCGTCTTCCGCAGCCTCTGCTTCCTGCCGAAGGCAAAATACAGTATAAACCCCGCCAGGGGAAGGATTATCAGCACAAAGAGCCAGATGAGTTTGCGGTTTCCGGGGAAGTCGCTTCCGGCGATGTCTATCAGGGCCAATATCTGGAGGCTCAGGGGAGCGAGCAGCACGACGACGAGCCCTATCTGCGCGGCGTTTACTCCGAATATCTCAAATTCCGTCATTTTCAACCCTCCTCCGGAGAATATAAATAGTAAAAAGTCCGGTCACGAAAATGCAACCCCCGGCCTCTTTTTTTCGGAATAAATGACCGCGTCTCTGCTATTATACCTTGAGTTTATATTATAACTAAAACTTTAGGATTAGGAGGCGGCCATGAGAAAGTCTGTCATTGCGCTGGTTTTGTTCCTTCTGCTTCCGGCCCTTCCCGTGTATGCGACGGAGAAGGGGTGGCAGGAGATCAGCGCCTATGAGCTCAAAAAAGCGATGGAGACCGAAGACGTCCTGGTGGTCTGCCCGCTGAGCAGAATCGAGTACAACGACCTGCACATCAAAGGCTCCGTCAACATCCCCATGCAGAGAATACACAGGGAACTTCCCCGGGACAAGAACAAACGGATTGTCTTTTATTGTCTCGGGCGTAAATGAGTGGCCTCTCCCGATGCCGCCGGTCTGGCGGTCAAGCTCGGCCACAAAAACGTGTATGTTTTCAGCGATGGCCTGCCCGCATGGGTAAGGGCGGGGCGCCCGACCGGGACCATCGAAAAACTGCCCAAGGCCGATATAAAGTCCATACCGGCCTCCGAGCTGAAGACAATGGTGGACAAGGGCAAGGACTTCGTCCTGCTCGACATCCGGTTCGGCAGGCTCGCCAGAAAGTATAAGATAAATTACCGCGGGCGGAAAAATATCCCGCTGGACATGCTCATTGAAAGGCACAGGGAGCTGGACCCCGGGAAAAAGATAGTCATAATCGGGGAGACCGGGAACCGCTCCGGCATTGCCGCAAGGTATCTAAAGACAAAGGGGTTCGATAATATTGTCCATGTAAAAGGCGGGATGCAGGCGTGGGTCGGAGAGGGGTACTCCGCAGGTAAATAAACCTGCAATATCCGGGTTAATAGCGGTTAAGCCGCCAGTCGTAGTCCTGGTAGGAGACCCCGAGGCGACCGGCGTTTTCGAGAAGAAACGTCCTGTCTTCTTCCATATAGAGGTAGGGGGCGATGAACCTGAGTACCGGGGCCGCGTCCTTCCCGAAGTCCCCGCCGTACCATTTGAACACGCGGGAGAGGGAGACGCGGCCCGCTTCCTTATCAAGCTCCACGCCTCCGGCGTTAAGGAACGTCCGGGCGGCGATGTCAAGCTCCCCGTCGAGGTTTTCCGCTGTATAGACCCCTATGGGCGGGCACGAGGAGGAGGCGCAGACCAGGGCGAAATGCACCCTCGGCTCCATGGCGTCCAGGGAGCAGGCAAGGCGGCTGTCGCCCCTTCGGAATTTTCTTGACATAGCCCCCGGCGGCCTGCGGTTTGCGCGGAGCACGCCGTGCTCGATGTCCTCCGGGCTGAGGAGCATGTCCCCGACCCTGTACTTCACCCGCTTGAAGAAATTCCGGACTTCCTTTACCGAGTCCCGTATGCCCATCTCCACCACGCCGTGGATGACGAGGACATTATAAATGTTAATCCAGAAGGCGATGCGCTCCTCCCGTCCCCTGAGCTTACAGGGGTCCATGCCGCCCAGAACGCGGCTCAGTTCGACGTACTCCCGGTAGACCCTGGATGTCCGCATGCGCTCGTAGGCCACGCGGTGGGTCTCGAAAAACGCCCCCCTCATTACGTTCATCAGGTCCTTGAGCCTCCGGGCGAGTTCATGGGGCGTAACGTCGCCGGGACGGAAGGCCCCTTGGTTGAGCACCATGCTCCGGGAGAAGAGGCCGGGCCGGGCCCTGCGGGGCGGCTCCTGTTCCCGCGCCTGTCTGCCCTGCCGGAGTGCCGTGACGCTGTTTATGTAGCCGATGTGGGTAAACGCCTGGGGGAAGTTGCCCAGGGCCTCGCGCCAGTCCGGGTCGTACTCCTCGGAGAAAAGCCCCAGGTGGTTGGCCGCGCTTTCCATGCGTCTGAGAAGGGCTTCGGCCTCGTCCAGCTCTCCCCTGGCGACAAGGTTGTCTATAAGCCAGAAGGCGCAGAGGAGGAACGCGCCTTCCCCTCCGGGCAGGCCGTCGGCCGCGGTATACCGGAAGAGGAAATCCCCCCGTCCGAGTTCCCGCCGGACGGCCTCCACGGTGGATACGACCCTGGGGTCGCCATGGGGCAGAAAACCCGTGGCCGGGATGAGCAGGCCGCTTGCGTCCAGGGCGTCGGCGCCGTAGCGCTGGACAAAGGATTTTTTCTCCCCGTCCCAGCCCTTTACGAGGACCTCTTCCTTTATCTTGTCCCGCCCGGCGCGCCATTTTTCGACGTCCGAGGGAAAGCCGTAGCGCCCGGCTATGGTAATCCCCCGGTCCAGGGCCACCCAGCACATGACCCTGGAGTAGACGAAGTGGTACGGCCCGCCCCGTACTTCCCATATGCCATAGTCGGGCTCATGCCAGTGCTCGCAGACGTAATCGCAGATGCTCCGCAGGAACGGCCAGAGCCCGAGGTCTATCTTGCCCACGTAGTTTGAGAGTTTCAGGGCGGCCTCCATGAGCTCGCCGTAGATGTCGAGCTGGCGCTGCAATGCGGCCCCGTTACCGACCCTTACGGGGCGCGAGCCCTTGTAGCCCTCAAGGTGGGCAAGCTCCTCCTCCTCATGCACGACCTCGCCCCTCAGGGTGTAGAGGATCTTAAGCTCGTGGGGGCCGGAGCCCGAAAGGAGGCCCTCCACCCAGCGGAGATAGCCCTCGGTCTCCGAGAGGTGGCCGGTGTTGAACAGCGCCTGAAGGGTGAACGAGGCGTCCCGCACCCAGGTGAAGCGGTAGTCCCAGTTCCTCACGCCCCCGATTTCCTCCGGCAGCGACGTGGTGGCCGCGGCCGCCAGGGCGCCGGTTGGCGCGTAGTAAAGGAGTTTCAGCACCAGCGCCGAGCGCTCGGCCGTCTCCCGGTAGGGGCCGAGGTCGACCACCCTGCCGGTCTCGCTTTTTTCGAGCCAGTCCCTCCAGTAATGCTCTGTCTCACGAAGGGCCTGCTCGGCCTCCTCAAGCTCGCATACGCATAGCTCCCCGGCCCCGTAACGCAGCTGGAGCCACGCCCGCTCGCCCCTGGCAAGGCCCCAGCGGGCCACGCCCCTTTGGCCCTCTATCTCAAGCTCCCTCGTGGCCGAAAGGCCGACCTGCTCCCCGCCCCCCTTTGCGAGGATGCCGCCCCGGTGGAAACCGAGGCCGGTCTCGGCGCGGGCGTAGTCGAACCTCGGCTCAAAAAGCACCTCCGCCTCCACCGTCCCCTCCGTTGCCTCGACCAGCCTGTAAAGCGAGTGGAGACCGCCTTCCCGGCCCTCCTCCAAAAGTACGGGCATGAAGTCGGTCACCCGGAGCACCCCGGTCCTGGTGCGGAACCTCGTTACGAGGACGTTGGTGCCGGGCAGGTACTCGGCGGTGGAGTCCCACTCCCCCCGCGGGCGCACCTGGAAGCGCCCGCCTTTTTTGTGGTCCAGGAGCGCGCCGAAGACGCTCGGCGAGTCGATGTAGGGCAGGCACAGCCAGTCCATGGAGCCGTCCAGGCCGACGAGGGCGACGGTGCGGAGGTTGCCGATTATGCCGTAGTCGCTGATTTTCTTATACATGAAACCCCGGCGGCCACAGGCTTATTATCCGGAAATGCGCCATATAGGCATATATTACTCAGAGCATAAAATAGTTTACACCCCCCTTTAGCAAAGGGGGGCGAGGGGGGATTTGAATATTCAGAAAAATCCCCCTCATTCCCCCTTTTCCAAAGGGGGAAGCCGGATCGATTCGTTCCAGGCCGATGTTCGTCATGTAATCTATTTCATGCTCCCCTTAATAACAACGGAATCAGTTAAATTCTCTTAGGTTTTCGCCGCGTTGTCAAACAAAAAAATCCGCTGTGACAAACCGGCGCTTCCCGCTTCCCGCCGGCCAACCGCTTGTCTTGCGCAAGGGCTCCGTACAAGGGTATACTGCTTTTATGGGCAAGGGTTCCATACTGGTGGTCGAGGACGAGAGGAAAATCGCCGACATAACGCGCGCCTACCTCGAACGCGACGGCTTCACCGTCACCCACGCCGATACCGGGGAGCGGGCGCTCTCGCTCATAAAGAACAACTACGACCTCATAGTGCTTGACCTCATGCTGCCGGACATGGACGGCGAGGAGATATGCTCCATGCTCAGGCAGGACTCCGACGTGCCCATCATAATGCTTACGGCAAAGAGTGCGGAGGAAGACAGGGTCAAGGGCCTCGGCATCGGCGCGGACGACTACGTTGTGAAGCCCTTCAGCCCCAGGGAGCTGGTGGCCAGGGTAAACGCCCTTCTCAGGCGCACGAAGAAAACGTCAAAGACCATGAGCTTTAACAACGGGGCGCTGATTATGTACCTCGAAAGCCGCGAGGTCCGCTGCGACGGAGAGCCGGTGACCCTTACACCGACGGAGTTCAGAATACTCCAGGTGCTGGCCGAGCGTCCCCTGGCCGTGTTCAGCCGCCTGCAGCTCGTAAACGTCGTTCAGGGCTACGACTTCGAGGGCTACGAGCGCACCATAGACGCCCACGTAAAGAACCTCAGGCAGAAAATCGAGAAGGCCCCCCGCCGGCCGGAGTTCATAAAGACCGTCTACTCCCTGGGCTACAAGTTCATCGGCGCACCGGATGCGGACTAAGCTCTTCCTGGCCTTCCTCGCCGTCCTCCTGACGGCGCTTGTCTCAAACCTCATCTTCGAGCGGCTGATACTGGGCGACTTCGAGGACTACGCCCTCGGCGACAGGGAGGACCATCTGTACTGGCTGCTGGCCGCGGTGGAGGGGAGCTACACCGGGGGCGAGGGCTGGGACATCGAGGCCCTCGAGGGCAACCTGCGCTGGGCCATGATGATGGGCTACGACGCGGAGGTGGCCGACGCCTCCGGCCGGACGCTCCTTGCCTCGCGTAAGGTAGCCGAGTTCCTTACCCCCGCCATGCGCAGGAGAATCGAGGCAATCGTGCGCATGGACGAGCCCGTGGGCATGTTCGAGCCTTACCCCCTGTTCGTGATGGGCGAGGAGATTGGCACGCTCCGTGTACGGGGGCTCGTGCCCGTGGGGCAGCTCAGGGAGAAAGAGGACGTGTTCAAGCAGCGGGGCAGGGACTTCCTCGTCACCTCCTTCATGATAGCCGGCGGGGGCGCGTTGCTGCTCTCCCTGCTGCTGAGCCTGTTCCTCACCCGGCCGGTAAAGCGGCTCAAGCGTGCGGCCATGGCCGTGGCGGGCGGGGACCTGGGCGTGAGGGTCGGGGCCGGGCGGGACGAAATCGGCAAGCTCAACCGGGCCTTCAACCACATGGTGGAGACGCTGGAGCGCGAGGAGAACCTCAGAAAGCACCTGACCTCAAACATCGCCCACGAACTCCGCACCCCCCTCACGGTGATGCGGGCCAACATGGAGGCCGTGGCCGACGGCGTGGTGGACTGCGACGCCGATACCCTCCGCAGCCTGCAGGCCGAGGTGGAAAGGCTCGTCAACCTCGTCGAGGGCATAGAGGACATCGCCAAGGCCGAGGCCAGCTTCTTCAAGCGCACGGAGCACGAGGAGGTGGATATTCGCGAGATGGTGGAGGCGGTGCTCCAGGGCATGCGCCCCATGTTCATGGAAAAGGGCCTCAGCCTGGAGGTACCGGGCGGCGGGGGCCGCAAGGTCTCGACCGACCCGGAAAAGTTCGAGGTGATTCTGAGAAACATCATCTCAAACGCGCTTAAGTACACCGACCGGGGCGGCGTGCGCATAGACTTCGGCGCGGAGGACGGGGGCTTTTTCGTCGAGGTGGCCGACACCGGGCGGGGGATTTCCCCGGAGGAGCGCGAGATGGTATTCCGCAGGTTTTACAAGGGCGAAGGGTCCACCGGCGTGGGACTCGGGCTTGCCATCGCCCGCGAGCTTGCCGGCATCATGGGCGGAAGCATTGAGGTCACAAGCGCCCCCGGCAAGGGGAGCACGTTCAGGGTCGTGCTGCCGGGTTAAGGGGGCTTAATTTACAGCGATATACTCGGCGAATGAATTGGTCTCAGGGATTGGGAGGTTGTCTTCCCGAAGCCCCTCGATGTGCATCTGTACGGCCCCGTGCATGTTCTTTTCCGCCTCCTCTCGCGTAGCGCCCGTGGCGACACAGCCCGGGAGGTCGGGGGAATATGCCGAGTAGTTGTTTCCGGCCTTTTCGATTATGACAAGGAACCTGTGCATGGCTATCCTTTCTTAAGCCCCGCCTGTTTAAAGACGCTGTTTAATGTCCCCGGCGCGAGGTCGTCACCCGGATGCCCGGCTATGGTGACCCGGCCCTTCTTGACCGGGTGCTTGTACTGGCGGTGGCTCCCTTTCTTAGCGACCGGCTGCCAGCCGTCGGCATATTATAATAACGCATATTTAAAAAACGCGGCGGATGGGCGGGAGGATAGACGTTACGAGCGCCCCCGGCAAGGGGAGCACGTTCAGGGTGGTGCTGCCGGGTTGAGGGGGGACTATTTTCTTGAACCCTTGAGTCCTTGAATCTTGCCGTTCTCCGTGCCTCGGTGTCTTGTCAATTCCGCCGTTTCTCCGAACTGTCGCCCCGCCGTGCTGCCGCTCTTTTTTTTATATGTTCAAAGCCTTTCCTTTAAAACCTTTGTAACCCCCTGATTTTGAGGAATATCCCGGCCCGTCCGGGTGTTCAAAAGGTGTTCAAGGCCCGGCCTTCATTGCGAGGCATCCTGAGCTTGTCGAATCATCCTGAGCCTGTCGAATCATCCTGAGCTTGTCGAAGGACGTAAAGGGGGGCGTGGGGGGATTATTTCCTTGAACCCTGTCCTTTCTCCGTGCCTCGGTGGCTCCGTGGTTAATCCATGTCAAAGAACTCTCCGCCGACCATTCTAATTCCCCCGCGCGGAACTCGTCCATGTGAACGGGTTCCTCTTGACAGGTTCACTTTCAATTTGAAACTGCGAAGATTAGCAGGTGAAGTTAGCAGATTTTGTACGACTTCAAGGCTGAGGATTATTCATAGAAATCGACAGTTCATAAGATAGGCACAGGATATTGACTTCACCTACGAATCTTACTTTTAAGAAGGCGTGGGAATTGAGGATTTCAAGGCGTAAGTTATTATAGAACCGTCCACGATAACTCGATTACCCGACAGAGGTGGTCGTTGTCGGGACTGTAATACCATCCTCCAATATTCATCTGGTCATGATTCCAGCCAAATAGCGAATGCCATCACGAAAAACCTGAAAGCTTTTTGACTGATTTCTATCGACATCCATATACGGTGCAATCTTTTTAGCCCATTCACATTTTGCCTGACCTATATACGGCCAGCCTAACTGTTGGAGCTTTAATGAACCACCAGGATAGATGGCCTCGGCTAACTTTTCCCATGTGCTACAGATGCTATCTTGTGTATACGAATTAAGAACCGTGTTTTTTGCTCCCGGATAGACAGCCTTGATGGCATCATGGTCACCCAGAAGCCATGATTCACCTTCCTCTATAGCAATCCTGAATAGTGTTGTTGGCTTAGGCGTGCAGGAGTTTAGTATATCAAGCATCTCTTGCTTGAAATTCATACAGTCTTTGTCATCCAGGTCGACTACCACGACAACTGTAGCTGGGAAATTTTGGAGGCTTTTTCCATATCCTCTGAGCAACTTGGGCAATCGATCCAAAAGAATTCTTTTCTGTGGGTCTGTTGTTCCTCTAAGATTTTTCGGAATGCGACCAATTCCCTTATAGGAATGTATTGTATAGGAATGAGCCTGCCCGGCAAGTCCAAGAATTTTCTCCAGAATCGATTCCAGTGCGATTTTGCCTGACGTATCTTCAACGAGGATTTCAAAATGCATGCCACTCACCTCGCATCCAGGTAATCGCTATACCAGAGGCTGCCAAGCGGTAAGCCTTCATCAACCATGGCCTTGACTATAGGGTCATTACTGGCCCGACGAATAGTCGCAAACCCACTTGGTTCTTTCTCAAGAATCCAGGTTTCGTCCGGGGATAAAGCATCTACAAAATAAGGCTGATGTGTTGTAATGAAAAGTTGTGGCGCGTTTTTTCTACCAGTGGCGTGTTCCCGGAATTCAATAGCCAGGGTTTCAAGAAGTTTGTGGTAAAGACCGTTTTCAGGCTCTTCAATGCAAATAAATGGTGGTGGTGTTGGATCTTCCATTAAAAGCAAATAAGCAAACACTTTAAGTGTACCGTCGGACATTTGCTGGGCATAGAATGGATCATTGAAGCCTTTGTCATTAAAACGTAGCAGCAATCGGCTATCAGGGCTTTTTTCAGTATCAATCTTGTCTATGCCAGGAATCTTGTCAGCAATGCGATTAAGAATACTCTTGAAGCGTTTTGGATGTTCGCGCTCCATGAACTGAACGACATTACCCAAGTTATCACCGTGGATGTTCAGGTGTTTTTGAGGACCTGCAAGTGGTAAACTCCGGGCAGCATCTGGAGTAAAATAGCTCAAATACCAGCCCTCGATAAACTGGCGAAAGGCTGAAATCCTGGGATGTTGCTTCAGTGCACCAAGGCTTGCAATGCCAAGTTTGCGTTTATCTTCTAACTCAATGACTTCTGTTTCTCGGCTTTCTTCTGACGTAATTTTCTCAATCAACAGCCCCAAGTCAAATTCACCTTTGCTCTCATCAACCTGCTGACCTTGCTCTTCTCCTTTCCACGCGACACCCTTACCGTCATTCAACATGAGAAACGAAAAAGGCCAACCGTGTTTTTGCCCCTTTCGCCGTTGGCGTAGACGTTCACTTTTCACATAAGGACGGCCGGTTTTATCTAAATCAATTGAAAGGTCATAGGTGATAGGTCGCGCATTACCCTCCTCCTTGTAATAGATCTGGAATTCAATCGGGTCACTGATACCTTGCGAGCGAATACGGTCAAAACCTCCACGCCCACTGGCGTCGCATGCTTCTTCTACTCCCAACTTCAGGCAATCAGCAAGAAAACCAAAAGCATCAAACAGTGAACTCTTACCGACACCGTTTTTCCCGATAACAGCTGTCATCGGTGCGAGTGGTTGAGCCTGCTGCTCATTCCAAAGCTTACCGAGCGTTATGTCTCTCAATACGCGGTAATTTCGTATTCTGAATCCTTCAATTTTGGCCATGATACTTCCAATCTCTTATTGAAATCTGACTATAAAATTATAAAAACACGAAAGGTTTCAGGCCTTGACATGTCATATAACTCTTTTCAAAAGACTCATAAGCCCAATTGGGAATTGCATTTAAGCATCATCCTTAACTCATTGATTTCCATTTGAAATCATCACCATTATAGCAAAACGGTAACCATTTGTTACAGGAAATAGCAGCTAAACATAGGAATCGGTTCTTTCTGAGCCTTATATTATGTAGTTATCCTCAATTCTCGAAAGCTCTCAATCTGGTTATTTCGGCAAGAACTGTTCAGTTGCTGCAATCATACGACCTTGCCTCTTACAGTTAAAAAATCCCGCACCCCGCCCGATGGGAATAAAGGCAACGTTTTTTTCCGGGGCGGTGCTCAAAACGCGGAGTTCGGGCGCGAGGCCGGGGAATCAACGGCAACCATCGGGAGGGGCGGCTGCCCGGCAAGTGGCGCTCAGCACTCATGTGTCTTATAATCGTGGTATGGCTACCGGCATACGCAGGGACTCCCTGGAGGCGTATTTCCGCCTGAGGCTCGGCGGGTGCCGCCTGCTCGGCGTCAGGGAGCTTGGCCGCGGGGCGCACGGCGCCGGCTTTCTCGTGGAACTCGATACCGAAGGCGGGCGGAGGGAATTTGTCCTCAAGAGCGTCGCCCCTCATGGCCTCGGCCACGATTACCCCTCCGACAGGGCCGCCATGCACCTCATGGCCCTCGATACCTTCGGGGACCTGCCGGGCCACGTAAGGGCACTCGACGTCCTTTCCCTCGGGGCCGACGGCGCGCTCAAGCCCATCGGCGGGGGCCTGGAGTACTACCTGCTCATGGAGCGGGCGGAGGGCGTCTCCTACTTCAGGGACCTCGATGAGTTCGCCAAAAAAGAGTCCCTGACCCTGGCGGTTATGCGGCCATCGAATTCGGCAAGGCCGCCCACCAGGCGCGAATCAAAATATCCCTCGCCGCGCCCGAAATATACGGGCCCGGCCATCCGCATGATGGTATTACGTGTCAGGACCGGGGAAAGGGTTGAGTCCCTTGTCCTGCCTCTTTTCTTCTTACCGGACGGCATTACTTATTCCCCTCGCGCAGCAGGGCGGCGCGCACGCAGCGGAGGACGCCATAGTCGTAGGCCCCGGCCAAGGCTTCGTATACGGGCTTGAGGGCCTTGTCTCCCTCCGGCTGCTTTAGCTGATTTAGCAGCGCGTCCCTGATGGTCCGGATTTCCTCCTCTTTGAGGCTTACTGCCTGCTTGAGTTCGACGGCCCCGTCTTCGATTGCCGTGGCCAGGTGGCTGTAGATGGTGCCGGGCTTGAGGTTGCGGCGGGCGGCAATAGTCTCCACGTCCATGCCCTTTTGAGACAGCTCCACGGTCTCGGCTACCGTGTCGTTTGCGGGTTCCCTGCGCCCTTCGCTGTGCTCGATGATGATATTCAGGAAGTCCTCACCGTAGAGCTTGAGCTTTCTTTCGCCGACACCTGTAACAAGGCGCATCCCGTCAAGGTCCCGGGGGCGGCGCTGCACCATTTCCGCGAAGGTCGTATCGTGGAAGATGACATAGGGCGGCACGCTCTGCTCTTTGGCTATCTCGGCCCTGCGTTCCCTCAGCGCCTCCCAGAGCCTTTTGTCCCCGTCCTCGGCAAAATGCCCCCTGCGGCGAGCGACCCGTCCTTTCTCCCGTTTTCTCTCCTGCCGCTTTTCCTTTCTGAGATGCAGTTTCACCTCTCCTCTCATCACGGCCCAGGAGCCCTCTGTCAGACACAGGGAGCCGAAGCCCTCCACATCCGCGCTCAAGAGGTTTCTTGCCATAAGCTGCCTGAATACCGCACGCCACCCAGCCGCGTCCAGTTCTTTTCCTATTCCATAGGTACTAAGCTTGTCATGCCCGAATTGGCGGATGCGGTCTGAGTCCTTTCCAAGCAGCACGTCGGTTACGTAGGCGGCCCCGAACCTCTGTCCTGTGCGGGAGACGCAGGAGAGGGCCTTTTGTGCCGCAACCGTGCCGTCCCACATCTCTACCGGCTCCATGCACGTGTCGCAGTTGCCGCATCGGTCGGGGCGCTCCTCGCTGAAATAACCCAGAAGGGCCTGGCGGCGGCAGGTGCTCACTTCGCAAAGGGCAACCAATGAGTCGAGCTTATGGCGCTCAACGCGCTTTCTGGTCTCGTCGGCCTCGGACCCCTCTATCATCTGCCTCAGCATGACGATGTCCTGCATGCCGTAAGCCATCCATGCGTTTGAGGGCAGGCCGTCGCGGCCCGCCCGGCCCGTTTCCTGGTAATAGGCCTCTATGCTTTTCGGCAGGTCCAGGTGGGCGACAAAGCGCACGTCCGGCTTGTCGATGCCAAGGCCGAAGGCTATGGTGGCCACGATTATGACGCCCTCCTCATTCAAGAACCGGCTCTGGTGGCGCTGGCGGACCTCCGCGGACAGGCCCGCATGGTAGGGAAGGGCCCTGGTAAACCCCCTTTCCCTTAACCACTCGGCGGTTGAATCGACCTTTTTCCTGGACAGGCAATAGACGATGCCTGCGTCGCCCTCGTGCTCCTCTTTGATAAAGCGCAGCAGCTGTTCGCGGGGTTTCTGTTTCCGGGTAATGCGGTAACGGATGTTCGGCCGGTCAAAGCCGCTTACGACGACCTTCGCCTTCTCAAGCCCCAGGCGCTTGATTATCTCGCTGCGCGTGGACTCGTCGGCGGTGGCGGTAAGAGCGATGCGCGGCACGTGGGGAAAGCGCTCATGGAATATGGAGAGCCGGAGGTACTCCCGGCGGAAGTCGTGGCCCCACTGAGAGACACAGTGGGACTCGTCGATGGCAAAAAGGGCCGGTTGAGCCTGACCAAGCATATCGAGGAAACGCGGCGTCATGAGCCGCTCGGGCGCGACGTACAGGAGGTCCAGTTCCCCGCCGAGCAACTGCTCCTGCACGCGCCGGCCTTCATGCGCGTCCTGGGTGGAATTAAGAAAGGCCGCACGCACGCCCGATTGCAAGAGCGCGCTCACCTGGTCCTGCATAAGAGATATGAGGGGCGATATAACGACGCCCGTCCCTTGGCGCACCATGGCCGGTATCTGGTAGCAGAGCGACTTCCCGCCCCCGGTAGGCATGAGCACCAGCGCATCGCCGCCCGCTATGAGGTGCTCGATTACCTCCTCCTGGCGGGGCCGGAAGCCCTCAAAGCCAAAGACAGTGCGAAGGATGTGCAGGGCCCGGTCGTTCATCCGTAAATCACCTTTTCGGCACTCACTCCTTTTCTTTGGTCCCCCAGGGGGAGGGTTGTCCGCCTCGTACTTGCTCGTGCCCCTGACCCTGGCGGTTATGCGGCCATCGAATTCGACAAGGCCGCCCACCAGGCGCGAATCAAGATATCCCTCGCCATGCCCGAAATATACGGGCCCGGTCATCCGCATGATGCTATTACATGTCAGAACCGTGGAAAGGGTTGCACCCTTAGTCCTGCCTCTTTTCTTCCTACTGGACGGCATTGGTTTACTCCTCTCTCATGACATGAAAAGAGCATCGACGGAAACCGTCCGAAAATTCCACTTAATATCCGGCAAGCATTTATCTGACATCCTACCTGCTTTCCGGAAGGCATGACCGAATACCCCAAATCAGTTCATGGTTATTTTACCAGAACCCTATAAGTCACCTGCAATAAATCCAAAGTGCTGCACATTATTTACAAGGTCTTTTAGAAGAAACTTATGTTCAGTATTTTCTTCCAAGTCATAAAGACGAAATCTCGCAAAGTCTGAGACAAGGACGTATTTTGGAAGTTCATCTTCAGAAAGCCCATGAAAATAGTCTGTAGCATGTTGATACGCCTTATTTAGGTCCTTCCCTTTGGACTTGTGCTCGATGAGTATTGTGCCTTTCCAAATGAGGTCAATCTTTCCGTCCGAGCCACTAAGTTTACTGACGCTTTTCTCAAAAGTAGCGACCCTTTTTCTGGAAATACCAAAGATTTCGAAAAATTCATTCCAAAAGGACGGGGACTCCGAATGTTCGGAAGTTGCTTCTTCCCAGTCCTTGGAAAACTTAATAGCATTTTTTTTATCTCGTTCCAGCTTAGAGGCATATTGATCCTTCCAGATATATAATGAGTTTATTCAAACTAATTATAATCCCACATTCAAAAGCCAAATATATTGAAAAACTCTCTTAAAATAAGTAAAGTAACATATGGAAAAAAATAATGAAGAGATAATTCTTTGCGGGAGCAGGTTTGTAACCTGCTCCCCTTAATTCTTTATCCATTCCCGCGTCCTTCAACCTCAATTACGCCTCATCGTAGTTCTCATTATAAAAATATCGCTTGCAAGAAGGCAACGGAATTTTTCGGGGCGATACTCAAAATCGCGGAGTGCAACAGGAAGGAACACCCCACGGAGAGCGTTTAAAACAAAAGCGCCCTCAGCCTCTCAGTCCCGCGCCCTCATGCCGCAGGCCCCTGTCCCCCTTCGCGTCCCGCGCGTTTTGCGTCCCGCGGCAAACCGGACTCGTGCAATATCCGGTTTATCCGGCACGGCAAGTGGCGCCCGGGACTTATGCGGCTTATAATCTTGTTATGGCTACAGGCATACGCAGGGACTCCCTTGAGGCGTATTTCCGCCTGAGGCTCGGCAGGCGCCGCCTCCTCGGCGTCAGGGATCTCGGCCGCGGGGCGCACGCCGCCGCCTTTTACCTTGACATGCGCCGGGCATGCTATAAGATTAATTCAGGTAGAGGCCATGTTACGGGCGGCGGCGAAACTTCTCCGGGTCATGAACTCGGAGACCGAGCCGGGGCAGATAAGCCTCGCGTTGTGTTTCGCCATGGTGGCCGGGCTCACCCCGATGTTGAGCCTGCATAACCTCCTGGTGCTTCTGCTCTTAACGCTCCTGAGGGTCAACGTCCCGGCCTTTGTCCTCGGTCTTGCGCTTTTTTCCGGGGCGGGGTATCTCATGGACCCGCTGTTTCACGGCCTCGGGCTTCTGGCACTTACCGCAAAGCCGCTTGCCGGCCTCTGGACCGCCATGTACAACTCCTCCATCTGGCGGCTTGAGCGCTTTAACAACACCGTTGTCATGGGGAGCATGCTTTTCTCCCTCGCCCTTTTCATCCCCCTCTATTTCGCCGGGAGGCTTGTCGTTGTGCGCTACAGGGAGCACGTGCTTCAGTGGGTGCGCAAGACAAGGGTGGCGCAGTTTCTGAAGGGCACGAAGTTTTACCGGCTCTACCGCTCGGTCTCGGAGTTCCGCGAGGGCCCATGAGAAAGTGGATAAGGTGGGAGGGGCTTTTCGCCTTCGCTGTGACCGTCGCCCTCATCGGCGTACTATGGTACATTTTCGTCGATGTGTGGGTGGAGAGGGCAATTGAGAAGGCGGGGACAAGGCTCGTGGGCGCGAAGGTGGAGCTTGAGAGCGCCGATGTCTCGCTTCTTCCAATCGGGCTTGCCCTGAGGGAAATCCGGGTCACGAACCCCCACCGGCCCGTGCGGAACGCCGTGGAAATAAAGCGCGTCGCCTTTGGCATCGACGGAGCCGGGCTCATCCGCAGGAAGGCCATCATAGAGGAGATGTCCCTTGAGGGGGTTCGCTTTGACACGTCGCGGAAGACCTCCGGGGCGCTGCCCGGGAAAGAGAAAGAAGTGGAGGAGGAAAAGAAGGCGTTTCGCATCCCTTCCTTCGAACTGCCGGGCGTCGAGGAAGTCATCAGCAAAGAAGGCATCGGGTCCGTGGCGCTTGCGGAATCAATACGAAAGGAAATCAGGGATGAAAGGCTGGCCTGGCAGGAGCGCATCGAGGACCTCCCCGACAGCGAGAAGTTTCGCGAGTATGAAAAGCGCATCAAAGGGCTGAGGCCCGAAAAGCGCGGGCTCGGGGGCGTCCTGGGCGCTGCCGGAGAAATACAGAGGCTCCGCGAGGACATCCAGGAGGACATCGCTCGCATTGAGGAGGCCATGGACGGCATCGTAAAGGCCAGGGAATCGCTGGCCCAACGGGTGGAGGAAGCGCGGCGTACGGCGGAAGGGGACTTTAAGAGGATAAGGGAAAAATACGGCTTACCGGCGGACGCCTTTGCGAGTGCCACCCGCCTGCTCGTTGGCGAGCGGGCTGCAACTTGGGCAAGAAGGGGGATTTTCTGGTACAGAAAACTCAGGCCCCCGGTAGAGCGCGCGGTGGAAAAAAGAAAGAGGCAGGTGGAGGCAAGGCCCCCCCGTGGCGAAGGCGTTGATGTGATATTCCCCGAGAGGCCGCCCGTGCCGGACTTCTTCCTGCGAAAAGCCGTCGTGGAGGCGACCGTAAAGGGCATGGCCGTATCGGGCACATTGGCAAACGTAAGCGCGGAACAGGAGGTTACCGGGGTGCCCCTCACCTACGAGTTTTACGGGGGGGAGACGGACAAGGCCGGTTCGCTCAGGCTCGAGGGGAAGTTCGACCGCATGGGCCCCGTGCCGGAAGACGCCCTGCGTCTTTCCGTAAAGGGCTACCGCATAAAGGACGCCTCCCTTCTGGATAGTGCCGAAGTCCCCCTTGTCCTGAGAAAGGGCATGGCCGATTTCACCTTAAACGCCCTGATAAGGGGCGGGGAGCTTGACGCGGTGCTTACGGGCAGGGTCACGTCCGCGGATTTTTCGCTTGAGCTTAAAGAGGACGACAACCAGGTACTTAAGTCCCTGGCAGGGGCGCTTGAGGGCGTGAGGCGGTTTTCCATAAGCGTAAAGGCCGCCGGCGCCCTCGAGGACTACTCGCTCGGCATTTCCTCGGACCTCGACCGGGTGCTCGGGGACGCCGTTGGCAGGGAGTTCAGGCGGAGGGCCGGGCAGTGGGAGGAGGCGCTCAGGGCCGCGGTCATGAAAAAGGCCGACATCGAGGGACTACTTAAAAGCGTCGGCGGCTTCGGCGGCATGGAAAACGAGCTTGACGGCAGAGTCGGCACGCTCAGGGATATTCTGAAAGACGCCGCCATTGGCAAGGCGCTCCCCTTGATTCCTTTTTGAGCCATGTTGCCGTCATGGTTTGACAGGCACGCCACGATGGTCTGCCACCTCTTAAACGGCTACTGAGCCGCCGCCGTTTTTTTTATGTGTTCAATGCCTTTCCTTTAAAACCTTTATAACCCCCTGATTTTTCGGAATATCCCGTCCCGTCCAGCTGTTCAAAGGGTGTTCAAAGCTGCCCCGGCCTTCATTGCTCGCTTTTATCGATAGGCGGGGTTTTCCAACCCCGCCTCGCCGCTTTCTCTTTCCCGCCCATGTCAAAGAACTCTCCACTTTGCGGGAGCAGGTTTGTAACCTGCTCCTTTAATGCTCACCGACCATTGTAATCCCCCCGCGCGGAACTCGTCCATGTGAACTGGTTCACTTTGCGGTGTTCACTTTTTTGGAGCTTGTGCGGTTAAGGAATCGGATAGGAGTTGGGGATTGCAGCTTACGAAGTCGCAGAACCTTTGGGCATTTGAATGAAGATTAACAGCAGAAAGCGTTAAAATCAAATATGCTTTTAAAGTAGGAAATTTATGGGATTGAGATTAATTCTCCAGAAAATTTTTTATGGTTTGTTTAGTTGCACCTAATTTTTTTATTTGGCACGCCCAGATAACTAAAACATCCCATCCACTTGTTTTTAACTTGCTCCTATGAAGCTTGTCGCGTTTAATGGTTTTTTGAAGCTTAGGCTTCCAATATTCAATGTTTGATTTGGGAATATGATAGTCTTTACAGCCTTTGTGTTGATGCCAAAAACATCCGTGTACAAAAATAACTTTTCGGCGCGAACGAAACACTATATCGGGGTTTCCATGCAGGTCTTTAGCATGCAGGCGATATCGGTAACCCATTGAATGAACTATCCGCCGGACTGCTATCTCGGGCGAAGTATCTTTGTCCCGAATCCGCCGCATCAGGCGGCTCCTATTTTCTTTGCTTAAATGATCCAAATTGGGATAATTAAAAAATTAAGCATTAACGGTAGAACAGCCATTATTGATATATGCAACTAATTCTACGAATGAACTAAACATACCAAAGCCTACTGCGGGCAACTCACCCGTGGAAAAAAGACTACAAAATCGTAAACGATCAATAAGAATACAGTCATCGACTTTCATTGGGTCGTACCAATCACCATGTATATCACGAAAACAAACTGGAATAAACATGAAATTAGAAGATGCATGTGAGCAGTTAATATATTTTTTTATTCTTGAAGAATGACTCTCATATTGCTTTTTAATCCATTGAGTAGGGCTGCAAGAGCACTGACCAAAAGCAATAAACTTATTTCGAGCCGGGTCAGCTGGAAAGGGTTTCCATGCAACAATATCAATGCCACCATCGCCAGTATTCTTAGAATTGAAATCCTCAGAAATGATACAACATTGTTCCTTAATATTGTCAGCCAATTTGACTAATGCATCACCTAGTTTAGGTGGATAATCTTCACCTCCGGAAAGCGACTTGCCGAATCTGTCAGCATTAATGCCGGGCATGTAGCGCTCAAGTGCATTAATTGATAATGATTCAAAAAGACCAGTTAGAGGATAAATGCACTTCTTGCTCAAATTGCTCAGACTTGAACAGAGAAGAAGGAAAAGATATAAATGATGTTTACGAGTCAAGTTATCTTTAATAGCTAATTGACGCCGTAAGTTCAGTCCAAAAGGATAAAACTCATTAAAAACATTTTGCCTATATTCGAGGTGCCTAGTCCATTTGTCGGCTTCAATTTGCTGCATATCATAATATTCTCCTGCAAAACCATCTTCCATATGCCCTTCTTCAATCACCCGTTCCCTTTCAACCTCGATATCGACGCTATGATAGACCGCATCAACCATATCATGAAGAGTGATTGCACCATCTTCGCTACACAAGCAAGACAGCTCCAAATAATCAGCCATTAAATATAAGTGTGATTTTTGCTCGGGCAATTTAATTGATTCAAGTTGTAACATCTGATAACTATTCGGGAGATGTGAGCTTAATTATGGCGTTTGCAGTCTGCATAATTTTATCTAATTTTCTCATGTCCTCTTTTTCTAACGTTACTTCCTTAGCATATCGAAAGGCGAAATCTAAATATTTTTGTGCTTCAGTAATACCATTAATTACAGAATCTTTAGCGCCTTCACTGAAATAGTACGCGAACTCTAAGTCCTCTCCGCTCTTTAATTCCTTTAAGGCAAACTCACTAGACACAACAGCAGATAATTTATCCAGATCACGAGAGTCGCGTAGCTTTGCTGGACCATCGCTCTTATCAAACATCCATTTAGTTAGTAATTTTAAATTATCGATATGTAGGTTATCAGGTGAAATATCTTGATTAGATTCAAGCCTAATGAATTTCATGATCCCACTATAACCTATTGCAGTAGTTATAAGTGAGAATGAAATGCTTTCTTCATTTAATTTCTTAATATCAAAATAATCATGCTGCTCAATTGTCTTGTAGATACTTAATCCGCATAAAAGCTTCCTTACATAATCAGTGCGTGTTCCGGCACCTATTACTTTGGCTAACTCTTTACATCTTTTATCTAGGTCTTTCTCATTCGCGAGGGTGAAAAGTTGTTCTAAATATCTTGCCTTAGCGAGGGAATCCCATGGTTTTACTCCAGTAATATGCCTGTATCCTAGATAATCAATAATTTCTTGTCTTGATTTGTAAATAACAACGGGCAGATGCTCGGGGATAGGTTTAACTGTCGCTTGAGTGATAGTTTCCTCAAGCGCCTTTTTCTTTACTGTGGATAGTGCAGGGTTATTCAGTAGAATTACGGCG
Source organism: uncultured bacterium (assembly GCA_965372535.1). GTDB lineage: Bacteria > Nitrospirota > Thermodesulfovibrionia > Thermodesulfovibrionales > JdFR-86 > CBDVCR01. The sequence goes on along the minus strand of CBDVCR010000006.1, from coordinate 5,465 downwards.
CTCAGTCTTCTGTTACCTTCAACTACGGTAAACTCTTTTTTCCCTTTTATTATTGTAACAAGTAATGGCTCGCCGGGGAAAAAGCCTTTTGCGCCAATCGAAGCAATCAAATCCAAGAGGTTGGCCTCTAAAAGCATATATTCAATGATTTCTTCATCTGATTTTCCAATTAATCTAGATGGTAGGCGTGGATTTTCTTTTTTATCCAAATGAAGTTGGGAATAGTGGTATTTCTTTATCTCGTGAAATGTTGTATCCATATCTAGTCCCAAATATCCGGCAAAGCATCAGCGACAGCGCTAAAAAGCGGGGGCGGAACCGCATTGCCTGCAGCTTTATATTTTTTTGCCAAGCTTTCATCTGCAAACCTAAACCTTATAGAAAAACCTTGCAACAATGCTGCTTCGCGATAAGTAAATCTCCTTGCGGGTCCATCATATGCAAAGCGCCAATCATCATCCCCATGTTTAACTAAAGGTGGGCTCATAGGGTGTAATGGCATGTGGCGCTGGTTGCTTACTATTGTTGCACTTGGTTCGTGCCATTCTCTTCTTCTATTTCGGGACAGATAGTACCAGTGGAAGTCTTTGTCGTAGAATTCATCAACTGGCCATTCGGGCAGGCCAGCAAGAACATCTTCTTGCGTGCGCCCGCGCCGCTGTCCGTTTGGCCCATGCGTTGGTTGAGGAAACTCATACCTTACTCCGATGTCTGACCTAATGCCAACAATGAAAACCCGTTTTCTAGTTTGTGGAACGCCATACTCATATGCATTTAACAATTCAGGCCCAGTGACTTTATATCCTGCCATCCGGAAGCGATATACCTGGTTCATTAAAAGTTTTTTATTGTTCGAGCGAATCATGCCAGAGACATTTTCAACAATAAACGCTTTTGGCTTTATTAATCTAAGTGCGCGGTCAAATTCACGGTAGAGGTAATTGATGCTTCTGTCGGGTTGCCGGGCACCTCCCTGGCTGAATCCCTGGCATGGGTAGCAACCTATCAAGATATCGGCATTGGGGAAATGCCTGATGCCTGATACATCACCACATATAACCTCCGTCTCAGGCATATTGAGCTTGTAGGTATCACAAGCGTATTGTGAAATGTCATTGGCTAGCAGAATCTCAAAGCCTGCATCAGTGAGCCCGAGATCAGACCCTCCGCAGCCGCTGAATATCGACACTGCTGTAGGCATAGTTCCCCTTTTCCTATAAGCTGTCCACCACCATCGAATTTTTTTATTATATCATATATTTTCCAGCATTCCGGCATTCCAGTATTACGGCAACAAATCGGGACAAAGCCAATATTATCCCCTCTTTGCGGGAGCAGGTTTGCAAACCTGCTCCCCTTAATTCTTTCCCCATTTCCTCGTCCTTCAACCTCTATTACCCCTCATCGTAGTTCTCATTATAAAAATATCTATTAAAAGAAGGCAACAGGTTTTTTCGAGGAGATGCTCAAAGTCGCGGAGTGCAACAGGAAGGAACACCCCGGGGGGAGCGTTTAAAACAGAAGCGCCCCCGGCCCGGAATGTGGCGCTCAAGGCTGATGTGGCTTATAATCTTGGTATGGCTACCGGCATACGCAGGGACTCCCTTGAGGCGTATTTCCGCCTGAGGCTCGGCGGGTGCCGCCTGCTCGGCGTCAGGGAGCTTGGCCGCGGGGCGCACGGCGCCGGCTTTCTCGTGGAACTCGATACCGAAGGCGGGCGGAGGGAATTTGTCCTCAAGAGCGTCGCCCCTCATGGCCTCGGCCACGATTACCCCTCCGACAGGGCCGCCATGCACCTCATGGCCCTCGATACCTTCGGGGACCTGCCGGGCCACGTAAGGGCACTCGACGTCCTTTCCCTCGGGGCCGACGGCGCGCTCAAGCCCATCGGCGGGGGCCTGGAGTACTACCTGCTCATGGAGCGGGCGGAGGGCGTCTCCTACTTCAGGGACCTCGATGAGTTCGCCAGGAAGGAGTCCCTGGACGCGGAGGACGAGGGGAAAATCTCCGCCATGGCCGTGCTCCTGGCCGAAATCCATTCCGTAAAGAAAGATTCCCGCACGCTTTATCTGAGGAAACTCCGGGACATCATAGGCCACGGCGAATGCCTCATGGGCGTGTTCGACACGTATCCCACCGGCCCCGAAAGCGTCCTGGGCTACGGGGAGATGGCGGATATTGAAAAGCAGTGCATCGACTGGCGGGCGAGGCTCAAGGACAGGCATAAAAGGCTTTGCCGCATTCACGGCGACTTCCACCCTGGAAACATCTGGTTCGGGGAGTCCGCGCATGCGGACAGGAAAGGGACAGCGTCCCTGCGCCTGCTGGACAGGAGCAGGGGGCCTTGGGGCGAGCCTGCCGACGACGTGACCGCGCTTACCATCAACTATGTATTTTTCTCCGTCAAGCATTTTAACGAAATGAGGGGGCCTTACGCGGAGGGGCTTGAGCGGTTTTTCAGGGAGTATATCGGGCTTACCGGGGACGAGGAAATCCTCGAGGTGCTTGCCCCGTTTTACGCCTTCCGCGGCGCTGTGGTGGCCAACCCGGTCTTTTATCCCGAACTGGGAGCGCGACAGCGTAAACTGATTTTTACGTTCGTAAAAAACGTGCTCCGAAAGAAGAGGTTCGACCCTGCGAAGGCGGCGGAGTACCTTGCCGCCTGAGGGCCTTTCCCGCCGGAGGGACGGCGCATGACAAATCCCGCGTTATCTTACTATAATAAAAATATGGCCGTACAGGCACGGACTCAAAGGTAAATGACAGGAGGTTTGGATGACCCGCAGGAAAAAGCTTAGCATAGCCCTGGTCTTCATGGTGGTGGGCGTTGTATTCGGACTTACGATTTCGTCCAATCTGAACATACAGACCAACGGCTATACCAAGATACAGGATAGTGACAATGACAAGGCCGCCGGCGATGAAAAGGCCGCCGGCGATGAAAAGAGCACGGAACTGTCCTCTCAGACCGTGGAGGCGCTCTCGAAGGTCAGCGAGGCCATGGTCGAGCTCGCCGCCTCGGTCAGGCCCTCGGTGGTAAACATATCCACCACCAGGATAATCCGGAGGCACGGAGGCGGCGGCCGGATGTTCGACGACCCCTTCTTCAGGAAGTTCTTCGGCGAGGAGTTCTTCAGGCAATTCGAACGGCCCAGGACGGAGAAGAGGGCGAGCCTCGGCTCCGGGGTAATAGTGGACCCCAGGGGCTACATCCTCACCAATAACCATGTTATAAAGGACGCCGAGGAGATAAAGGTGACGCTTTCGGACAAGAGCGAGCACGAGGGCAAGGTTATCGGCACCGACCCCAAGACCGACCTGGCTGTGATAAAAATCGACGCCAATGGTCTCAACGCGGTCAAATGGGGGGATTCGGACGATCTCAAGGTGGGCGAGATTGTGGTAGCCGTGGGCAGCCCCTACGGGCTTGCCGAGACCGTCACCTCCGGCATCGTCAGCGCCAAGGGCAGGGCCAACGTGAGGATTGCGGATTACGAGGACTTTATCCAGACCGACGCCGCCATCAACCCCGGCAACTCCGGCGGGCCGCTAATCAACATCAGGGGAAGGCTCGTTGGCATCAATACGGCCATTTTCAGCACCTCCGGCGGCTATCAGGGCATCGGGTTTTCCATCCCGAGCAACATGGCCCGCGTGGTGATGGAAAGCCTCCTCAAGGAGGGTAAGGTTGTCAGGGGATGGCTCGGAGTGACCATACAGCCCGTTACCGGCGAGCTCGCCGGGAAGTTCGGGCTTGAGAATGAAAAAGGCGCCCTCGTAAGCGACGTGGTGGAGGGAAGCCCCGCCGACAAGGCCGGTGTCAAGCGCGGGGACATAATCGTCGGCTACCGCGGCAAGGAGGTCGGCGGCCCCACTGCTCTTCGGAACGACGTGGCCGCCACCCCCCCGGGGACCAAGGCGGAGCTAAAGGTTGTCAGGGACGGGAAGGGGAAGGCCCTTAAGGTGGTTATCGGGGAACTCCCCGAGGACTTCCCGGCCGTAACCGGTGGGCCGGAAAACGCCCTCAGGGGTGTGCAGGTACAGGACATGACCCCTGAAATACGCAAAAGCCTGGGCGTCTCGGAAAAGCTCAAAGGGGTGGTGGTCACCTTCGCCCCGGATGGCGCCGGCCTCAAACGGGGGGACGTCATAGTCGAGATAGACAGAAAGCCCGTGGAGAACGTCGAAGGCTATAACAAGGTCGTCTCTGAAATACCCCCTGGGGCCGATGTACTGCTCCTTGTCCACCGTAACGGCGGGGTGTTTTACATGACCATACCCGGGGGCGAATAAACCCCTTTTCCGGCGAAGAGGCGCCGTTCCGGGACAGAGCAACAGGGGCGCCGGCGCCTTTTGAAGTCCGGGAAGAATGTATGCTATATTGGAGTATGCCTGTGTTTAAGAGGTCAATACTGGCGATAACGCTTCTTCTGGGCGGCCTGTTCGCCGGGGACGCGTGGGGTTTCGGGGAGGTAGTCGGGTCCTGCGAGGCCGACTGCTCGAAATGCCACCGGATTACCCTCGAGGAAGTCGCCGGGATGGTCAAGAGCATAAACCCGGATATCGAGCCGATTTCCGTGGGGCCGAGCCCTGTCAGGGGTTTATGGGAAGTGGTCATCCAGGCCCGCGACAGGCGAGGGGTCGCCTATATCGACTTTTCCAAGCAGTATGTCATAACCGGCTCCGTAATAAAAGCGAGTACCCGCGAAAACCTCACCAACGAAAAGCTCTATGAGCTCAACAGGGTGGACTTCTCGGCCATCCCGGTGGAGGAGGCCCTGCTGCTGGGGAAACCGGAGGCCAGATTCAAGGCCGTTGTCTTCAACGACCCCGATTGACCGCACTGCCGCAGACTTCATCGGGAGATGAAGAAGGTAGTCGAAGAAAACGAGGACATCGCTTTTTATATAAAGATGCTCCCCCTCAAGATACACCCGTCCTCCTACGGCAAGTCCAAGGCCATCATCTGCCAGCGCTCGATACGGCTTCTTGAGAGGGCCTTTGACGGCAGGCGGGTTCCGGAGCCCGCCTGCGAGACCACGGAGGTGGACGACACGGTCGAGCTTGCCGAGAGGCTGGGCATTACCGGCACGCCCACCATTGTCCTGCCGGACGGCGGCGTGGTGCCCGGATACAAGGACGCCGGGGAACTCGCGCGGCTTATAGAGGAGGCGGGGTTGGCCGTCGAGGCGGAGCAGAGGCGGGCAGAGGAGGCCGAGGCCGCCTCAGGGCGGGAAGGCGTAATAAAAGCCCCGGATGACGAGGCCGGGACCGAAGAAGGGCCTGCCGTGGCCGAAGAAGAGGCAGTGGAAGAGGCAGTGGAAGAGGCCGCCCCCGAGGCCGGGGCCGAACAGGCGCCTTCCGGGGAACCCGGGGAGAAGACCGAGAAGCAGTGGTGGTGGTAAACCCGGGCTCGCCCGAAGCAACTGTGTTGAATGTCAAGCCTTTTCGTAGCGCCATGGCTC
>CBDVCR010000005.1:0-37100 GCA_965372535.1 uncultured bacterium | reverse complement strand
CAAAAGATATGAAAACAATCACAGGCATAGGCGGGGTTTTCCAGTCCCGCCGGAGGGCCGGCTCCCGGCGGGACTGGAAAGTCCCGCCTATCGGGAGGGTGGATGTTATATAAAAGTATTCCGAGGAATATTCTATTTTTTTATGCTTATCCGGTTGATTCAGCAATCCCTTGAATTGTCACCCTGAACTTGATTCAGGGTCTTGGATGCTGAAATGAATTCAGCATGACATTTATCATTACCGAGCTGGCCGGATAAGCATTTTTTATTTCAAGGTACGTTTTGTACCCCCGAAAAAACTCATGGAATTTCTTACTGTGCTCACCCTTCGGGTTAAACCGTCTTATTTCGCGAGCCGGCGCCTGCCTTTTCGACGATATTAACCAGGCTTTCCCGTATCGCGCCCAGGCTGTACGAATCAATGCATTTTTTTCTTGCGTTCAGCCCCATGAGCGCTCCCTCCTCCGGGTTGTCGAGTATCCATTTAATGGCCTTGCCAAGGTCTTCCGGAGAGTTGGGCCTGACAACCATGCCACAGCCGTCCAGGATTTCCGGGATATCGGATACCCCCGTCGAGACGATGGGCTTTGCCATGGCCATGGCGTCGAAAACTTTTGACGGGATTTGTCCCACAGTGGCGGAAGTCCGCCTTTGCGGTATAACGACGACATCGGCGGCAGCCAGATACGCCGGCGCCTGATTGGCCGGGATACGTCCGACCATGATAAGCCTGTCGCCGCCTTTTTTCTTCAATTTTTTTTCATATCTCCCCCCCGGGTCGGCCCCGACCACCATCAGCGCCACATCCGGCTCATCTATCATCAGTACCGCGTCGAGGGCGTCATCGAGGCCCTTGGGCTTTCTCGGCGTGCCGAGAAACATTATTATTTTTTCCCCTTCCGTCTCCGCGCCCGCCGCGGGCCTTCGGCCGTTGAACCTTGCGGGGTCGAAATGTTCGGTGTCCTTTGCGTGAGGCACGATTACCCCGCCGTATCTGTCCCGCAAGAAGGTCGAGACGGTCGTTTTTCCGTCCGCGAGGGGGATTAAAAAATGAAGGAGCCATGTCCACAGGAAACCGTTTGGATTGGCAATGTCCAGGAGCCTGGATATTCTACTTGGCAGCCGGCCCTTCAGGTAGAAACCCGTCTCCCAGTCGTCTATGTCGAGTATGACGGGAGTTTTAGAGAAAAACTTTTTCAGGAGGGCCAGGCCGAAGCTTGTAAACCTCGGTTTTACCGCATAGATGATGTCGCCGTCAATTTTTCCGAGAATGGAGGGGAGTTTGAACAGGAGAAAAGGGAAACCACCCCCGGGGATTTTTTTAATCTTTATTTCGCATCCTCTGAGGGGCTCCCATATGTCTCCTCCCCTGGCGGGCCCGATTATCTCGACGTCATAATCGTTCGAAAGGGCCTGTGCCAGAATATACGCCCTGCCGAGGGAATTGTTGGAGAGGTCATAATTCAGTATCGATACTTTTCTTAGCCCAGCCATTGCACAAGCCCCTTTGTTATCGAGCAGATACTCATATCATGTTTCAAGTCCGGGCGAGAAAGACGGCTTTGTCGTCCACTGGCCATCGGGAATTCTCCCTTACGCATCACCAGGTACGGAACTTGCCGTTTCCTCAAGGTCCTGGGTTGAACAATCGGCGTTTTCCGATTCCTTCCGCTTCCAGGTCGTGCCGTCCGCGAGGATGAACCCCCTGGAGCACTTCACCTATGGCAAAGGTATCGGCCTCCCCGCCGAGATGTGCCTCGAATACCCGCCTGTTTGACGGCCTCGGGAAAAAAGGAGTCAGGACCTCCCCGTCTCGACTCCACCTAAACGCCGGCATCCATGCGGCTTTGGCGAATCTTCGGCAGTCTACCATATATGCCGAAAAAATCGCAATATTTATTCGTCATCGTCATCGACAATGAGCCTTACCGCTTCCTCAAGGTCTCGGGCGACGAAATCGGCGTGGGCGGATTCCTTCTGCTTTCCGGTCGTGACCAGCACGGCCCGCGCGCCGACCGCCCCGGCAAGGAGCATGTCCCTGTCCGTGTCGCCCACCACGTAGGAGCGCTTGAGGTCTATCCCGTGCTCCTTTTGCGCCCTTAGCGCCATGCCGGGCCTGGGCTTTCGGCACGGGCAGTTCTCGTCCGGGTGGTGCGGGCAGTAGAGGAAGTCCGTGAACCCGTGGCTTTCGACGAAGTGGTTGTTGACTTCCCTTACGAAGTCCTCCCTTACGATTCCCCGCGCAATCCCGGACTGGTTCGTCACCCCGATTAGCTTGAAGCCTTTTTCTATTAACCGCGCAAGCGTTTTTATATCAGGGAACTCCCAGAAATCCTCCCACCGGCCGAGGTAGTCCGCGTCTTCGCAGAGGGTGCCGTCGCGGTCGAAGAACACGGCCCTGCGGGTGTTCTCAGCGCTCATCCTGCCGAATGGCTTTCAGCCTTTGGCCGGCCTTTGCCGCGTAGTCGCTTTCGGGGTATTTATTGACGATTTCCTCGTAAAGCTCGGCAGCGTGTTCGGGGTTGTGCTGTAGCTCCTCGAACCGGGCGCTTTCGTACATGGTCTTTGCGCTGTCGGAGCAGGCGAAAGTCCCGGCAAGGAGACACGCGACAATGGCCGACAGAAGCAATTTACTCATACTCCCCCCTTGCGTCTGAAGAGACAGGGGGCGTTTGCCCCTGCCTGTTTTTCATCCCCTTGCGTATGCCGGAGGCGCACCTAAAGCAGTCCGGCTCGTTCCATTATCTCGGGCACCCTGTCCTCCATGCCGATGGCCATTATGTGCACGCCGTCGCAGACGCCCTCTTCCTTGAGCTGCCGAATGTGCCTGGCGCAGATGTCCATGCCCGCACCGAGGGCCTTTTCCTTGCCCGCGGCCTTAAGCTCCTCGATAAGCTCCTCCGGCACCCGGATGCCCGGGACGTTGTTGTTGAGAAACCGGGCCATGCCCACGCTCTTTAGCACCACGAAGCCCGCCAGTACTTTTATCGGGAACTCCCTGGCGTGCTTCATGAAGCCCTTGAACTTCTGAATGTCGTAAATCGCCTGTGTCTGGAAGAACCTGGCGCCTGCCCGGGCTTTTTTGCGGAACTTCATGAGCTGGGGCTCAATCGGGTTGGCCTCGGGCGTGACCACCGCGCCCTGGAAAAAGTCCGTGGCGCCCAGAAGCTCGTTGCCCTCCATGTCGCGGCCCTTGTTAAGGCCGTCCACCACCCGCAGGAGCTGGACGGACTCGATGTCGTAGACGGGCTTGGCGCCCTTGTGGTCGCCCGCGGTGACATGGTCTCCGGTCATGCACAGGACGTTTCTGATGCCGAGGATGCTCGCCCCGAGGAGGTCGGACTGAAGCCCGATGCGGTTACGGTCGCGGCAGGTCATCTGGAGTATGGGCTCAAGCCCCTTCTCAAGGGCAATCTTGCAGACGGACAGGGAGTTTATGCGCATCACCGCCGACTGGTTGTCGGTGACGTTTACCGCGTCCAGTTTGCCCTTGAGGATGTCCATGTGGTGGAGCATTTCCTTTATATCGGTGCCCTTGGGCGGGCCGACTTCCGCCGTTACGGCGAACTTGCCTGAGTTCAACGCGTCCCTGAAGCTCACTTCTTTTTCTCCTCTCTTGCCGTAAGGGTTCGGGGCTTCTGGCTCGCCGACCAATCCTTGGGCTCCATGACCAGGCCGGCCAGCTCGTCGAGTTTGTCGATTTTCTTCATCCTCTCGTAGATGTTAACCCAGCAGCACTCGATGTCCGGGCTTATCTCGCATTTGCCGTCGCTGGTGCCGCCGCAGGGGCCGTTGAGGAGGCCCTTGGGGCAGTTCGTGACCGGGCAGATGCCGCCTGTCTTGTCGATGATGCACTCCCCGCAGAGGGAGCAGCGCTCGTCGAACATCTGGAAGCGGGTCATGTTGCCGAGGAACATGCTGTCGTTTGAGGGATAGACGGGCTTTTGGGGGAACATCTCCACCGCCGCCTGGGCGCCGGCCCCGCAGGACATCACGATGACGGCGTCGGCGCTGTTCAGCTCGTCCTTCATGCCCTTAAGCTCCACCTTTGTGCCGAGCACCTGGCAACCCGTCTTGGCCTTGAAAAAGCCCGTGACTTCCTTGCCCTCGGCCTCGAGGACTTCCTTGAGTTCCGAAAGCTCGGTGTCCCCCCCGGTGCCGCAGAGCGAGGCGCACTCGGAGCAGCCGAGCAGGAAGAACTTTTTGTAGCCCTTGACGCAGTCAAGGAGCTTGTTTTGCTCCTTTTTCCTGGTGATAATCATGTTATGTTACCTCCCTATGGCGAAGGGTCCAGGGGCTCGGGATTCGAGAGAAAACGAATGGTTTTCGATTGAACCCTTGCCCCCCGGCCCGTGAATCCTCTTTTTTATTATAACCCGGCCGCGGCCTTTGCCGCCTGCACGGTGTTATGCATGAGCATGGCGATGGTCATGGGGCCCGCGCCGCCCGGCACGGGGGTGATGTAGCCGGCCCGCTCACTGGCGGAGTCGAAGGCCACGTCGCCGACGAGCTTGCCCTCTGCCGTGACGTTTATGCCCACGTCCACTACCGCGGCCCCCTCCTTGACCATGTCGCCGGTGACCAGCCCGGCCTTGCCAACGGCCACGCAGAGGATGTCGGCGCTCCGGCAGACCTCTTTGAGGTTCGGGGTCCTGCTGTGGCAGATGGTGACCGTGGCGTGTTTTTTAAGGAGCAGCAGGGCGAGGGGCTTTCCGACTATAATGCTCCTTCCCACCACCACCGCGTGCTTGCCCTTGGGGTCTATATTATATGCCTCCAGCATCTTCATCGCCCCGTGGGGCGTGCAGGGCAGGAAGCCCGGCTCGTCCAGGACGAGCCTTCCGAGAGATTCCGGCCCGAAGCCGTCCACGTCCTTTTCCGCGGCGATGCGGTGCATGACCTCTTTTTCGTCCAGGTGCTTCGGAAGGGGCAGCTGCACCAGGATGCCGTGCACCTTGGCGTCGTTGTTAAGGTCGTCGACAAGCCTTAAAAGCTCGTCCTGCGACGTGGAATCCGGAAGCTTGTGCCCGATGCTCTTGATGCCCAGGGACTCGCAGGTCTTTTCCTTGCTTGAGACGTATTTTTTCGAGGCCGGGTCCTCCCCTATGAGGACGACGGCCAGCCCGGGCGTTATGCCCCTGGACTTGAGCGTTTCGATGTCTTTTTTCAGTCCTTCCCTGATGTCCGCGGCCACTTTCTTTCCATCGATAATCTGCGCTGCCATGCTACCTCCTCAATAGTTTTTCTTTATGAGTTCAAGCATCTCTTGCCTCGTGGATGCCTTTGTCCTGAAGGTGCCCCGCACGGCCGAGGTCACGGTCCTCGACCCCGGCTTTTTTATGCCGCGCATGCTCATGCAGAGGTGCTCGGCGTCTATCACGACCATGGCGCCCTTGGGCTTCAGTTTATCCATAATCATGTCGGCCAGCTGGGAGGTGAGCCTCTCCTGCATCTGCGGCCTCTTGGCGAAGTGCTCAAGCGTCCTGGCCAGGCCGCTTATGCCCACGATGTCGCCCGAGGGGATGTAGGCGATGTGCGCCTTGCCGATAAAGGGCAGCAGGTGGTGCTCGCAGACCGAGTAGAACGGGATGTCCTTGATGAGTATCATCTCGTCGTGGGTCTCTCCCTCCATGGGACTGAGGAGGCCCTCGCCCGGGGCTTCGAGGCCGGAGAATATCTCCCCGTACATGTCCGCCACCCTGCGGGGCGTCCTCTTGAGCCCGGCCCTTTCGGTGTCCTCGCCAATGCCTTCGAGGATGAGCCTTACGCCTTTTTCAATCTTTGCCCTGTCCATGGCACTCTATTATCCGCCTGTCGGTTATTATCATGTCCATAGCGACGTCGTGCTCCTCGTGCGGGAGGCTTTCCGTTATCTGCTCCTCGTAGGCCAGGGCGACGACGGGCCATGAGCCCTTGACCCTCGGGAGGAGCCTGTCGTAATATCCACCGCCGTAGCCGACCCTCCACCCGTCGCCGTCAAAGGCCACGCCGGGGACGAGGATTAGGTCTATCTCCTCCACCCTTACGCACTGCTCCGAGGTCGGCTCCGGTATGCCCATGTAGCCGGGGGAGACCTCGTGCATGCCGTTTATGACGTGCTTGGTGAGGGCGCAGTTTTCCTCGTCCACCTTCGGAAGGAGCACTTCCTTCCCCAGGGCCATCGCCCCCCGTATCATGTCCTCAGTCGGCGCCTCGGACCTGAAGGAGGCGTAAAACAGAACCCTTGCCGCGTCCCGGAAGGCCCCGAGGCCGAAGAGGCGTTCCTTTATGGCCGCGCTCTTGGCGTGCCTGACCGCAAGGGGTATGGCGTCCCTTCTTTGCAGGGCCTCTTCCCGGAGGGCCTTCTTAATCTCGACCGGATGGGGCAAGGTGTCTTTCAATCTTCTCCTTTATCTCCCTTACGTCCTCCACGAACCCGGGGGAGGACTCGTAAGGGGGGCGGCCCTTCATGTCGGCCTCCATGACGGAGTGGTCGAAGCGCATCGCCCCGACAAGCTCCATCCCGCCGATGCCCTGCCTGATGTAGCGTACGTCTTCCTCTCCCCGCACCTTGTTGGCCGTTGCGAGGACTTTCCCGATGCCGAGTTCCCCGGCCATTTTCCTCACCGTCCGGGCGGTCTGCATGCTCCGCTGGCCGGGCTCGACCACTATGATAAAGGCGTCCACGGACTCCGACGTCCCCCTTGTGAGGTGCTCGATGCCAGCTTCCATGTCCAGCACCACCACCTCGTCCCTTTCCACCACGAGGTGCCTGAGCAGCCTCCTGAGAAGCACGTTTTCGGGACAGTAACAGCCCGATGCCGCCTCCTTCGACCTGCCGGTGACGAGGAGGGTGACGTTGCCCATCCTGTGGCCGAACTCCTCCGGGATGTCGTCCACCCTCGGGTTCAGCCTGAACATGCCTCCCGATGCGCCCGGCTTTGCGCCCGTGCGCTCCTCGATGAGGCCGGTAAGCTCCGCTATGGGCCTTAACCCGGCGATGTCCTCCGGGCCGAGACCGAAGGCCGCGGCAAGGTTCGCGTCGGGGTCGGCGTCAACGGCCAGCACCTTTTTGCCGTCTTCGGCAAAAAGGTGGCTCAGAGTGGCCGCCAGGGTCGTCTTTCCGACGCCGCCCTTGCCTGTGACCGCAATCTTCATCAGGAATATTAACATTTTCCCCTTGCATAATTGAAGTTATTACTCAGAGCATGAAATAGTTTACACCCCCCTTTAGCAAAGGGGGGCGAGGGGGGATTTGAATATTCAGAAAAATCCCCCTCATTCCCCCTTTTCCAAAGGGGGAAGCCGTATTGATTCGTTCCAGGCTGATGTTCGTCATGTAATCTATTTTATGCTCCCCTTAATATCCACTCATTAGCAAGCCTAATCCGGGCATTGCATGAGTACTAAAAAGAGAACAAGAAGTTATGATGACAATCAAAGGCATGGGCGGGGTTTTCCAATCAAAGGCTTTTCCAACCAAAGGCATAGGCGGGGTTTTCTTCCAACCCCGCCGGAGGATCGGCCCACTTTTCCTTGACAGGCGATGTATATTAAGTGTATCTTTAAGCAATTTGATTAACATAAATTTAGACCCAGGAGGAGACAATGAAGCGAGCAGCGATAGTTTTTATTGCAGTGTTGTTGATGCTCACCGGCGCCGCCTTTGCCGCGGACAGGGACGCGAGCATCGAGGGCTTCGCCGGCATCGGCACGGAGCCGGCCAATGAATTCGGCACGGGTTTCGGTCTTGGCGTCGGCCTGAATGTGCCTTTTAACAGCGTCTTCCAGGTCAGCAATCCCCGCGGCACAAAGGACCTGATGCTCCGGGCTGATGTGAGTTATTTTTTCTGGGAGGAGGACATTCTGGGAATTGATTTTGAGTTTACAAGGATTCCTCTCTTTCTGGGCGCGAGGTATTTCATTCCCACCGATAAGATAAGGGCCAGCGGGCTCGGGATATTTGGAGAGGCCGGCATCGAGTTGAGTTTTGACGAATTTGATGTTCCGACCCCTTTAGGAACAGTTTCCGACGACGAGGTCAATTTCGGCATCCCCGTCGGGTTCGGCATACAGTATTACGTTTCCGAAGGGGCGTATTTCGGCCTGAGCGGAAGGCTGCACCTCATATCGGACAGTTATTTCAATCTGGTAGCCACCGTGGGGTTCGACCTTTAGTAATTCGGCAAATTAGCGATTAAAGAGTATTCCTTGAGGGAGCAGGCAGAAAGCCTGCTCCCTTTCTTTTGCAGCCCGCCTTGTTTGCAACTTTAAGTTTTATATGGTTTTGTGGGCATAATCACAACGGTCTTTTGGCACGTATGGTAAAATAGCCGGGACTTTCCAGTCCTGGCTATTTTTCGAGTTTGGGCAGGGCGGCGGGGTTGGAAACCCCCGCCTATGGGGTGGGAGGTGCATTTCCGGCGGGGAGGCCGGCCTCTTGTTGCCAGGGTTGAAACGCTTTAAGTAGTCCGTCCCCGCCGTTTTCCGGAAGCCGGGCTATGGGTCTCATCCGCCGCCGTAATGGCGGCTAAAATACAGTTGGCAAAGGAGGGGGATATGCGTTCAAAAAACGGGATAATGCTCCTGGCCGTCGCCCTGGCCGCGCTGCTTTTTGGGGGGTGCGGCGACAATGTCTTTGAGGGCCTCGCGGACGACGGCTCCCGGGAGGCATGTCTTTACCAGGCAAGCCTGGACCTGGACAATGGAAATTACGCAAAAGTGCTGGACTCCTCGTGCGCCGGGCCGATGCAGAGGGGGGCGGCGTGCGTCGGCCTTGCGGGGTTTGATATAAACACCGTCTTGGACCGCGTCATAGAGGCAAACAGCGCCGGTTCGGACAGCAGCCAGATAGAGGTATATATGTCGTCTCTGCTTGGAGAGGTCGACGGCTCCATGCTGTCCAGCCTTTACGACGCGGGCGCCGAGTACTCCGAGGCCCTGCCCGACCCGGACGCGAGGTTTTATCTCGACGTGATAATAAGGCCGCTAATCAGCCTCACCACGCTTAAGGGGATTATCGACCCAGACGGCGACGGCGCCCTGTCCGACTGCGACATAAACGGCAACTCGACCCCGGACGAGGTTGACGCCGCATCCTGCGCCCTTCTTATTGCGGCCGGACAGAACTGCTCCCCGGTAAACGCCTCTGCCTCCGCCGTTCCGAACCTTATCTTTCCGGACGAAAGCTCAATCACGGCTATCTACACGGGGCTTCAAATAACCGTAGCCGGCATGACAACCCCCGCCTGCGACGGGGCGTACACTGAACTGCTCGACTCCTCGGCCTCTTTCGTGGTCGCCGTGGGTTCGGAGACGTGCCAGGGTTCCGACGGCTCCATGTGGAACTGCCCTATCGAAATAGACGGGCTGCCCCTCGACCTGGTGGGCGTCTTTGAGGAAAACCTCAACGCCGCCGTCGACACGATGGCCGCCCTGACCGGCGCCCAGGGGTCGGAAATATCAACCGCAATGAACGAGCTTATCGCCGACGCCTGCGGAGTGGACAATCTTTGCACGCCGGAGGAAATCTCGGGATACCTTCAGAACCTGTAGGGTAAAGGAGAAGATATGACAGGCGTTATAAAGGCTTTATCGGCCGGAACAATTATAGGCTGTCTTCTGTTAGTGCTGGGGGTCCCCGGCGCGCCCGCGGCCACGAGGGAATACCCCAGCCTTTACAAGTCCCCCCGCGCGCTGGGCATGGGCGGGGCGGGCGTGGCCATAGGCGGCACGTTCGATTCCGTATTCAGCAATCCCGCGGGGCTCGGCAAGATGCCCGCGGGCGACTGGGAGGTGAACATCCTCGGCCTGAGGGGCGAATATGGTCAGGACGCCCTTGACTTCGTCAAAGACCTGGGCGACGCTTTCGACGCCGGCGACCTTGACGGAGACGGCCAGACCGACGACGACAAGCTTGCCGCAATAAACGACGTGCTGAGGAGGTTCAGGGGCAAGAACATGCACGTGGCCGCCTCGGAGCTGACCTCGGTCGCGAGGAACTCCGAAAAAATCGGTTTCGGCGTGGGAGCCCTCGGCACGTTTACCCTCGACATGGTCCCCCACCAGGGGTTCGGAAGCGACGGGCTTCTGGAGGTGCACGCAAACTACAGGGTCGGGGGCATCGGCTCGATGAGCTACCGTGCCAATGAAGGGGTAACCGTCGGCGCTTCCCTCAAGTTCGTGCATGCCGAGGGCATCGACAATTTCTTTACCGTAAGGGAACTGTCCGAAAACGAAGGCAACCTCAAGGACTATTTTACCGACGAGCTCAGGGAGGAGAGTTCCACCCTTGGCGCGGACGCCGGGGTCATATATGATTTCGCGCGAGAGAGCGTGCTCAGGCCCTCGGTGGGGTTTTCCCTCCTCAACATAGGGGACCTCGACTTGAGCGGGGCCGGGAGCATCCCCATGACCGCCAACGTGGGCGTGGCCGTAAGGCCTGAAATCCCGTATTTCGGTTCCCTTACCCTGGGGCTCGATTACGTGGACCTGTTTAATAACTTCGACGAGGACGAAGACGTCGGCAAGAGGCTGAGGCTCGGGGTCGAGCTTGTGCTCCTGGACAACTGGCTCGGTTCAGTCGCCCTGAGGACCGGCCTTTACCAGGGATACCCCACCTTCGGGGCGGATGTAAGGTTAACGGTGGTTACATTGTCGTATGTCACCTACGGCGAGGAGCTTGGGGGCTCGGCCGGACAGGACGAGGACAGGAGGCACCTGGTGATGCTCGGCGTCGGGTGGTAGAGCAGCCCGTTTTTCTTTACTTCAAGCAGCAGAAGCCCCGCCCCTGGCGGGGCTTCTTTTTCGGTCTTTATCCGTAAAACCAGGAGTTCCCCCAATAATTAACCCTTAAGCTGCGTAACCCCTTAAAGAAAACAAAGATTTGGATTTAAAAAGTGGTTGTGATTGGTTTTGAAAAAACGATGCAAGAAGATTAGAACCTATCTCAAAATTGATTTAGCGAGTGCGAGGGGTGTTTGAAAAATCTCCCGTGGCCGATAACATCGTCACCCCCGCGAAAGCGGGGGTCCAATAAGGCCGTGAAAAACCTGGATTCCCGCCTGCGCGGGAATGACGTCAAAAGCCCGAAGCCAAGATTCTCAGCAGCCTTTCAAATGGCCGAAACCTTTTCGGTTTAATTTTGAGATAGGTTATAGATTCCCGCCTGCGCGGGAATGACGGATGAAGGGACGCGGGAATGACGGAAAGAGGGAAACGGCAATGACGGATGAACCAAAAAAATGGGGGAACTCCTGGCAAAAACCCTTGATATTTTAAAGAAAATATTTGTATTCTAAAAGATTGCATCGGTTACGGCAAAGCGCATGGAAGATATCAAGAAACTGAGAAAAAAGATAGACGAAATCGACGAGGAGATACTGGACGCCCTGAACCGTAGGGCGGAGGTGGTCCTTGAAATCGCGAAAATCAAGCGGGGCACAAACGCCCGCTTCCACGTGCCCGACAGGGAGAAGGAAGTAATCGAAAGGCTCAGGAAGCTTAACAGGGGGCCTTTCCCCAACGATGCCCTGAAGCCGCTTTTCAGGGAGATAATGTCCGCTTCCCTTTCGCTCGAGGAACCACTCAAGGTGGCCTTCCTCGGCCCTCCGGCTACTTTCACTCATCTGGCGGGCCTGAGGCATTTCGGCTCCTCGGCCTCCTTCGTGCCCTTCACAAGCGTGAGGGGCATCTTCGAGGCGGCGGATACCGGGCACGCCGATTACGGCATCGTGCCCATCGAGAACTCGACCGAGGGCATCGTCAGTTATACCCTCGACATGTTCATGGACTACGACCTCAAGATTAACGCCGAAGTGATGCTTGAGGTCTCGCACAACCTGCTGTCGAAGTCGGGAGACATAAAGAAGATAAAGAAGGTTTACTCTCACCCGCAGCCGGTGGCCCAGTGCAGGGGATGGCTTGAGAAAAACCTCCCGGACGTGCCCGTACTCGATGCCGCCAGTACGTCCAGGGCAGCGGAGATTGCCTCCGGGCAGGAGGACGCGGCGGCCATCGCCAGCGAACTGGCCGCAAGGATGTACGACCTCAACTTTGTGGAGCGGCACATAGAGGACAACAGGAGGAACGTGACCCGGTTCCTGGTCATCGCCGGGGAATCGCCTCCAAAGTCCGGCAGGGACAAGACGTCCATCATGTTCTCGGTAAAGGACAGGCCGGGGGCGCTTTACGACATCCTTACGCCGTTTAAGCGGGCGGGAATAAACCTTACGAAAATCGAGTCCAGGCCCTCCAAGAGAAAGGCGTGGGAGTATATATTCTTCGTGGACATGGAGGGCCACGCGGACGACGAGGCGGTCTCCGGCGCCATCGAGCAGATGAAGGAAGAATGCCTGTTCCTTAAAATACTGGGCTCCTATCCGGCGGGCGAGTGATGCTCAGAATACCGGAATATGTCGCGAGCCTCAAGCCCTACGTGCCGGGCAAGCCCGTGGAGGAGCTTGAGCGGGAACTGGGGATAGCGGACTCCGTAAAGCTCGCATCGAACGAAAACCCCCTGGGGCCGTCAAGAAAGGCCCTTGAGGCGCTGAACAAAGGGTTACTCGAAAACCTCAACCGCTACCCCGACGGCGGGGGCTATTACCTCAAGCAGGCCCTTTCCCATGAGCTGGGCGTCGGGGAAGAGCAACTGATATTAGGAAACGGCTCCAACGAGTTAATCGACGTTTCGGTAAGGACGTTCATGAGGGCGGGCGAGGAGGCCGTGATGGCCTGGCCTTCGTTTGTGGTATACCCCATGGCGGTCCAGGCCCAGGGCTGCACGGGCGTGAAGGTCTCCCTCCTTGAGTTCAGGCACGACCTCGATGCCATGGCCGACGCGGTTACCGAGAGGACAAGGATGCTCTTTATCGCCAACCCCAACAACCCCACCGGCACGATAAACACCGGGGAGGAGTTCGACAGGCTCATGGAGAGGCTTCCGGAGGACATCCTTGTGGTGGCGGACGAGGCTTATTACGAATACGTCGCCGACCCGGCTTACGCCGACAGCATGAAGCACCTCAGAGACGGAAGGAACGTCCTCATACTCCGGACTTTCTCCAAGATACACGGCCTTGCGGGGCTGAGGGTCGGCTACGGCATATCGAAGGCCGGGATTGTGGAGGAGATGGACAAAATCAGGAACCCGTTTAACACCAGCTCCCCGGCCCAGGCCGCGGCGCTTGCGGCCCTCGGAGACAGGGAGCACGTGGAAGGCTCAAAGCGGGTAAACGAAGACGGGAAAAAATACCTTTACCGGGAACTCGGCGCCCTGGGCGTAAAATACGTGCCCACAGAGGCCAATTTCATATTCATGTTCCCCGGAAAGGACGCCTCCGGAGTATACGGCTCCCTCCTTGCCGGAGGGGTCATAGTCAGGCCGATGGGCGCCGAGGCCCTGAGGGTCACCATAGGGCTTCCGGAGGAGAACAAAAGGTTTATAGAGGCATTGAAGTCCGTCCTCGGGAAGGGTTCGTAAATGGACATCATCGTCTTGAAGCCCGGCGCCGGCGGCGCCCACATCCGGCGCATCGAGAAGAAGCTCAAGGGGTGGGGGCTTACGGCAAACGTGGTCATAAAGGGCACGGAGAGGACGATTATCGGCGTAAAGGGCGACACTTCCCGCATCACCCAGGACCAGGAGGACGCCGTCCGCGTCATGGAGGGCGTGGAAGAGGTGATGAGGATTTTAAAGCCCTTCAAGCTCGCCAGCAGGGAGTTCCGGAAGGCCGGCACCGTGGTTTCCGTGCGGGGAAAGCGCATAGGGGGCAGGAAGGTCTGTGTGATGGCCGGGCCGTGCGCGGTCGAGGGGAGGGAAAAACTCCTCGACGTGGCCGTCAGGGTCGGGCGCGCCGGGGCCGCGTTCATTCGGGGCGGGGCGTTCAAGCCGAGGACCTCGCCCTATTCCTTTCAGGGGCTTGGCGAGGAGGGCCTCAAATACCTCGATGAGGCGAGGAAAACCACGGGCCTTCCCGTTGTGACGGAACTCATGGACCCAAGGGACATGGAGGTCATACAGAAATACGCCGACGTAATCCAGATAGGGGCCAGGAACATGCAGAACTTCAGGCTCCTTCTGGAGGTCGGGCTTTCGAGGAAGCCAGTTGTACTTAAAAGGGGGCTTTCCGCCTCCATAAAGGAATGGCTCATGGCGGCGGAGTACATAATGTCAAACGGCAACCATAACGTCATACTCTGCGAAAGGGGCATAAGGACCTTCGAGACCGAGACTCGAAACACCCTCGACCTGAGCGCCGTGCCCGTGCTTAAACAGCTTACCCACCTGCCGGTAATCGTCGACCCGAGCCACGGCGTGGGGAAATGGGAACTCGTGGCCCCGATGGCGAAGGCCGCGGTGGCGGCCGGGGCCGACGGGCTCATGATAGAGGTGCACTCAAACCCCGAGGAGGCCCTCTCGGACGGCGAGCAGTCCCTGAGCCCGGACGCCTTCAAGAAACTAATGGCCGAACTAAGGCCCGTGGCAAGGGCCGTGGGGAGGGATTTATAGCAAAGGCGGGTTTCGATAGGGTGTGCGTACTCGGGGTGGGGCTCATGGGGGCCTCCCTGGCCCGCGCCATGAAGAAACGCTCCCTCTGCGGCCATGTGGCCGGCCACGGCAGGAGCGAGGAAAACCTCAGGCGGGCGGTGGAGGCCGGGATACTGGACTCCTACGAGCTTGAGCCCGGCCGCGCCTGCGAAGGCGCCGGGCTGGTCGTCTTTGCCGCGCCTGTCGAGGCCCTCGCCGGACTTGCCGAGGAGGTCTCCGGCTCGCTCATGGAAGGCGCGGTGGCCTTCGACGTGGGAAGCGTCAAGGGCAACCTCGTCCACGAGATGGAAAAGCGCATGCCCCGGGGCGTGGGGTTCGTGGGATGCCACCCCATAGCGGGAAGCGAGCGTTCGGGGCTTGAGGCCTCAAGCGCGGAACTTTTCGACGGGGCGCTCTGCATCATCACAACGACGGAAAAATCCGATAAGACCTCTGTTGAGAAGATAGCGGGCCTCTGGTCGGCCCTCGGCTGCCGGGTGGAGTACATGGGCGCCGAGGAGCACGACAGGGTGTACGGGCTGGTGAGCCACTTCCCCCACCTGGCGGCCTATGCCATGCTCAACACCGCCGGGGACGTGGACCCCGATTACCTCGGGTTTGCGGGGCCGGGGTTTGCCGATACCACTCGCATCGCCCTGAGCGCGCCCTCCCTCTGGCGCGACATATGCCTGATGAACAGGGAAAACCTCATCGAGCTTATCGACATTTTCATGGATAACCTAAAGAGGCTGCGGCGGCAGCTCAAGGAGGGGGACGCCGGGGGCCTGGACGCCGCCTTCGCCAGGGCCAGGGCTTTGAGGCGGAGCATTGAACGTTGAGCTGACCGGCGCGGCCGGGCTGAGGGGGGAGATAACGCCGCCGCCGGACAAATCCATATCCCACAGGGCCGCGATTTTCTCCTCCATCGCCAGGGGCCGGAGCGTGATAAGAAACTACCTCAGGGCCGGCGACACCCTCACAACCCTTGAGGCATTGAGGGCGCTGGGGGCCGAAGTGCAGGAGGGCGGCGAAATAATCATAAACGGCCGGGGGCTTTACGGGCTCAGGGAGCCGGACTCCCCGGTTTATTGCGGAAACTCCGGCACCACCATGAGGCTCCTTGCGGGGCTGCTTTCGGGCCAGCCGTTTTTTTCGGTCCTCAGCGGGGACGGGTATCTTAACAGAAGGCCCATGACAAGGGTGATAAGGCCCTTGGCCCTGATGGGCGCAAACGTCATGGCCAGGGAGGGCGACGCATTCCCCCCCATCGCCATAAGGGGAGGGGGGCTTAAGCCCATACGCTATGAGCTTCCCGTGGCCAGCGCCCAGGTAAAGTCCGCCGTGCTCCTGGCGGGGCTCTACGCCGGGGGGACGACGGAGGTGGTGGAGGCCGTAAAGTCCAGGGACCACACCGAGAGGATGCTGCCGGCCTACGGCGCGAAGGTCGAGGCGGACGGGCTTGTCACAAGAATCACCGGCGGCGTCGAACTCCGGGGCCTTGAGGTCGATGTTCCGAACGACTTTTCCTCCGCGGCTTTTTTTATCGCCGCGGCCCTGATGGTCGGGGACTCGGAGCTGATTGTAAGGGACGTGGGCGTAAACCCCACGAGGACGGGTTTCCTTGACGCGCTCCAAAAGATGGGCGCCCGGGTCGAGGTGCTCGACAGGAGGGAAGTCTCCGGCGAGCCGGTGGCCGACCTCAGGTGCCGGACTTCCGCTTTAGGGGCTGTCGGGATAGGGGAGGATATGATACCCTTGATGGTGGACGAGTTCCCCGTGCTCTGCGTGCTGGCCTCGCAGGCCGAGGGGGTTACCGTAATCAGCGGGGCCGAAGAGCTGAGGGTGAAGGAGTCCGACAGGATAAGCGCCATGGCCGAGGGGCTCGGGAAAATGGGCGTGGAAGTGGAGGAGTCAAGGGACGGCTTGACAATAAAGGGGAAAGCGGCCCTAAGAGGGGCGGACATCCGGAGCCGCGGCGACCACAGGATTGCAATGGCGTTTTCCGTGGCCGCCCTTGCCGCGGAGGGCAAGACCGTCATACGCGATGCCGGGGCGGCGGATATTTCGTTTCCGGGGTTTTTTGAGGCCCTTAAGGGGGTGGCCCGCTGATGGCAAGGACCATCGCCATTGACGGCCCCTCGGGGGCCGGAAAGAGCACGGTGGCGAAAACCCTCGCCGAGCTTCTGCGCTTCAGGTACCTCGACACCGGCGCGCTTTACAGGGCCGCGGCCCTGGGTCTCGTAAGGCTCGGCGTGGAGCCGGGGGATGCCGACGAGCGCATGGGAGAGGCGCTGGGGGAAATAACCGTCTCCTTCGACGGCGGCCGCATATGCCTGGACGGTGTGGACGTTTCCGTTGAGATAAGGACCCCGGAGGCGGGGCATTACTCCTCTGTGTTCTCGGCGAGAAAGCCGGTCAGGGACTTTCTGCTGCCATTGCAGAAAAACGCCGCGCTTGAAGGCGACCTGGTGGCCGAGGGGAGGGACATGACCACCGTGGTCTTCCCCGGGGCGTGGAAGAAGTTCTACCTCGACGCCGACGTGGGTTCGAGGGCGCGGAGGAGGTACCTCCAGCTCAGGCGAAACGGCGTTCCCGTGGACATGGAGCGCGCCACGGAGGACGTGGTCGAGCGCGACAGGCGGGACTCGGAAAGGGACCTGGCGCCGCTTCGCGTGGCCGGGGACGCGGTATTCATCGACACTTCCCGCATGTCGGTCGAGGAGGTATTGAAAAAAATGCTCGCAGAGGTCAGGCGGGAGGGCTGATGTTATACGGGTTTTCAAGGGCGGTGCTCTACGTTTTTTTCAGGCTTTATAACAGGTTCCGGGTCTTCTCCGGCGAGAAGGTCCCCGGCGACGGCGCCGTAATAGTGGCCGCAAACCACGCAAGCTATCTCGACCCGCCCCTGATGGGGGCCTCGATGAGGAGGCGGGCCACTTTTGTGGCGAAGGAGGAGCTTTTCCGCTTGCCTGTCGTCAATTTTTTCTTGAGGGCCTGGTCGATACCGGTAAACAGGCGGAGGCCCGGCCCCGCTTCCGTCAAGGAGGCCGTAAGGAGGCTGAGGGCGGGGGGGCTCGTCGTGATTTTCCCCGAGGGGGGGATACCTGACGGTCCGGCGGTCCGGGCAAAAAGGGGCGTGGGGACGCTTGCGAGGCTCAGCGGGGCCAGGGTGGCGCCGGCGTTTATCGAGGGCACGGAAAGGGCGCTCCCCCCGGGGGCCTGGCTGTTAAGGCCCTCGCGGGTGACGGTGAGGTTCGGGGACCCCGTGGAATCGGGCCATGACGACGAAGCTACGGCCGCGTGCGTCATGCGGGAGATAGCAAGGCTCGGGCAGGAGGAGTGGGCCCAAAAGTGAAAATAATAGCGGCGAAAATGGCGGGGTTCTGTTTCGGCGTCAGAAGGGCCGTTGACATCGCCTTTGAGATGGCCGAGAAGGGCCGGGGCGGGGTCTACACCTTCGGCCCCATCATCCATAACCCGCAGGTCGTCGGCAGGCTCGAGGAGGCCGGCGTCAAGGCAGTGGCGGGGATTGACGGCCTGAAGGGCAAGGAAGTCAGCGCCGTTTTGATAAGGACCCACGGCATCCCGGAAAACGAAATGCGGAAGCTCCGGGAACTGGGCTACGAGGTAGTGGACGCCACATGTCCGTTTGTAAAAAACGCACAGCATTATGCTAAACTTCTTATGGAAGAAGGGTATAATTTAGTGATACTTGGCGACAGGGAGCACCCCGAGGTGAAAAGCCTTATGAGCTACGCCGGAAGAGGCGCGGTAGTGGTAAAGGACGCCCGGGAATACCCCTCCGTCGGGGGCAGGGTCGGCATCGTGGTGCAGACCACTCAGCAGGCTGAAAACTTAAAGAGGCTCGTCGCCGCCGCGGTTGAATACGCAAAAGAGCTTAAAGTGTATAATACAATTTGCAACTCCACGGCGCTGAGGTTGAAAGAGACGGAGGAGATGGCTGAAAAGGCCGACGCAATGGTCATAGTGGGCGGGAAAAACAGCGCCAATACGACACAGCTCGCGAACCTGTGCGTGTCGCTGTCCGTGCCGACGCAGCATATCGAGACGGAAGACGAGTTGGAGGAGGAATGGTTCAGGGGCGTAACCACGGTGGGGATAACCGCCGGGGCCTCGACTCCTGAATGGATAATAAAGGCGGTGAAGAAGCGAATCATGGATTTAGGAGGACAACGTACTAATGGATATTAGAAACGAAGATCTCGAGAAGCTCTACGCCGAGACGTTTCAGGGGCTCGAGACCGGGATCATAAAGACCGGCAAGGTGGTGTCCGTAAAACCGGATGGGGTCATTGTCGACGTGGGGTATAAATCCGAGGGCACGATAAACGGGTCCGAGTTTTCCGCCGAGGAGCTTGCGGGGCTCTCGGAGGGCGACGACATCGAGGTGTTCGTCATCTCCTTTTCCGACGGCGAGGGCATGCTGGAGCTTTCCAAGGACAGGGCCTCGAAGCTAAAGACCTGGGCCGTCATGGAAGAGTGCATGAACGAAGACACGCCGGTGGAAGGCGTCATATGCGAGAAGACAAAGGGAGGGGCGTTCGTGGACATATCGGGCATCAAGGCCTTCCTGCCCGGCTCGCACATGGACATCAGGCCGGTAAGGGACATCGATTCCCTGATAGGCCGGAAGTTCTCGATGAAAGTGATAAAGGTCAACAACAGGCGGTCCAACGTTATCGTCTCGCGGAGGCTCTTCCTCGAAGAGGAGAGGGCGAAGAAGAAGGTAGAGACCGTCGAAATGCTCCGGGAAGGCAACCTCATGCAGGGGATTGTAAAGAACATAACCGATTACGGAGTCTTTGTGGACCTCGGCGGACTGGACGGGCTGCTGCACATATCCGACATCTCCTGGGGGCGCATTACCCACCCGTCAAGGTATTTTGAGTTGGGCCAGGACATAGAAGTGGTCATTCTCCAGTTCGACCCCGAGACCGAGAAAGTGACGCTGGGCTACAAGCAGAGGATGTCCGACCCCTGGAGCACCGTGGACGAGAAATATCCCGTGGGCTCGAGGGTCGACGGAAAAGTGGTCAGCATAACCGATTACGGGGCGTTCGTGGAGGTGGAGGAGTCCCTCGAGGGCCTGGTGCACGCCTCCGAGATAGAATGGGCGTCGAGGCCGAAGCACCCTTCGAAATACCTCGATGTCGGCGACGAGGTCAAGGCCGTGGTGTTGAAGGCCGACCGGGACGAGAGGAGGCTCTCGCTGAGCCTCAAGCAGCTGAAGCCCAGCCCCTGGCAGCTCGTTTCCGAAAGCTACCGCGAGGGACAGAAGATAACCGGCAAGGTGAGGGGCATTACCGAGTTCGGGGTCTTCATCGGCCTGCCCGAGGGGGTTGACGGCCTCGTCCATATCTCCGACCTTTCGTGGACCAAGCACGTCAAGCACCCCTCGGAGGCGCTTAAGAAGGGACAGGAGGTCGAGGCGGTGGTCTTGAGCATCGAGCCCGAAAAGGAAAGGATGGCCCTCGGCATAAAACAGTTGACCACCGACCCGTGGATTAACGACATCCCCCAGAGGTTCGCCCTCGGCGACGAGCGCGAGTGCAGTGTGCTGAGGCTGACGGAGTTCGGGGTTTTCGTCGAGCTCGAAGGGGAGGTCGAAGGGCTCATTTATTCCTCCGAGGTCGAGGAGGGCGAAAGTCCCCTTAAAGAGGGCGATACGGTGAATGCCCGCATTATAAAGGTCGACCTCGCTAACAAGAAAATCGGACTGAGCATGAAGGACGCAAAAGGCGACGAAGAGTGAAAAAGCTCTGCATAATATTTCTCGGGTTGTTTCTTCTTATTATCGCCGTAAGCGCCCTGGTGGCGCTCTTCGGCGGAAACGGGATTTCTTTTAAGGAAAAGGTCGCCCTCGTGTACCTGAGGGGGCCCATCATAGACGCGAAATCGTCGGTTGACGAGATAAAGGAATACGTGGAGGACTCCGCCATCAAGGCCCTCGTGCTCAGGGTGGACAGCCCCGGCGGCGGCGTTGCGGCCTCGCAGGAGATATACGAGGAGGTCAAGCGCGCGGCGGCGGTCAAGGACGTGGTGGTTTCCATGGGCTCGGTGGCCGCCTCCGGCGGCTACTACGTGTCCGCCCCCGCCACGCGGATAGTGGCCAACCCCGGCACCATAACCGGCTCGATTGGCGTTATCATGGAAATACCCAATGTGGAGGGCCTTATGGACAAGGTCGGCATAAAGACCGAGGTAATCAAGAGCGGCAGGCACAAGGACATGGCCTCGGCCTTCAGGGAGATGGACGAGGAGGACAGGAAGATACTGCAGGGAGTGATAGACGACGTCTATGAGCAGTTCGTCCGGGACGTGGCGGAATCGAGGGGACTGCCGGTGGAGGCCGTGCGCGAGATGGCCGACGGCAGGATTTTCACCGGCAGGCAGGCATTTGACCTCGGGCTGGTCGACGAGCTGGGCGGCCTTGAGGACGCGATAAACCTTTCCGCCGAACTGGCGGGCATCGAGGGAGAGCCGCAGGTTGTCACCAGAGAGGAGAAGTATTCGTTTCTGGACCTGCTGATGGGGAAATTCTCCGCCGGTTTTCCGGAGGTTTTTCCGCACATAAAGCTGAAATACATCTTAAACCCGTAGGGAGGTGTTATGACCAGGTCGGCGCTGGTAGAGAAAGTGTCGGAAAGGGTGGAAGGGCTGACGTTGAAGCAGACCGAGATTGTCGTCGAGACGGTTTTCGAGAGCATTAAGGAGGCCCTCCAGAGAGGCGAGAAGATTGAGATACGCGGTTTCGGGAATTTCAGGCTGAAGGAGCGCCTGCCCAGGAAGGCCAGAAACCCCAAGACCGGCGAGAGCGTCGATGTCCCGCAGAAAAAGGCCGTCCGTTTCAAGGCGGGGAAGGCCCTTAGAGAGGCCCTGAACGCCGAGGAGTAGAGTTCGCTTTGCTTTGCTGCTGCCTCAGGCCGCGGGGCCCGGCCCGCCTTTTATGGATATGGGCGCATTCGCATGTTCAATCGGGGAAGACCCCGCCCTCCGGATTAGAATAGCCGCGCACCGCCATATTCCACCCGATAAGCCGGAAGCCTGTCCCGCGCGGTTGCGGGAAGTGCCAAAAAAGCCGCGGAAGCTCCGGTGGCCGGGGGATACGCCGCATGAGCGTCCTGAAATCCCATGTCATGGGATATCAGGCCGAAGCGCCAGCCCGGACATTGCATGAGCACTATGGAAAAAGAGAACAAAAACATGAAAATACAAAGTCTTCCGCGAAGGATATTCAATTTGTATTTTACAATATTGTTTGTAAGCGGGAAAATCTTGTGGACTTTCACGGAGCACTCACTCTTCGGGCGAGCCTGGGGGTCACGGACCCCTGCGAATTTCCGCATCCGCCGCGTTGCGTGACACTCGCGGTATTGATAGTGTCGGGGGACACTGTCCCCCTTCGCGTCCCGCGCGCTTTGCGTCCGCGGCAAACCAGACTCGTACAATATCCGGGCCGGGCTTATTGAAGAAAGGTTCGTTAAGATAATCGGACCATGGCCTGACGGTACGGTTACGGAAAAACCCGGCAAGGGTGAAATAGTACGAAATTGTAGATAGTTTATCGTCTCGATGGATATGAAGATAAGAAAGTTTTTGATTGATGAACGCGGGAAGCTGCTGCTCGTTTCCTTGTTGGCGGCCTTTATTTCCTTGCTGGTCTACCTGCCATCTCTGGGCAATGACTTCGTAAACTGGGACGATTCCGTGTATGTCTACGATAATCAGTACGTGAAACAGGATTTTTTCAGCTTTATAAAATGGATGTTCGCGTCTATTTACTCTTCCAACTGGCACCCGCTGCTCTGGCTGTCGTTCAAGGTCGATTACACGCTCTGGGAGCTGAATCCGTTCGGGTACCATTTATCCAATGTCTTGCTGCATGGCGCGAACGTCCTGCTCGTTGTTTTGCTGACAGGCCGGCTGCTTAAGGCCGCAACCGGCATATTTGACAGCAGGATGGTTTCGGCCGCGGCCCTTGCGGGCGTCATATTCGGCCTTCACCCGCTGCACGTGGAATCCGTGGCATGGATAAGCGGGCGCAAGGACGTGCTTTACGCCTTTTTCTGGCTTTTGTCCTTGCTGGCATATGTAAAGTATGTCGAACGCCGAAAAGCTTTCCATTACATTGTCTGTCTCGGCGCTTTTTTCTTCTCCCTCATGAGCAAGCCCATGGCCGTAACTCTTCCCGTCGTTCTGCTCGCCCTCGATTATTACCCCCTGAGAAGGCTGAACAAAAAAGACTGGCTGAAGATATCCGTCCTCGAAAAATTCCCCTTCTTCGTCTTAAGCGGCCTTGATTTTCTGGTGACGGTTTATGCGCAGTCTGCCGGCGGCGCCCTGACGAAGCTGGACGTCATACCCCTGTGGCAGAGGGGCGCCTCGGCCATAAAGGCGCTCGGATTTTATTTATACAAGTTCGCATTGCCTTTTAACCTGTCGCCTTATTACCCTCTTTCGCTGAAAGTGGAGGTGTTTTCCCTTGAGTTTGCACTGTCCTTCGCTGCCGTGGCCGCGGCGACGGCAATCAGTCTCCTTTACGCAAGAAAGCACCCGGTCATTGCAATGGCCTGGGGATATTATATCGCCACCCTTTTGCCCGTCCTGGGGTTTTTTCAGACGGGCACGCATGCCGCAGCCGATAGGTTCATGTACATGCCTGTTCTCGGGCCCGTTGCGGTGCTCGCGGCGACTGTGGTATGGGCGGGCGAGAGGCTCAAAGGCCGCGCTCGCGGGTTTGCGGCAGCCGGCGTCCTTTTTGTTTCACTCGCCCTTGCGGGGCTTTCCGTTCTCAGCGTGAAACAGGCGCGGGTCTGGAAGGACTCTTTCACGCTATGGTCCCACGCCATCGAGCTGTATCCCGAAAGCCTTCAACCTTATGCCGGAAGGGGCAAGGCGTTCCTCGATAAAGGAGACCACGTGAAGGCCATAGAGGATTTCACGTCCGCCATTGCCAGGGGCAACATGCCTTATGCAGGCAAAACCGTCCGGCTTTTCAAGAGCCGTTCCAATAGAGGGCTGGCATACATCGAGACAGGCAATTACGAGGCGGCCCTGAATGACTTTGATGCCGCAATCGGCTACAGTCCCGGCAACGCCGCCCTATATTATAATAGAGGGATAGCGCTCGGGTTACTGGGAAGGCTTGAGGAGGCGGTGGACAGTTACAGGCATGCCGTATCTCTGGACCCGGATTTCCCGTCGCCGTACAATAACCTCGCGAAAATTTACACCGGGGCGGGAAAATTCGAGGAAGCGATTGTTTTTATGAGCAGGGCGATAGCCCTTGACCCCTCCGAAGGCGGTTATTATTTTAACCGGGGATTATTATATGAGATAACCGGCAGGAAGATGCTTGCGTTTGATGACTACGAGTCTTCCGCACGGCTTGGCAATGAAAAGGCGCGGGAAAAATTATTATTGAGAAGACAGGCCGGCAGCGGCGGTGGGAACGGGGAGTAGCCCCATGGCCTGCGGATTGTAAAGTTGCCGGTTCCGCCGGATTCCGCGTCGGGTTTTTTTCACCCTCCCAGGAGGGCTTCAACCGGATATTGTGTTATTTTACTTGAATGCAGCAGTGCATTCCCCGTGGTTTTGCCACGGGGTAGCCGGCTCCTTGCCTTTTCCGGATACCCCGCGGCCTCTGCCGCGGGGAGGTATATAGCGGCAGCGGCTGACGCGAATGATGGCCCGCCCGCTCGATTATAATAAGTTGAGGGTTGCCTTGGACGTCCTGGAGGAAATCTACGAAAAACTCCACTCCCGCTTCGGCCCCCAGCGCTGGTGGCCGGGGGATACGCCCTTTGAGGTCGCCGTGGGGGCCGTGCTGACCCAGAACACCAACTGGGGCAACGTCGAGCGCGCCATCGCGAACCTCAAGCGCGCCGGGGCTTTAAGCGCGAGGCGTATACACCTGATGCCGAAAGGCGAACTCGCCGCTCTGATACGGCCCGCCGGGTACTTTAACGTAAAGGCCGCAAGGCTCAAGTCCTTTGTGGATTTTTTGGCCCTCCGCTACGGCGGGAGCATGAAGCGCATGGGCGGGGCGCCCCTTGCCGTGCTCAGGGAAGAACTCCTGGGCGTAAAGGGCGTGGGCCCGGAGACCGCGGACTCCATCCTGCTCTACGCCCTTGAAAAACCCGTCTTCGTCATCGACGCCTATACCAAAAGGGTGCTTTCCCGCCACGGCGTCATGGAACGCGGCGAATCCTATGACGCATTCCAGGGCCTCTTCCACCTCCGCTTTGCTAACCCGGTGCAGGAGGGCGGCGTGGCCTATTTTAACGAGTACCACGCCCTTTTCGTGGCCGTGGGCAAGACCTTCTGCAGGCCGCGGAGCCCTCTGTGCGGGAGCTGCCCGCTGGACGGGGTGGAGAATTGATGTGGCGGTTTGCGGGCGTTCCTGATACAATAAGAGATGATTTTTTGCGGGAGGTAACATGAAGAATATACTGGTCGCCCACGACGGCTCCAAGCTCTCGGACAAGGCGTTGAAAAAGGCCGTGGAGATAGCCAGCGGATTTAACTCCTCCCTCACGGTGCTCTCCGTTATACCCGAGCTCTACCTTACCGAGCTTCCCGACATCGACAGGCAGCGGATAATGGCCGCCCTTACGGAGGAGGCCAATACGGCGATGGAGAAGGTAAGGATATCCTTATCGGGAAAGCCCATCGAGGCCAAGACCATCGTCAGGCAGGGTCCGGCAGCGGAGAAAATCCTGGAGACGGCCCAGAAGATGAAGATAGACCTCCTCGTGTTGGGCTCGCACGGAAGGCACGGGGCGAAGAAGTTCCTCCTCGGCAGCGTTTCCACCAAGGTGGTGGACCACGCTAACTGTCCCGTCCTCGTGGTGAAATAAAGAGTTTTAAAGCCTCCCTGAAGGGCGCCGGGTCGAACCCGAAGTTTTTCCTTACGCTCTCCTTGTCGCAGACGTTATCCATGTTAAGGAGCATTAGCTGCTCCGGGGAGGCGGGGCTAAGGGGGGTCTTCTCAAGTATCCTCACCCCCAGGGACGCAAGCCCCATGGGGATGTGAAGCAGGGGTTTCCTGATTCCCATGGCCTCGGCGATGTCCGTAACCATAGTGTTGTAGGCAAGATGTCCGGGGCCGCCGAGTTCGTAAGTCTTACCCAGCGCCCCGGGGTTTTCCACGACCCTCATGAAGCACTCCACCCAGTCGTCCACGTACATGGGCTGGAACCTCGCCTCCCCCTTGCCCGGCACGGGGATGAACGGGCTGGGGGCCTTTATGATGTCCATGACCTGCGAGGTAAAGCCGTCGCCGGGGCCTACCACGAGGGAGGGCCTGAAGATGGTGAAGGGGACTCCGGAGGAGATGACCGCACGTTCCGCCTCGGCCTTGGTGCGGTGGTATGCGGCCTTTGAGGAGATGTCGGCCCCGAGGGCGCTCTGCTGGAAGAAGTGCCGCACCCCCGCCCGTTTTGCTTCCCCGATGAGGTGTTCCGTGCCCTCCACGTGGACTTTCCCGAAGGTCTGCCCGCCCTTTTCCCTGATGATGCCGGCGAGGTTTACCGCCACGTCGGCGCCGTCCATGGCGCCTTTGAGGGATTCGGGGTCTGCGATGTCTCCCATGAAGGCCTCAAGGCCCATGTCCGCGCATTTCCGGGCGCTCTTTTCGCTCCGGGCGAGACACCGGGCCTTAAAGCCCCTTTTAATGAGCGCCCCGGCCAGTTTCGAGCCGATGAACCCCGTTGCGCCGACGATGAATACTGTCATTTCCGGAACCGTTTTGCAGGCGTTTAATTATTACGGGCGTCCGCTGCGCCTTACCAGATGAGTTTCCCCCTGCGGTTGGACCAGCAGGCCAGGGCGATGTCCACGAAGCAGGAGTCCGTGTGCCGGTGGCTTGCGCCGATTTTTACGCCGAGGGCCGTGGTCCTGCCCCCGAGGCCCGCGATGCCTATGCCGAGGGCGTTTATGTCCCGGAGGGTCTTCTCCTCCAGCCCGGCGAGGGCCTCGTCGGGGTTTGTGTCCTGGAGCTTCCGCCTGAGCTGCCGCCGCGACAGGCCTGCCGCCTGCTCCACCGTCGTGGCGACGCCCACGCCTACGGTGTATGGGGGGCACCCCCTGCCGCCGGCCCTCTTAACGGCGTCCACCGCGCATTTACTTGCTCCCTCGATGTCCCTTTTGGCGCCGAGGCCCTCGTCGGGCAGCCTGTAGGTGCGCCCTTCGTTTTCGCTCCAGGAGCCCATGAGCATGAGTTCCACCACGAGGTTGCCGTCCGTCTGCTCCATGTGGATTACGGGGAATCCCTTGCCCGTGTTGTCGCCGGTGTTTATGTTGGTAACGGGGTCAACGGCGTTTGCCGAGAGGGGGATTTTCCTGGTCGCTTCCCTTGTGGCCTCAACTATCGTCTCCCTTATTTCCTCATGGCCGATGCCCCTGGGGACCTTTACGTAAAACACCGGGATGCCCGAAGCCAGGCACAGGGGGCTGCTTTGGTCCCTTGAGAGCTTTATGTCGGCAAGGATCTCGGCAAAGGCCTCCTTTGCCCTGGACCCTTCCTCTTCCTCGTCATGGGCGGCCCTCAGCGCGGCTTCCACGTCGGGGGGGATGGAGGTGGCCACTTTCTTGTAAAGCTCTACCATGCCCTGCCGGAGTTTCAGCAAACGCCCCTTCCTTTCCGAACCGATCCGGCCCGCGGCCGGTTTACCGCATGTCCTGTTTCATTATAACAGCAAAAAGGGGAAAAGCCTCAACTTTTCTTTTGTAATCTGCCCTTCAACTCCCTCAGGCGTTCGAGGTGCTTGAGTTCCCAGCCCATCAGGTCTTTTGTGAACACCCGGACGTTGGCGTCCTCGGCGCTCTCGGAAAGCCTTTTATAGAGGGCGTATGCCCCTTCCTCCACGGCTTCCGCCTCGGAAACAACGGCCAGGTCGTCGCCCGAGGGGATTTCATCGAGCCTTGCCTCCACTTCTTTCACCGGTATGCCGCCTTCCACGTCCGAGGGGACGGCCTTTTGCCTGAAATCCTCGAATGCCAGGAGGTCTCTGTTGTCCTCTATGGAGTTATAGAGGTAGTCGATATACCGCATGTGCTCCTTTTCGGAACGGGAGAGAATCCGGAACGTCTCCCTGGCCTCCGGGCTTTCGGCCTTTCCCACGGCCATGTCATAAAACACCGCCGTGCCTTTTTCCATTATAAACGCCTCTATCATCGAATTCAGTAGGTCTTCCCTGCCCGTGATCATCGGCCCTCCTCCGTGCCGGGGTTTGAACTTGCCTAAATTATAGCACTTGCGTCCCTGTTTCCAAGCCCCGTCCGCCCCTTTTGAGCTCAATAAGTTAATTTTTTAATTTAAAAAATATTTTTATTTACAAATCGGTAATAACTGTGGTATTTTTAACCATGTATTACACCATTGACGATAACCCCACGAGACAGCAGATAGTCATGCTGCTCAAGAAAGCCGAGTACATGACGGTGGTCGAGATAAGCCGCGAGATGGGGATTACGTCCATGGCGGTCAGGCAGCACCTGATGTCTCTGGAGAGGAAGGGCCTTATACGCTTCGAGGCGAAGAAGTACGGCATAGGCAGGCCCGTGTTCATTTACAGGCTCACCGAAAAGGCCAAGAACATTTTCCCCAATTCTTACGGTAGTTTCCTTGTGGACGTTCTCCGTATCGTCGAGGAGTTGGACGGCAGGGACAAGGTGGACAGGATTTTCAGAAAAAGGAAACAGAGTTTGCTCGAGGAAAAGCAAAAAGCGCTCTCCGGCGCCCGCAGCTTCGAGGAAAAGGTCGTCAGGTTTTCCGAGACGCTTGAAAAAGACGGCTTTCTCGTCGAGCTTGAGGAAGAAAACGGGGATTTCAACCTCAAGCAGTTAAACTGCCTTCTTCTGGAAGTCTCCTCGGAGTATCCCGAGGCGTGCCGGTACGAGATTGAACTTTACCGCGACCTGCTCGGCGGGGGCGTTTCGAGGAGCCAGTGCCAGCGGGAAGGGGACCCGTTCTGTGCCTATATCGTCCCTAAGGCGTAGGGGCGTTGCCCAGGGAAGCTGGCCCGTTGCCGAAGGCCGCCTCGGTCGCTTCCTTGTTTATTTCGACCGTGTATTTTTCCCTCAGTGACGCTATGTATTCTTCGAAGGCGTTTTTCTGCTTTATCATGCTGAGGCGTTCGTGGATGGCGTCCTTGACCACCTCGAACTCCATGACCTGTTCCTTGCCGTTTCCCGGTACTTCGGCTATGAACCTTTGCTTGTTCTGCTCGTAGAAGTCCCTCACTTCCTGGTCCGAGACCCTTGAGGACTTCTCTATCTCGTCCTCGAGGAGCATTTCCACCATGAGGCGCTTTTTCATCACCTCAAGCCGGTCCCTGAACTCTCCCCTCTTTCGGTATCCTTTTTTGAGGGCCTCCTGGTAGAGCATTTCCTTCTTTGCGAGTTCGTTGAGCAGGAACTCCACGCCGTCCTCTTCACCGAAAATCTCCATGACTTCTCTCGGCAGCATCTTGATTTCGTCCCTCACGTCCTTTTCGGTTATTCCGGTGTTGTTCACCCTTACAAGGGCGGGGCCCTCCGCGTCCGTGGTCGTGCCCTGCGCGCAGGCCAGCAGGAACATCGGCGCCAGGCAGACGGCAAGCAGCTTTCTCATCAACTGTCCTCCTTGGTGGTTCGTGTGCCTATGTTATAGCACATAGCGCCGGGGCATGTGAAGCCGCAGGTAAAATGAGCGCAGGAGGAGGGCGAACCCCGATGCGTTCGTCCATGCAGGCGTGCAGACTCGGATTCACCAGCTACTACCGCATTAGTGTTCGAAGCGTACCGTCAGCCCACCCACAGGCGTGACCTCCTTG
This sequence comes from uncultured bacterium, assembly GCA_965372535.1. Classification (GTDB taxonomy): domain Bacteria; phylum Nitrospirota; class Thermodesulfovibrionia; order Thermodesulfovibrionales; family JdFR-86; genus CBDVCR01. The sequence continues at coordinate 7,757 of CBDVCR010000005.1, read as the reverse complement.
TTGCCCTGAAGAATACCATGCTCGACCACTTCTATATCAACGAATTCACCATGGCGGACGCCGTCCTCGGACCAGACCTCAAGGGTCAGACGGACGGGCTTTCCCGTCACGTGAATGCCTTCCAGGAGCAGTCGCCCGGAGGGATCAATACCGCCAATCACTCGAGTGTAACCGAGCTTGCTGGTCTCCTTCCATGATTGACACATCATCCGGTGGAGTCCCTCGGGCTTCAACTCACACGGTTCGATCGGCTTGTCTCCTTTGTAGCCGCCGACGACGCTGCCGCCGACTACGCGGTCGACGATCAGACCGGGCAGAACGTGCAGACGGACTTCGCGCAAGGTTGGCCGGTTGCCGCTGTAGCGAAGAGTCAGCTCGAGACTGCGCTGTTCGATCATCCTCTGTGGATTAACCCAGAAGCTGCTGTAGCCAGGCTCGCCTGGGCTGGGCGCTGCCACAAAAGTGATGTTCTGCTGAGAGCGGTTGTCGTCCCAGTTCACTGCCGGGGTGTCCAGCACAGGATCGTCGGGTGACTTGTCGACCCAAGCGATTAGGCAGTGGTTGCCGAGAGGGACCAGGGCGGGATCGGGCGTCCAGGTGATGGTGGCGGTGCGGCTGGCGCCAACCGGCCAGCCGCCCGCTGGCACGGTCTCGGTCTGACAGGCAATCTGCTGGTTGGCGGGCAGGGGATAGGCCACAGAGGCCGTGGGTAGGCCCCAGCCAAGGCAGACGTCGTAAGTGGTGCCGGCGGGGAGGTCGCAACTGCCAAAGTTCCACACCCGCACCTCGATCGGGTTGGCGACACCGAGGTTGATGTTGTGATCCTCGTCCGGGGTGCCTGGATTGGCAGTGATGTCCGGGCTGTACCACCAAGGCGGAGTCGAGTAGGGGATGGCGCCGTGGTCGTTGGTTGCATCGCGGATGGTCAGTTCTGTGGTGCAACTGCCGGTGTTCTGGACGCAAGCACGCCGGTTTATGACGGTGACGTTACCAGCGAAGTCTGTGACCTCTGCGCTGACCGAGTAGCTGCCGTCGGCAATTGCCGTCGTGTCCCAACTGCCCGCAACGTCATGCGCACCAGCAACAAAGTTGGTGACTATCGGGTAGTACCAGCCGTCGCCGCAGTAACCGTCGTAACTGTCCCACGGGGCACGGTCGCTGAAGAAGTCGGCGGCCAGGGAGGTAAAAGGGGGGGTCAGGGTGTCAAATCGATACGTGTCGATCCACGGACAGGCCGGGTTGGCGTCCGCACATGCACGCCAGCGTACATCGTAGACCCCCAGGATGCCAATGTTTCCCAGCGCCACTCCAGCCTCGTCGCGATCGCGGGTCTGGACGATGATGTCGGTCGGGCCGGAGACAACTGCACACGAGTTTCCAGTCACAGGGGTATATTCCACCCAGGGGTTGCTGTTGTCCTGGGCAAAGAAAAGCCCGTCAACCTCAGGTGGATCGGGATCCGGGTTGGGAGTAATGTTAGCGAGGGGACTGAAAAAGTCGGCGCCGGGTTCCTGTATCTCGTGGTGGAGGTGGTGGTAGTCGCACGCCGACCATCGGACAATCTTGGCGATCCGGTCACCCGCGCTCACTGGATCGCCGTTATTGTACGCGTTTACGTAGTCGGCGTGGTAGCTGCCCTCTTGAAGGTGGCCATAGTCGTATACTGCGGGGTCTGCGGGATCGTCGGCATCGACCGCAGTGAAGTTGTACATGGAGGCCGCATCATCCTCGAAGCGGTTTACTATCCCGTCGACGGTAACAGCGACCCACGGCGCAGCGGGGTCTTCGACACCTGCCCCGTCGTACATTGGCGGCTCCATAATGTCAATACCGGAGTGAAGGGTACCCTGAAACTCACCGAAACTGTTGCCCATAGGGTGATCGCTGTTGGTCGGCTCGATAGGCCAACCGTGCAGGCCCAGTACCGAGTCCGGCGCCAGGAGTACAGCCGTGCCCAGCACTGTGCCTAATATCAGTCCGTAGAGTGTTTTCATCATAGTATCCTCCTTACATCTCACGCCCGAGCCTGACGAGAGACGTCGTGTCGAGCGTAAAGCCAATGATGGTCGGGTTTTCGAATGTGACACCCAACCCGGGCCGGGATGCCAGTGGCTCCCGGATAGGGTATTCGGTGCGGAAGAGAACATTCCCTTTACGGTTGATAACCACCAGGCCGCCGCTGGGCCAGGTGTGTCGTGGCGGCTCACCCTGCCGCTGGAGTACTCCGACGGCCAGCGTGTCGCGGTCAACGAGTTCGATAGCGGAGATGAACAGTTCGGCCTTAAATGGCAACCGCACTCCTTCTTCGAACTGAGAGCTTGCCGAATCCAGGTAGAAATAGCGCCCACGGTTACCGCCTATAACGGCAGCTGACCCGTCTGGTGACACGCGCAGATGATGGACCGGGGTGGGCATGGTGATGACGGTCGGCTGGCCAGAGCCAGTGAACACGTATACCTGGTCGATCTCCTTGCGAGGGGCGGGGTTGAGCAGGGCCAACTGCCCACGCCGGGCAATGGCGCCCTTGCGGTAGTGACCATCGAGGCGCCACAGCAACTCGCCTTCGGGCGAGTAGGCTGTGGCCTCTTTCGGACCGAGAAGGAGGAGGGACATGCCGTCGGCGCCGACAATGGGGATCGCGCGTTCGGGAAGGATAACCTTATTGAGCATCTGCCCGTCGCGGCTCCAGAACGTGAACTGAAAGCGCCCGTGTGCACCCTGCCAGTCGTCGAGAGCAGTGACGGTGACGATGGTCTTTCCCCGGAACCCGAAGACAAGTGCACCAAAACCGTGTGGGGGCTCCTTGAGGCGGAGCTCGGCCAGACGCTCACCCCCGATATCCATCAAATGAATGAGGTACAGTCCGTTCGACTTTTCATCGGGAATAAGCCAGGCATATATGCCGCCGCCCGGTGCGAGCAGAAGCTGGGCGCCTGGAGCTGGCGGCTTGGCGATGGGGGAGGTTTCGCCGTTCCGGACAGCGTACAGGTTGACAAGCGTGGCCAGGTAGACAGTGCGGCGTTGGGGGTCAAATGTGGCGCTTTGTATCGGACCACCTAATTCGCGTTGGTTCGGGATTTCCAATACAAGCTCGCCACCAGTCAGCGGGCGCTCTGTATGGACGGGCGGACTTTTGGTCTCTTCGCACGCGACGAGGAACGGCACGGCCACAGTGGCGAGGAGCGATAGTGTCTTAAGGCTTCTGATGATTCGCATCGGATACCTCCTTTGGATTGCTGTCAGGACGGGCTGTCCTGATACCAACCTTAAGTAGGACTACTATAACTCGTTTTTCTGCTGCTGTCAAGGGTATGGAAAGAAAAGTGAACGTGTCAAGATGAACCCGTTCCTCTTGACACGTTCCGCCCGCCTCATTTTTAATAACCACGGTGGAAAGCATGAACCGGGTTTCCGCTTTCGCGGGAATGGCTTTTGTCCCTCGACAAGCCCATCCTTCGACAGGCTCAGGATGAATGGGGGAATGAAGGCCGGGCCGCCTTGAACACCCTTTGAACGCCCGGACGGGCCGGGATATTCCAAAAAATCAAGGGGTTACGGTGGGTTTAAAGGAAAGGCTTTGAACACATAAAAACAGAGCGGCAAACGGAATGGGTCCATCCTTCGACAGGCTCAGGATGCCTCGCAATGGCCATGCGGGCTGTTTCCTGAAAATGCACCTTTTCTATTGAACCATAGATAAAATATCAACATACAGCGGTAGGCAGAAGGAGGTTTATTCATGCCAACAGTAAACCATGAAGAACTGAAATCGATAGTCAAGGAGTCCGTAAAAGAGGCACTGGAGGAAGAACTGATAAAGGTGCGTCTCATGTTCTTGCCTGAGGTTTCCGGTAAGGAGATGCTCGACATCGCCGACCGGTACGGAAAACCTGAGAGGAAATCCGTTCGCAAAGAAACTATCGATGTATGAAATGGACCGTTGAGTATTCAAAACGGGCGGGTTCCTTCATTGAAGAGCACGGCATAGAAACCAGGCCAAGGACTCAATCAGGGATTTCATCCTGAGAATAACAGGCTCCATCATAAGTATAGACGTCAAAAAATCGAAAGGCGAGTGGGCAGGCTATTATCGCATCCGGAAGGGGGAGGTCAGGATTATCCTGAGACCGGATAGCGAAACCGGGACCGTCTTTGTTGATATCGTTGATTTCAGGGGAAGCGTATACAGGTGATGGGAAAGGTCTACAAGGATAAGAAATCAAAAAGCTGCGCTCTCTGTAAGCCGCACAAGCACGGATGGTCTCCAAAGAAAAAAGCAAAGGTGGTTGCCTTGGAAAGGGCGATGGAAAAAGAGGCGGAAGTAAAAGCCCCTTGACTACTGCTTAGGCCAGGCCTTTTTCACATTCTCAGCCAGCCATTCCAGCGCCCTCGGCGTTGTCTTCCATGCCGCCATGTTGTCGTCGACATAAACGATAGCCTCGTTCTCGTCACCGAAACCATAGTGCCCCGGAAGACTGCGCGGCATTCTCCTGTGGCCGAGCAGATACGGTGGCACGTGTTTATTCTCTTTAATGGCTGTCTTGAGCGATTTCCTTGAAACTGCTGAATCGCCATGCTTGCGGAAATCCAGGAGCACCCTCGAATATCCCCAAAAAGCCGAGGCATCGTCACTATACTCCCCATACAACTTTTCGGCATCTTCCTCAAGACCGAGTTCTATCAGGCGCGGCATGAGGATGTAACGGAGGCCCTGGTTGTCGTTGGGATTGAGGCGCAACATGTCCCGGTAGTGCTCAACGGCTTCCTCCTGCTGCCCGGTATCCCAGAGGCACTCTGCCAGACCGGCACGGGCGCGCATGTAGGGGCGCGTCTCAAGTATCCCCCAGAAGTAGCCAACCTTCTCCTCGAATACTTCCTTGCCAAGGGTCCTCTCGCCCGCTTCCACTCCCTGCCTGTAGAGGTCTGTCTCCTCGTCAAGCGATTTGGCGGTCTCCCGGGCAAGAAGCACGTAGGTGTCCGCGCAGTCAGGAGATATCGCGAGCGCCTTTTTGGCCAGGGTCACGGCGCGTTGGCGCGTCGGGGCATCCCAGGCGTCATACATGATATCCTGTGCCTCATCCACGGCACGGTCCCTGCCGCCGCCTGAGATGCCGGACATTATGCCTTCCATCGCCTCGCGGCGCGGAAAGTGCGGCAGATTTGCAGTGTCCGCATCGGCCTGTTTTTTCTTTGCCGGCGATTTTGTCTTTTTTATCTTTTTAGGCATACCCTGACCTCAATGGAATCGATGGTCACATCTGAACTCACGTGAACCCACGATATTATATCATTCCCCCGCGTGGTTGTGGAAATGTTCCGCCATGGATGAGCCGAGCCAATGTTATTTGTTAACCACTCGCTGCGGGGCAGGTCATTGCGCTCAGGGTTCGAAAACCGGCACAGGGTATTTAGGCGTTATCCACATACATAATTATCCCTTTAATATCAACACGTTTCAAGGGCCAAAATCTGCAAAAGAGAAAGCTCCCTGCTTTCACAGGGATAAACTCCGGCGGGAAAGGAACTTAACCATGCGGAACATGCGGAAAATACCGGATCCCCGCTTAAGCGGGGATGACAAGAATAGTATATGACAGAACAGGAGGCATAGGGCATTACTTGTGCGAGGTTCAATAGTTTTTTCTACTTTAGATGAATAACGCGGGCCATGCGGGCCGTTGCCCGGAATTTTACTTTTCACCTGTCAATCTGATAAATTCTATTATTACACCGGCAACTAAATATATGAAAGTACCGCTATTATGTCATTCCGGGCTTGACCCGGAATCCAGCGCTTTTTGATTGGATTCCCGCCTGCGCGGGAATGACGGCATTAAGGTATTTAATTGCCGGAGTAATAATCAATTCTTGCACAGTTGAAGGGGTTATTCGGTTCAAGTTCCGCCTGATTATTTGTCATGGACTCGGTTGAAGAAATAAACGGGTATTACAAGACCCTCGAAGTCTCGCGGACCACCTCGCTTGAGGAAATCGCGGAGTCCTACCGGGTCCTCGTAAAGGTATGGCATCCCGACCGCTTCGCCCACGACCCCGTGCTCCAGGCCAGGGCGCAGGAGAAGCTCAAGGAGCTTAACGAGGCATACGAGCAGCTCAAGCGGGCACACAACACCCCGGCCACGCGGGCAAACCCCGCAAGCGTCTCCCCGGGCGTCTATGCCTATACTCGCACGGGCCGGGCGGAGGCCACACGGCGCGGCCTGCTTAACCCCCGGGTGTTCGCAGCCGGGGTAATACTTCTCGGCCTGGCTTTTTCGGCTTACGTGTTTACCAACCTGATGGGTTCCGGCAAGGGTTTTTCCGGCGGGGGGAAGATGGTCATCGAGACCGTCCCGCAGGCCGGGGCTCCGGGGGCGGGGGGCCGGCCCGCGTCTCTGGTGCTGGTGGACGGAAAGAGGGGGCTTGTGTGGATGAGGGACGGCAACCACTGGGGAAAACCGGTCGGCTTCGAGGAGGCCGCCGGGTTCATCGAAGGGCTGAACGCTTCGGCCTATGCCGGCTGCCGCGCCTGGCGGCTTCCGACCTACGGGGAACTCCTTGCCCTCTCGCAAGAGCCGGACGGGTTCAAGGCGCGTTTCCGCAACCTCCGCGGCGCCTACCTCTCCTCCACCCCCGCGATGCTGGACGACTATACCCTGGCGGTCAACGTCAGGGACGGACGGAAGGAGGACGCCTGGAAAAAGGGAGCTTCGGGGTTCCTGCTCCTGCCCGTGTGCGAGCTTCCGGGCCGGTAAAACTCCCGCTCGCCCTCCGGAAACCCGGCGCGGGTTATGGTTGCCTAAACTATGGCAAGGGTCTCTCTCGTAAAGGGCGGCAGCCGGCGCGAAAACGTCAGGCGGTCGCTTGAGCTCATAGCCGGGGACATTGTAAACGCGGTCGGCGGAAGACAGGTGGTAATAAAGCCCAACTTCGTGTCCGCCTCAATGCAGCTGGCCTCAAGCCACGCAGACCAGATGCGGGGGATACTGGATTTTTTTTCCGGCTTTTACCGCGGGAAGATAATAATTGCGGAGGCCTCCTCCGGCGACACCCTTGAGGCTTACCGGAATTTCGGTTACCTGGGCCTGCCCGAGGAGTACGACGTCGAGCTTTCGGACCTTAACCGGGGCGAGTTCGAGACGGTCCTGGTGGAGGACTCGGCGGGAAGGCCCCTTCGGGTCAGGGCGGCGGGGATGCTACTTGACGGGGCCGGGTTTTACCGGGTCTCGGCGGCGAAGCTCAAGACCCATGACGCCGTGGTGGTCACTCTCTCCGTAAAAAACATGGCGATGGGATGCGTGGCCCGTCCGGACAAGGCGAGCGTCCACCAGGGCATAAGGCGGACGAACCTCAACATCGCGTGCCTTGCCCTGCGGGCATGGCCCGACCTGGCCGTCATCGACGGTTTTACCGGGATGGAAGGGAACGGCCCCGCACATGGGGACCCCGTAAACGCGGGCGTCGCCCTTTCAAGCGCAGACGCCCTGGCCGCCGACAGGGTGGCCTGCGAAGTGATGGGCGTGGACTTTTCGAGGGTGGGCTACCTGAGCCACTGCGCCGAGGCGGGCCTCGGGGTGTCCGGGATGAAAGGGATAGAAGTAACGGGCGCGCCGCTTGAGGAGTGCGTTACGCCTTTTAAGCTCCACAGCGGCGTGGAGCGGCAGTACGGGTGGAAATGATATCGCCCGTTCCGGTTGCCGGGCATGGCTCGCCCGAAGCAACTGTGTTGAATGTCAAGCCTTTTCGTAGCGCCATGGCTC
>CBDVCR010000004.1:0-40544 GCA_965372535.1 uncultured bacterium | reverse complement strand
GCCGGGAGCCGGCCCTCCGGCGGGGTTGGAAAACCCCGCCTATGCCTTTGATTGTCAACATAACTTCTTGTTCTCTTTTTCCATAGTGCTCATGCAATGAACGGGTTAATATCGTCTTCATAAGTAAAGTATAAGCCAGGGCCGGAAAGGAAGGAAATGACGCAAATCATACCCGCCCGTGGAGCGGGAAATCACGGGAATTGCGCCGGGGCAAGGCGTGGGCCGGAGAGGTCTGCCGGAAAGCGGGGGGCTTAGGGCCGAAGCGGGCCATGGAGCCCTAACGGTTCGCTACTTCCTTTTCTCTTTCTGGATCTTTTTGGAGATATAGACCACGCAGTCCTCGCAGATCTTGCCGCTTTCGCGCTGGCATATCTGCCGGTTCAGTTCCCAGCAGGGCTTGGACCTGTCTATGTAGGACGAGCAGCTCTTCTTCTTTTGCTCGGAGCACTCCGTAAGCTCCCAGCACGGAGCGTAGTCCATGAGTTTCTTTATGCCCTGGATGCTTATCTTCTTGTTGTGGATAAGCTCGCGGATGCATCGGAGCCACTTGATGTCGTTTTCCGAATAGTAGCGGTTCTTGTTGCGGCGTGAGGGAGTTATGAGCCCGTGCTTTTCGTACAGCCTCAGTGTCTGGTCGGTCGTGCCGATAAGCTCCGCCACGATGCCGATGGGATAGAGAGGGACGTTCTTCTTCTCCTGCTCGCTTAGTTCTTTCTTTAGTTTTCCCATAGCTCAATTATTAATTTCAATTATTAAACATCTTTTTAATTAAAAAAAGCAAGTGTCTGCGTGCTCTTTAGCGCGACAGAAAAAAGCCGTAATCAGCGGCAAAGAGACGGGCGAAGCCTTTTCTCCTTTAAGCGGGATGCCGTTTGCTTCTTTTCTTCTTCAACCGGGGACGGGCATGAACCGGTACTCGTAAAACAAGGGTGCGTACCTTGAGGCGGGCGGCCTGCGTACCGCGAAGAGCAAGTCCCCCTCTTGCCGGTCCCACCCCTCTTTATCGCGGGGCCGCCCTCCGGCGGGGTTAGGAAACCCCGCCTATGCCCTACAAGGTGATTGCCGACATGCCTTTCTTGTTCTCTTTTCCCGCTGTACTCGTGCAATGACGGGGTTAATCGAGCCTTATCTCTATAAAGGACTTCTCCCTCAGGCCCCTCAGCCAGTTTTCGTACTCCCTGCCGAAGAGTTTCTCTTTTACCAGTTCCGACGGGTCCTTTCTGGCGTTAAGCTTTACGATATGCACGCCCTGCCGGCTGCGGAAGGGCCTGCTGACCTCCCCCGGCCTCAGGCCCTCCAGCGCCTCGACGAACTCACGGGCAAGCTGGCCCTTCGGCACGAACCCCAGTTCCCCGCCTCTTTGCGCCGCCGGGCCTTCGGAGTGCCTGGCGGCAAGCTCGGCGAAGTCCACCCCGTTTGAAAGGCCCGCCATCACCTCGGCTATCCGGCCCGAGAGGGACTCGATGTCCCCGCCCTCCGTGAGGCTGAAAAATATCTGGCTAAGGCCGTAATAAACGCCGCCCTCCCCGCCGGCCCCCCCTGGCGTTTCCTCTTCGGAGGGCTTTATCTTCCCCCTTACCTCGCGCTCGACGAGCCTGCCTATCACTATCTGGTCATGTATCATCTCCCTGTAGTCATCGGGTGTGAAGCCCTCCTTGCGTATGGCCCTCTGGAAGGTCTCCTCGTCCATGGAGATTTTCTTGCGTATGCCCTCGATGGCCCTGTCCACCTCCTCGGGCCCCACCTTGATGCCGAGCTTTCGCGCCTCCTGAAGCTGCAGCCTCTCATCTATCATGCTTTCGAGGAACTCGGCCTCCTTTTTCCTGAAAAGCTCCCTCTTTTCCTCGTCCGTCAGCCCCGGGGAGCTGTTGCTCATCTCGAACTCCATGGCGCGGTAAAGCTCGGTCCACGTAATGGCCTCCTCGTTGACCACCGCGACGACCCTGTCCAGGACGACGGCTGAAAAGCCGCGCCCGGCCACGGAAAGGGCAAAAAGGAGCGGCAGGGAGAACAAGAGGAGTTTAAGCGGAAGCGGGCCGGTCCGCTTGATTGCGCCCGATATTTTCCGGCCTGTCAAGGCGTATTCGTTTGTGTCCGGACTCCACATGGCAGGAAATAATCCTCTAAGGCCCCATGAAAGGGGGTTTTCTTTTTCCCCGTCGCCCTTCCGGGCGGGAAACCCCGGGACTCCGGGCAACGGCGTTTCCCGGCACGGCGCCGGGATTAATTTATGACTATCGCGGCTTGTTTCCTCTTGGCGGACACCCAGTGCAGGACAGCGGCGGCGCGTTTTTTCTGGAGCAGCAGGGAGCGTATCTCGTCTCTGGCCTCCTCAAAGGTCTTCGGCCTCTCCTTCTGTCTTTTCTTGAGCATGAAGATGTAGTACCCCTCCCTGCCCTTGTAAGGACCGCCGTAGCCGCCGGGCTTGAGCTTCCGGAGCGCGTCGCTTATCTCCGGGGAGAACATGCCGGGGGAGGCCCATCCGTAGCTGCTGACCGTGTGGCCCTTTTCCTCGGCAGCGTCCGCGACCCTGTCGAAGTCGCTTCTTTTCTTTATCTTCTTCATGAGCGCCTCGGCGTCGAGCTTGAAAGAGGTCTGCATGAACCTGACATTGACGGACTCGGGCTTTATAAAGGGCCTGGGGCTGTCCTTGTAAAACCGGAGTATTTCCTCCCCGGTGATGTCGTCCGCCGAGAAGAGGCCCTCCGCGAACCTCTCCTTCATGAGGTTTTCCCTTACGATGACGGTGAACTCCTCGAGGGCGAGGGAGCGGTCATTGAGCCTCTGGTCGAACCTTTCCTTGCCCATCCTCTGCCTCATGCCGTGTATCTCCCTCTGCACTTCTTCGTCCGGGACGGCGACGTTGGCCGCCCTCGCCCCCTGGAGGAGGAGGGTCTCGGATATCATCTGCTCGAGCACGGCCGGCCTCAGGGCCGTCCTGTCCACCGAGACCGCCCCGCGCTCCTCGTGCTCCCTGATTCTTTCCTCTATCTTCAGTTCGAGCATCTTGCGGGTTATACCCTCTCCGTTTACCTCGGCAACCGGCTTTTTCTCGCAGCCCATAAAAAGCGCCGCCGAAAAGGCAATCAGCAAAAAGACCGGAGACTTTCTCACAATATCACCTCTCTCAGCATATTCGCGGCAGCTGCTCCCCCGCGAGCATTTCCACCATCCTGCTGCCCCCCGCCTCGGTCCTGAGAAGCACGGTTTCAGCAGGCGCCGCCTCGACCTTCCCGATAACCGCGGCCTCTCCGCCCAATGGGCGAGTTTTCATTTCCTCTACGACATATTTTGCCACATCAACGCGCACAACGGCAAGCAGAGTCCCTTCGTTGGCCACGTAGAGGGGGTCGAGCCCCAGCAGCTCGCACGCCCCCCTTACCCCCGGCGCGATGGGCACGCTCCCCTCCTCGATTACGAGGCAGAGGCCCGACTCAAGGGCGAACTCCTTGAGCACCGTGGCAAGCCCGCCCCGCGTTGGGTCGCGCATGGCGCGCACCCCGCCTCCACCGGCGCGCAAGATGGCGTCCACCAGGCCGTTCAGGGGCGCGGTGTCGCTCAGCACCGGCGGGTCGAAACTCAGCCCGTTCCGCCCGGCCATTACCGCGACCCCGTGGCAGCCGATGCTCCGGCTTACGATTATCCTGTCTCCGGGCCGGATGGCGGAGGGCGAAAGCTCCAGGCCCTCCGGGACCACGCCCACGCCGGAGGTGTTTATGAATACCCCGTCGCCCTTGCCCCTTTCCACTACCTTGGTGTCCCCGGCGACCACCCTCGCCCCGGCCTCTCGGGCCGCCCCCGCCATGGTGGAGACGATGCGGCCGAGGTCCTCAAGGGGAAAACCCTCCTCTATGACGAACCCCGCGGTGAGATAAAGCGGGGCCGCGCCCACAACCGCGAGGTCGTTGACCGTGCCGTTTACGGCCAGGTCCCCGATGTTGCCGCCGGGAAAAAACAGGGGCGAGACCACGTAGGAGTCCGTGGTAAGGGCAAGCCGCCCCCCCTCCGGCATGTCCAGCACCGCGGAGTCCGCCGCGCCCTCTATGCCGAAGCCCGGGGCGAAATGCCCGGCGATAAGCTCGTGCATCAGCCGCCCGCCGCTTCCGTGCCCTAAAAGAATCCTCTCCATCATTTATCCACTACTGAGTATTAAACCACAGAGACGCGGAGAATACAGAGAAAAAATGTCATCATAATATTTTTTCTCCCCGGTTCAGCTAACCGGCATGGTCCGACATGCTCACCATGCCGAACCACCCCACAATCAAGGCTTCGACTCTGAGGACAATCTGCACCCAGGCTGGCATCTCAAGAGTCGATTTCCTCAAGGCTTATGACAAGTCTTAATAATAGAGGAAAATAGGGACATCCCATTTTCCTCTTTAGGATTTCCGGCGCCGGGCTCAGGGAAAGCCGCGTCCACGACGCAACCATCACCCGCGAGGCCCCCAACTACAGCGGCGAGCGATAGCCGCCTCTCCTCCGCATGCCCTGCAATTCATGCGCTATTTTAATCCATTTTAATCCATTTTAATCCATGAAATAAATTGCCATGCTGCGGGGTTGGGGGGGGCGGATTTCAATGCCTGTGAACTTCTATTGTAAATGCATGTGGGCGATGTTGCATTGCAAGCCCCTTAACTATTCTTTATTCTTTCATCTTCGTACCATCTTTATACCACTCAATAGTATAACAAGGGTTCTGTCGCTTATTTAATAAAATGAAAGCCCCTAGTTTATAATTTAAATTATTCTCATCGTCTCTGGATGTATAGCTACAAAGTTTTTCTCTATCATAGCGGCCATTATCTGGACGATAAGATTTTTTCATTTCTATAATCAAAAGATTTGATCCTTCAGTATTCCTCCCGCGTTTATGAATAATAATATCAGGGTATACTTCTCTATAAATAATCTCGTTATCTCCATCAGTGTTTCGTTTTATTCCTAATTTATTTGCCTTATCTTTGAGAATTTTTATATATTTTTTATTTTTGTCTGATTCTACATAACCATTATATTCACAATCTACATCAAATTCACTAAACTCACATTCAATATAGATTGCTAATTTATGAGATATTGCTCTTTCACTTATATCATTCTCTATCAAAAAGTGATTTTTAGAACAAAGTACTTCTATAGAATTTAAAAGTTTCTGTTGGATGTCCTGAATTTCCATGATTTCTTTATGCTTACAACACTGAGATGAGGGATGCGCTATTGCGCATGCCATCCCCATCGACTGGTTAGGTTTTTTCGCGTGCTAACTGCCCATAGTTTGTTCCAGACTGACTCTCGAATTCATCTCGATATTTGAAAAGACTTCTAACAAGCTTTTCATTACCAAAAGCCTTGGCAACTAATATGAATGATAATATCCCCCTATAGTAATAGTTCCATAGATCTTCTCTATGTTCTTTAATTTTTGGTGTACCAAGCATTCCAGAAATGTGGAATCTAGGAGGATTTCCCCCATACATATCCATAATATGAGGTGAAGCTCCATGTACAAAGCCTGAGTATGCCTTACTTATCGTTCTTGACAACTCAACCCCATCGCTGGGGCTTAATTTGCTCCCCTCTATACGAGCTATATAGGCACGAATTTTCTTTCTTGGAATCATCCCTCGCTTCTGGCTTGATTCGACAGGGCTTTCAGGCATATCGAATTCTTCTTCATAGAAAAACGACAAGTACTTTTTGTGCAAATCTGTAATTTCGTCAATTGTGAGTCCATATACAAGGAAAATAATGTCCTCTTGGAATTCATCCAACATTCTCTGTAAGGCTCCTTGCTCTTGCGCAAACCCTTTTTTGAGGAGATATCTAGCAGCGTGGAGACCACTAACGACTCGAGCGAGTTTCTGTATTAAGGCTTGATGTATAGACTGTTCATTATACCTGAATACAAATCCATCTTTAAAAGGCATTGCTCTTGGTTTTGGTACTTGCCGTTCCAAAATCTCGAATGCCGATTCCATTACACTAAGAGTATGTTGGAAAAGTTCATCCATTATTCATGAAACCTAACTCATAATTATACGGCCGAAATGTCTTGTACAAATACGTCAAATCGGTCGCATAGTTCCGGTAATTAATGGTGATATACGTCCATTTAGTCGCATAATCCCCTTTCATATGATATTTCCATATTTTAGGTCGGAGTTGCTGAAATATCAATAAGAAAATCGTTTATTGCAGAATGAAATATAGCATGTAAGAACAATATTATAAAATGAGGATTACTGTAAGTTATTAACAGAATCTGGAGTCGTGATTCAAAATTGTTTAGTTGCAGGTGTTAGCCGCAACTGCCATCTAATTCGCAACCCCCTCTCGTGTCGAGTCGATTCCGACCCTCTCAAGGGACAGCCGACACAAAAGTGAACTTGTCAAGAGGAACCCGTTCACATGGACGAGTTCCGCCTGATGGAATTAGAATGGTCGGCGGAGCATTAAAGGAGCAGGTTACAAACCTGCTCCCGCAAAGGCGTGGAGCGTTCTTTGACATGGGCGGGGAAAAAGAAAGCGTCGAGGCGGGGTTGGAAAACCCCGCCTATCGATAAACGATTCGAGATTCGAGGATTCAAGGATTCAAGAAACATTTACTCACCCCCACCCGACCTCCCCCTTGTATAAAAAAGGGTAAGCCTTGAACACCCTTTGAACACCCGGCGGACGGCAGAAGTGATTGACATTTAAGCAAGAATCCTGTGAAAAATTCAGGAAGATTGAACACTATAAAAACAGGGCGGGGAAAAGACAGAATTGACCACAGAGCGGCTGTGGTTGTCATCAGGCATTTTTCATAAACGAAGCCGTTCCGCTCCCCCGTACCTGTGGTAGGCCGCGCAGCTTCCCTCGTCGCTTACCATGCAAGCGCCCACGGGGTTTTCCGGGGTGCACCGCCTGCCAAACAGCGGGCAGCCGGTGGGGAGCTTCACGCCGCGCAGGACCTCCCCGCAGGAGCAGCCGGGGGGCTCCGGAGACTCCCCGACGCCGGAGAGGTCCACGTGCTCCCCGATGTCCCTGTGCCGGTATTTTTCGTTAAGCAAAAGGCCGCTTGCGGGGATTGGGCCTATCCCCCGCCAGTACGCCTCCGCCGGCTCGAAGCATAAGCCCATGACCTCAAGCGCCCTCGTGTTTCCCTCCTCGCGCACCACCGAGCGGTACTGAATCTCCACCTCGGGCTTTCCGGCCTCCGTCTGCTTGAGGAGCATTAATATCCCCCGCATAATGTCTCCCGCCCCGAAGCCGGTTATCACGGAGGGCGTGGCGTACTGCTCGGCCAGGAACCCGTAGGGCCTGCTGCCTATTATCGCGCTTACGTGCCCCGGCAGCATGAGGCCGTCGATGGCTGTCTCCCCCGAGTCCAGGAGGGCCTTGAGCGCGGGGGGGACGAGCTTGTGGACGGGGTGGAGATAGAAATTCCCAATGCCCGCCCTTTCGGCCTCAAGGAGCGTGCCCGCCACAAGCGGGGAGGTGGTCTCAAACCCGGTTGCGAAAAAGACCACGGTTTTCTCCCTCTCCCCGGAGGCGATTTTAAGGGCGTCAAGGGGGGAGTACACCACCCTCACGTCCGCGCCCCCGGCCCTGGCCTCGTAAAGTGAGCGCTCCCCGCCGGGCACGCGCACCATGTCGCCGAAGGTCACAAGCACTGCGCCGGGCCTTTCGGCAAGCAATACGGCAACGTCCACGTCCCTTATGGACGTTACGCAGACCGGACAGCCCGGCCCGCTCAGCAGTACGACGCCCTCGGGCAGAAGGCTCCGGATGCCGTGGCGGAAGACAGCCACCGTATGGGTACCGCAGACCTCCATGAGCCTCAGGGGCCTTCCGCCCCTTTTTTTAATCAGGCGGCCTGCCAACAGGCGGACCGCGCGGGTTATGTCCTCAAGGTCTCTCCCCATTGTTTCATTCCACCAAAACGCGGGAGCCGCAAGAGTCCCCGCACATTAAACGCCCGTCAAGCGCCGTTTGAGTTGCTCTTACTTTAACGGGTAGTCCTCCATCTCCTCAAAGAGAAGCCCCAGCTGGTTGTACTCGCGGCCCGCAACCCACTTGGTCACGCCGGTCGTGGTGTCCGTGATAAAGACGCCCTGTATCTGGTTTCCGCTTAGCTGGTAGCGTCCCACCTTCGGCTCCAGCGCATCGGCCGCTGTTAACAGCAATACGGCGGCGGCAAGCATGCCGAGCAGAAAAACTTTCGCCTTCTCCCATTTTTCCATGGCCCTGTCCTCCTGAGGGTGTACGTCCTTACCCTCTCCATACCGCATTTCCGCCTGCGCGTCAAGGCAGCGGCCCGGCCCTGAGCCTCTCCCTCAGGACATATGCCTGCCCCAGGGAGACGCCCGCGTCGTTTGGGGGGACGAGCCTGTTTGTGTGAGGGGCAAGCCCCGCCTCGCGGAGCCTGTCCGTGACGGCGCCGAGCAGATAGTCGTTCTGGAACACGCCGCCGCTTAGGGCCACGGTGGTGATGCCCAGGACCGAGGAGAGCTTCTCGGCCACGCGGCAGACCGCCTCGGCCACCGCGGCCTGAAACCTCGCGGCCATGACCTCGCGCCCGACGCCGGAGAGCATGTCGTTCATCAGGCATATAAGCGTATAGGAGAAGTCCAGTTCAATAGGGTCCCTGAAACGAACGTCAACGGGGTAGGGCCTGTCGGCCCCTTCCCCGGCTGCCGCGGCCTCAAGGGCCATGGCCGCCTCGCCCTCGAAGGTATTGAAGTCGCATATGCCGAGCATGGAGGAGGCGGCGTCAAAGAGCCTTCCCGCGCCGGAGGAAAGCGGGGAGACCTCCGGCATGCGGCTGACCTTGAGGACTTCCCCGACCATGTCCTCGCCGAAGCGCTCGAAAAACCCGAGGCCCTTAAGGTACTCCCCGGCCTCGCCCCCTGCCGCCTGTTGTATAAAGCTTACCGCCGTCCTCCAGGGCTCCCGTATCGCCCGCTCCCCACCCGGAAGGCGGACGTAACCGAAATGGCCCGCGCGCTTATAGCCAAGTGGGTCTGCCACGAGGAACTCCCCGCCCCAGAGCGTGCCGTCGGGGCCGTAGCCCGTGCCGTCCAGCGAAACGCCCAGGACCTTCCGCCTTATCCCTTTCTCCGCCATCACGGAGGCGACGTGCGCGTGGTGGTGCTGGACGGCAAGCGCCTTGAGGCCGTGTTTTGCGGCCCATTCCCTGGCCCATTGGGTGGAGAAGTAGCCGGGGTGGAGGTCATGTGCCACCGCCGCGGGCTCCGCCCGGTAGACGGCCCGCAGGTTCTCGAAAGTCTCCTCGAAAAACCGCAGGGTCTCGTGGTTTTCCATGTCCCCGATGTGCTGGCTGACGACGGCGTACCGGCCCTTAAGGAGCGTAAAGGCGTTTTTCATGTCCGCCCCCGCGCCGAGCACGTCGGGGCCGTCCTCCTCAAGGGCCACGGGTTCGGGCGTAAAGCCCCTGGCCCTTCGGACGAAGACCGGCGAGCCTGTGCGGGAGGCCATGAGCACCGAGTCGTCCACGCGCATGAAAATATCCCGGTCATGGAGGAGGAAGGCCCCGGCAATGCCCGAAAGCGCCCGCACGGCCTCGGAGTTTTCCTTCTGTATGGGCGCGTCCGAAATATTGCCGCTTGTCATCACCAGGGCCTCGAAGCCCTCAACTAATAGATAATGCAAAGGAGTGTAGGGCAGCATGAAGCCGAGCCTCCCGTTGCCCGGGGCTATGGCCTCGGGGAGGGGCCGCGACCGTCTCTTTCTCAAGAGCACCACCGGCCTTCTCCTTGACAGGAGAAGGGCCTCCTCGTACTCCGCGACATGGCAGAAAGCTTTTACCGCCCGGACGTCCGGGGCCATGAGGGCGAAGGGCTTGTTGCTCTTTCTCTTCCTCCGGCGCAGCCGCCCGACGGCGACGGCGTTTTCGGCGTCGCAGGCAAGGTGGAACCCGCCGAGTCCCTTTACGGCCACAATCGAGCCGTCCCGGAGAAGGGCCGCCGCCTCCGAGACGGGGTCGGCGCAGGAGACCTCTGAGCCGTCCTTAAAAAGCGTTACCCCGGGGCCGCAGGCGGGGCAGGCGTTGGGCACGGCATGGAAGCGCCTGTCGGCGGGGTCGCGGTATTCCCGCTCGCAAAGGGAGCACATGGCGAAGGCCGACATCGTGGTGTTTGGCCTGTCGTAGGGCACGGCCCTTGTGATGCTGTAGCGCGGGCCGCAGTTGATGCAGTTTATGAACGGGTACCGATGGCGCCTGTCTCCGGGGTCCCGCATCTCGGCAAGGCAGTCGTCGCAGGTGGAGACATCGGGGGACAGGAGGGTGAAGCTCCCCGCCTCGCCGCTTTCCACGATTTTGAAGCCCTCGTAGCCCAGGGGCGGGAGCGGGACGACCTCGACCTCGGTAATGCCTGCAAGGGGCGGGGCCTCCTCCGAAAGGCGGGACACGAACCCCCGGGCCTCCGCGCCCTCGACCTCTATGGTCACGCCCTCGGAGGTGTTGCACACATAGCCCCTCAGCCCGCACTCCGCGGCAAGCCCGTGGACATAGGGCCTGAAGCCCACCCCCTGCACGACGCCCCGCACCTTGATGCGCAGGCGCTCCGGCCTCTTGCTGTCGGCGCCGGCTTCCATTATGGTTAACCCGGACTCGCCCGAAGGGTGAGTACTCCGAAAATTCCGTTAACTTTTTCCGGTAACAAAACGTATCTTAAAATAGAATATTCTTCGGAATACTTTGTATTTTCAGGGTATAACATCCACCCTCCCGATAGGCGGGACTTTCCAGTCCCGCCGGGAGCCGGCCCTCCGGCGGGGTTGGAAAACCCCGCCTATGCCTGTGATTGTCAACATAACTTCTTGTTCTCTTTTTCCATAGTGCTCATGCAATGAGCGGGCTAATTATATAGCGCCGCGGGGGCCTTTTTCATCACCCGGCCATCGCCTCGTGCACCTTGCCCACCATCCGCGCGGAGGGTTTCAATGTCCTGTCCCCCTCGTCTTTCCACTGCGCGGGGCAGACCTCCGCGGGCGCCTTGGCCATGTGCAGGTTGGCCTTGAACTTCCGCATCAGCTCGTCGATGTTCCTGCCGAGGTTGTAATGGTTCGTCTCCGAGTTCAGGAGCACGCCCTCGGGGCTTATGACGAACGTGCCCCGAAGCGCCAGGCCGGTGTTTTCGTCGTATACGCCGTAGGCCCTTGAGACCTTGCCCGTGGGGTCGGAGCCCATGGGGTAGCGGGCGTCTTCGAGCATCTTCTCCGCCGCCTTCCATGCCAGGTGGACGAACTTCGTGTCGGCGCTCACGGTGACGACCTCCGCGCCCATCTTCAGGAACTTCTCGTGCCGCTCCGCCAGAGCGGCGAACTCGGTGGCTCAGACAAAGGTGAAGTCCGCGGGGTAGAAAAACAGGACTGTCCATTTCTTGCGCTCCATGAGGTCTCCGAGGCTTATCTTGCCGAAGTCGCCCCTCGTCGGCTCGTATGTTTCGAGCCTGAAATCCGGCGCCCGTTGCCCCACCTGGAGGCAGCCGTTTGTCCCTTCCATGGCACAACTCCCTATAATGTGTTTTTAAAAGGTCAAGGACCCCTTACCCAAACGTTATCACAAAATGGGCGGACGCAAAAGGCATGGGGCGGGTTATTCGGGTTTTTCTTCAAGCCCTCCGCCGGGACATGACAATACACGCAATGAGAAAAAAATCAACGGGCGGCAATTGACTGTAGTATCTTGGGGCACCTGATTTTAAAGGATACTTTTTAGTTCTCAGGCTCAACGAGCCGACAGACTTCATGTCCGCAGACTTTGCATTTTCCTCTGAGAATCAAATCATCCCTTTCCATGGCAGCTGATTGTACAATGATGGGGACGGCGCCCAGGCATTTTACACAAAATACGTTCTCCAGGATTTGGTTCTGCGCTGATTTAGGTATCCTGCTCCATCTTTCCTTGGCCTCTTTTGTAAAAGACCCGGCCGGTCGGAAGGGTACTATATTTCTTTTATCCATCCTGGTCTCTATCCCGAATATCAGAACTCAAAAATTCTAAACTCTATCTTCTTTGCGGGAGCAGGCTTGTAACCCGCTCCCCTTAATTCTTTATTATTACTCAGAGCATAAAATAGTTTACACCCCCCTTTTCCAAAGGGGGAAGCCGGATCGATTCGTTCCAGGCCGATATTCGTCATGTAATCTATTTCATGCTCCCCTTAATAATTTCCTCGTCCTTCAAACTCAATTACCCCTCATCGTGGTTCTCATTATAAAAATATCGCGGGAATAAAGGCAATGGAATTTTTCGGGGCGATGCTCAAAATCGCGGCTTCCAAACAAACCCTTCCCACTGAACCAGGCATCCCCTCCTATAGCTCCTCGTACGGCGTTGCCCTGTTCGTCCTCCGGGCCAGTTCGCTGTGGTAGTGCGTGCCCACGGTGGAGGCGTTTTCCCTGACCCATTCCGTGAGCCTCGTCCGGCCGGCCGGGGGCGAGTCCGTCCGGAGCAGGCCCGCCATCAGCCCCTTGATTTCGTCGCGCGTAATCGTCACGTCCCCTAAAATTTTCCCCACCAGCAAACCCGCAAGGTAGCCCATGAACGGCGGGACGGATACAATCGGCCTTCGCTTTCCGATGGCCTCGCCGATTTCCTCGACCAGCCCCCGGTAGGTGAACGTCTCCGGGCCTGTGGCGTCGATGACGCGGTTTTCCGCCTCCCGCCCCTCCCGGACGGCCAGTTCCGCAAGGTCGTCCACGTGGATGGGCTGAAGGCAATAGCCGCCGTCGCCGAACACCCCGAAGGCCGGGAACCTGCGCAAAAGCCAGGCGATGTTGTTTATCAGGATGTCTTCTTTTCCGAAGAGCACGGCGGGACGGAGTATGGCATGTGACATGCCGGACTCCTTAAGCGCGCGCTCAAGCGCCGCCTTGCCCCTGAAGTACTCAAACGGGGAGTCCTCCGAGGGGTTGGTGATGCTTATGTGGACGATGCGCCCCACCCCGGCTTTCCGCGCGGCCTCAAAAAGCGTGAGGGAGTTTTCCACCGCCCCGGCGTATGTAAAGCCCGGTTGGTTGAACCTGACCCAGTAGTTGTTGTAGAGGACGGCCGCTCCCCGCAGGGTCTCTGTGAGCTTTTCCGGTTCGCCGAAACCGAAGGGAAACGCTTTTACCCTGCCGTGGAAGGGGTTTGCACGCTTTGGGGAGTTAGTGAGGGTGAGCACCCGGTGTCCGGCCTCAAGCAGGCGCCTGGCGATGTACTTGCCGGAAAACCCGAAGGCGCCGGTTACCACATGAGTTTCCCCGGTGGCCATATGCATAGTATATCAGGTTGCTGGCAGCGGCGGGCCTCAACATGGAGCGCCCTGCCCGCCCCCGGCCCCCGTTGCCTCACGTAAAAATCTAAACGAAATGCTTCTCGGTTGCCTCATGGGAATTATAACTGAAATCTCCATCTCCCTTCGCATTGGTCTTTGATGTCGCCAGCCGCAGGAGCTTGTTCTGGAGCTTTGTGATCGCCCTCTTCAGTTCGGCCGGGTTTAGCTTTTCATATTGCCTCTTCAGTCTCCTTTTGACGGCCTTATCCACGAGCTTTGATTCGAGCGCCAGATGATACGGCGTCTTTGGAGCATGGTACTTCCTCGTAACCCTGCTGCCCGCCCTGGTCTTCTCCTTGAGCTTCATCACCGGCTGGAAGAAGTTCGCATATAGCCTCAGGTGCTTGTAAAGCTCGTTCAGCGTCCTCAACTCATCTTCCGTGTCGTGCCTCATGTAGCCGACGTGGCGCCTTATGACAGACCAGTTCTTCTGCTCCACGTGGCAGTTGTCGTTCTTGCGGTAGGCCCTTGTGCGGGTGAAGGTTATCTTGTGCTCCTCGCAGTACCTTTTGAGCTGGCTGTTTATGAACTCGCCTCCGTTGTCGGAGTCCAGCCCGAGGAGACCAAAGGGCAGCCGCTCCCTGATGTCCTTCAGGGCCTCGAACACCCATGCCTGCGCCTTGTTCTTTACCGCCTGCATCTCGCACCACGAGGTGCAGACGTCCGTCAGGTGGAGGGTCTGGCAGAACTCCCCCCTTGTGTCGCCCCCGTCGTGGCCCACCAGGTCGACCTCGGTAAAGCCGGGCCTCAGGTCGTCCCAGTCCGAGAAGGTCCTGATGGGTATCCGGTGCTTCAAGAGCGTGCCGGGCTTGGTCCTGGCCCTGCTCTTAAGGGCGCTTGACGGGTTCCGCCTGCTGAAAGTAAAATGGGCGGCGGAGCTTATAAGGAGCAGGTTACAAACCTGCTCCCGCAAACAACGTTGAACTTGCCTTTACTGTTCTCTCTATATAACCCGTTCCAGCAAGTTCTGTTTAAGTATAAAATTCGCGCCGCTTGTCGAAACCTGCTTTTGGAATTAAAGTTGTCTCTAATCTGGGAATGAAGCCTCTCCGGGCTAAAGCCCGGAGTTTCCGGCGCGCTTCGCGGTCTTGCTTCGCAAGACAAAAGGCAGATAGCCTCCGCTTCGCTCCGGGTGCCATTCATCCCCGGGCTTAAAAGCCCGGGGTTTTCTGGCGGTTTAGTTAAAATTCCTTCTCGTATGGCATGGTTTTCAGTTCTCTGATTATCCTGTTAGGATCATCCCTTAAGGCAACATATGTATTGATAATGTTTGCATTGATGTCTGAAAGTTGCGCCTTCTTCGGCTTTAAAGCAAAAGATAATGCTCCGCTACCGAGGAAAGGTTCGTAATATTTATTGAATTTAGGAGGCAGGTATTCAGCAATCTTCGGAACAAGCCACCTCTTACTCCCGGCCCATTTCAGAAAAGGCTTCGCTTCTGGCGAGGACTTATTTTTTTTCTCCGCGACCGGCATTTATCCCTTTAACTAAATCGCTTATTTTAACTTCGAGGGCGTCGGCAATCCTTTTGATATTCCGAAGGGAGATATTCCTTTCTCCGCGTTCCACACTGCCTATATACGTCCAGTGAAGATCGCAAAGCTCGGCAAGTTTTTCCTGTGAAAGCCCCCTGTCCTTGCGATACTTCCTCAGATTGCGCCCGAATGTCTTTTGGATGTTTTCCATTAAATTAAAAAGAAGAAAAAAAGAAAAGGGGACAACCGTCCCCTTTTCGTCCCCTTCATATAGCAAGAGCAACTGAGAATATGTGAAGAAATTAAAAGTAAATTATTCCTTATCAAAGAGATCCCGCGTTTTTAATCCCAACGCTTTGGCTATCTTCTGTATGTTTTCAAGACCGACGTTCCGTTCGCCTCTTTCAATCCCGCCTATATACGTCCTGTGAAGGTCACATTGTTCAGCAAGCTTCTCCTGAGACAGGCTTAGTTCCCTTCTTCTCCTGCGCACAGTTTTCCCGAATACTTTTTTGATATTAGCCATAAATTTAGTTATTGGAAATTTTGACTTTATAACGACTTTGAGTCTACATACTATAAGTATCACATTGAAATATAAGGGAATTTCATAAATTGAAATAATGTATTAAAATTAGGCACTTGACAAGCCTTCTTTATCTGGGCAATATAAAACATGACTAACCGCCAAAGGCTCTTCATCTTCTACGAAACCGGCACCTCATGCCGGGCCGAGTTCCTCATGAAAGACAGGGGTTTCCTCCCCACCGAGGACGCGGTGACGTTCGGCATCTCAGAGGGCAGGGACGCCCGCGAGGCCCTTGAAAAGCTCGTCAGCGAATCCCCCTGGCTTACGGGCTACGAGTTCAAAAACATCGTGGCGCGGGAAGTGGGAGAGCCGTTTTACCTTTGAAGGATGAAAAGTTTATCCGGCAATGACGCAAGAAAGGCGGACGGGGATTATGCTATAGTGGTTGCTGGAAACCTTATCCGGGAGGCGGGATGCGAAGGCACAGGTTCACTGCGCGGTTTGAAAAATCGTTCGCGAGACTGCCCGGCGAGACGGCCGGGCTTTTCGAGCAAAAGCTCCCCCTCTTCCTCGGGGACATGCACCACCCATCTTTCAGGGCGAAAAAGGTCCAGGGGTTCAAAAACCCCTACATATGGGAGGCGTCGCTTACCATGGAGTGCCGGTTCACTTTTCAGATGGAAAAAGACGGCGTGATAATCTTCAGAAACATAGGCAGGCACTCGATGCTTGAGAGAAAGAAGGTTTAGCCGGTTTAGCCTTTTTTCTTGAGGGCCTTCCGCTTTTTCCTTAAATGCTCAATCCCCTCTTCGGCGGAACCAAAGACCCCCGAAAGACGGCCTTCCCGTATGTCTTCTTCCGCCTCCCGCTCGGCTTCCTGCCACTGTCTTTCCCAGAACCACGCCTGGTCGGCGTCGATGAGCTTCTTGGCCTTGACCACGACGGCGCCTTCCCTTAACTCGAAATCAAGATAATCCCCTGAGGAGATATTGAGCCTTTCCATAATCTCCTTGGGGATCCGCACCTGCCCGCCGGGACTTATTTTAACCGTCGTTCCCATATGTTTAGATTACACAAATAAACAGATAAAGTCAAAAACAGCCTGACAAGGACCGGTCCACCTTGGCGCGTTCCGCCTGCCTGCGTAAGATGAGGGCCAATCCCCTCCTTTTACGAAAGGGGAAGGCGGCATCGCCTGGCTCGGCCCGGCGGGGCCGGAAAACACCGCCTGTCAGGTATTTTAAGAAAGCGGAACTCCTCTCTCTTGACGGGTTCCGCCTGCTGAAAGTAAAATGGGCTGATTAACCAAGACACAGAGGCACGGGGAATGGACAGCAGGGTTCGAGGAATTTGCTTATGCGGTTGATTCAGTCCTGAACCGTCACCCCCGCGAAAGCGGGGGTCCAGAAGGCTTTAAGACCTGGATTCCCGCCTTCGCGGGAATGACGACCGCGGAGACGCCGTTTCAGAATTACCAATGCGACAGGACTGAATCAACCGGATAAGCTTTTCCAGGGATGAATCAGGGGGCAATAAAGGGCCGGGCGGCTCTGAACACCCTTTGAACATCGAGCCGGGCCGGAATGTTCAGAAAAATCAGGGGGTTATAAAGGTTTTAAAGGAAAGGCTTTGAACATATAAAAAAAGAGAGCGTCCTTCGACAAGCTCAGGATGATTCGACAGGCTCATCCTTCGACAGGAACGCATCCTTCGACAGGCTCAGGATGATTCACAGGCTCAGGATGAATCGCAATAAAGAGCCGGGCCGCCCTGAACGCACTTTGAACGCCCGGACGGGCCGGGATATTCCGCAAAATCAGGGGGTTACGGCGGTTTTAAAGGGAAGGCTCTGAACACATAAAAAAGGGGCTTGAAACGCCCTCTTGCCCGCTCCCCGGCTCCCTCTTGCCGCGCGCTGCCTGAAGGCCCATTGCGCGGGCCAAAAAATCCACTTAAATCAACCACTTAATTGCCCTCTGGGGATGGATTCCACACGTCTGCATATGGTATAATAATTAGTTATATCCATACCCAAGGAGATACATACCATATGGCCAACACACTTGTAAGCATAGAAGAGCAGATGAAGGTCTCATATCTGGATTACGCCATGAGCGTAATCATCGGCAGGGCGCTGCCGGAGGCCAGGGACGGGCTGAAGCCCGTGCAGAGGCGCATACTCTACGCCATGTTCCGCGAGGGCCTCACCCCGGGCAAGAAGTACTCCAAAAGCGCCGGCGTGGTGGGCGAGGTGCTCAAGAAATACCACCCCCACGGCGACAGCGCGGTCTACGACGCCATGGTCAGGATGGCCCAGGACTTCAACCTCCGCCACCCACTGGTGGACGGGCAGGGAAACTTCGGCTCAATCGACGGAGACCCGGCCGCGGCCTACCGTTACACCGAGGCCAGGATGGCCAAAATCGCCGAGGAGATGCTCGCCGACATCGACAAGGAGACCGTGGACTTCACCCCCAACTTCGACGAGACCACCTCGGAGCCCGAGGTGATGCCCTCCAGGGTGCCGAACCTGCTCGTAAACGGCGCCGCGGGCATCGCCGTGGGCATGGCTACCAACATCCCTCCCCATAACCTGGGGGAGGTGATAGACGGCCTGCTGATGCTGCTTGAGAACCCCTCGACCAAGGCCGACGACATTATGGGCGTGATACACGGCCCGGACTTCCCCACCGGCGGCATCATATACGGAAGGCAGGGCATAGTCGACGCGTATAAAAACGGCCGGGGGCTCATAAGGGTGAGGGCCAGGACCATTGTGGAGCGCGACCACAAGGGAGGCGAGAAAATCATCATCAAAGAACTGCCCTACCAGGTGAACAAGGCCTCCCTCATCAAGAAGGCCGCCGAGCTGGTGAGGCACAAGAAGATAGAAGGCATCTCGGAAATACGGGACGAGAGCGACCGCGACGGCATCCGCGTGGTCTTTGAGCTTAAGCGCGGCGAGATGGCCCAGGTGGTGCTGAACCACCTGTATAAGCACACCCAGATGCAGACCACCTTCGGCGTCATAATGCTTGCTCTGGTGGGCCAGCAGCCCCACGTGCTGAGCCTCAAGCGCACGCTCAATTACTTCCTCCTGCACCGCAGGGACGTGGTCACCCGCAGGACCAGGTTCGAGCTGAGGAAGGCCGAGGAGCGCGCGCATATCCTCGAAGGCCTGAAAATCGCCCTTGAGCACCTGGACGAAATCATCGCCCTCATCCGGGCGGCCTCCTCGCCCGAGGAGGCCCGGAAGGGCCTGATGCTGGGCCACGGCCTTACCGAGGCGCAGGCCCAGGCCATACTGGACATGAAGCTCCAGCGCCTGACCGGCCTTGAGCGCGACAAGATAATAAAGGAGTACGGGGAAATCCTGAAGGAGATAGAAAGGCTCGGGGAAATCCTCAAGAGCGAGGCCAGGGTCAATAACATCATCAGGGACGAACTTCTTGACGTCAAGAACAAGTACGCCAACGACCGGCGCACCGAGATAGTGGCCGAGGAGGCCAGGGAAATCAATATCGAGGACCTCATCACCGAGGAGGAGATGGTAATCACCATCTCGCACAACGGCTACATAAAGCGCAACCCCCTGAGCGCCTACCGGAGCCAGCGGAGGGGGGGCAAGGGCCTTACGGGGATGGCCACGCGGGAGGAGGACTTCGTGGAGCAGCTCTTCATAGGCTCAACCCACGACTATATGCTGTTTTTCTCCAACCACGGGCGCATCTACTGGAAGAAGATTTACGAAATCCCCGAGTCGGGCCGCTCGGCCAAGGGCAAGGCCATGGTGAACCTGCTGGCGCTCTCTGAGGGGGAGCGCATCACCACCGCGCTTTCGGTAAAGGACTTCGCCGAGGGCTACCTCGTCCAGTATACAAAGAAAGGCATAGTGAAGAAGACGCCCCTTAAGGACTACTCCAACCCGCGCGCAACGGGCATCATCGCCCTTACGCTCAAGGAGGACGACGAGCTTATCGCCGTGAGCCTTACGGACGGCAAGAGCGACCTCTTCATGGGCACCCGCAACGGCCTTTCCATTCGCTTTAACGAGGAGGACGTCCGCGGCATGGGCAGGACGGCCACCGGCGTCATCGGCATCCGGCTTACCAAGGGCGACGAGGTGGTCTCCGCCGGGGTGGCCTATGAGAAGACCTCGCTCCTTACGGTGACGGAAAACGGCCTTGGCAAGCGCACCCGCGTGGAGGACTACCCCGTGCGGGGCCGGGGCGGCAAGGGCGTCATCTCCATCAAGGTAACCGAAAAAGGGGGGAAGTCGGTGGGGCTGCTGCGCGTGACGGACGACGACGAGGTGGTAATGATGTCAAACGCGGGCAAGATTATCCGCACCAGGGCCGAAAACATCTCCCTCCTGGGCAGAAACACCCAGGGCGTCAGGCTCATGGACGTAAACCACGAGGACCGGGTAATGAGCCTCGGCAGAGTGGCCGAGAAGGACTGAGCAGGGGGCTGGGGAGCCGTCGGCCTCCAGCAGGCGCTTTTCTGACATGCGGGAAAATGGAAACAAGTGACGGATAATTAAAAGGAGCAGGTTACAAACCACTGCTCCTTTTAAGAGGCGTTGGTCTCGGGGCCGCGGCACCGAAAGAATTAAGAATGATGTCACCGGAATACCGGATGGGAACGGGTGCAGCGGTACTTCGAGCATAACGAGATATTCAAGGACTTCCTCGTGGAGCACTCAAGGGCCGACGGCCCCGTTGTCATCACCGACACGCGCGGCGCCGGGGAAATCCCGCCCGGCAACAGGTTCCTCGTCTACTCCCTCTTCCCGGAGGCGAACATATCCGTCCGCGCCATAGACGGCAAAGGGGGAGGTACCGTAACGCTGGCGGTGGGCCACAGCGTGACGAACCGCTCCTCCACCGTGGACGTGGGCCTGCTCATGTTAGGCTACGGCGGGGGAGGGCACAAGGGGGTCGGCAGCTGCCAGGTACCCGCCCCGGACGCCGACCGGGTGTTAGGCGAAATCGTCGAGGCAATCAAAAGCCGGCCCTGAACCTTCTCGTTATTCCAAAAGGCGGCAAGGGTTCGAGGGAATGCGCGCCGATTAAGTGAATTGCCGCGCCGTCCTGGAAAAACATTGCCTTCTTGTAAGCGATATTCTTATAATTGAGGACTACGATGAGGAGTGATTGAGGTTGAAGGATGGGGGAATGATAAAGAGTTAAGGGGAGCAGGTTGCAAGCCTGCTCTTGCAAAGAGGAGATATTTTAAGAATATTTTCCTTTTATAGCATCGTAGCCGATTCTATATTTAATAGTCCCTGCCGATACATTAAAGACTCTACCCGCCTCTTTAGCAATATAATCCCATGCAAAATCCCAATTATCTCTTAGCGATATGTCTTCTGAATCTACTTTGCGAATGCAATCAGATATTTTACTATGTAATTCTTCTCGGGGTACTAATGCTAATCCAGCGAAACAATCTGCTTGCCATTCAAACCAAGAGCGTTCTCTTTCAGGCATATCTTTTTGAAATGTTTTCCAGGCATCTGGTGATTTAAATAAGTATGAATCATATATATTTTTATGAAGTAACATATGGCCTATTTCGTGTGCCAAAGTAAATCTGTATCGTACATCTATATTATCATAAATATACTCATCAATAAAAATCGTGGTATGGTCTGCGGATAAAAATCCAACTTGCCCGATTTCACCATGAAGTCCAAGTTTTGGTGCTACATGGATTCCCATTTTTACATCAATAATTTCATCTATAGGTATTGGAAGGATGCGCGAGGGATGGAAATTTCTGAGAAATTCCTCTGCCTTTTCATGAATATCATCATATTTAAGGAAAGGAACTTTTATCAATTGTTAACTAGACCTATGACTCTTTTACAACTGTTAACTAGACCTATGACTCTTTTACAACATTGATGATTTTATCTAAAGTTTCTTCTGTAATCTCACTGTCCCTTAATGATCTGAACAGTAGCGGTAATGCTCTTGCAATCTTTTCATCATTGCCAATGTCTTCAGGTATTCGTCCTGCCTCTACGCGTGCTAGATCGAAAAAGGCATACCAATCATCCGAGCCTTCTTTTATTTGAAGGTGCCTAGCATATTCCTCTAATTTTGCCCTACCCTTAGGAGGGGACAACTTTCCTCTCTCCAACTTACTTATATTGCCTACATCTAATTTAAATTCTCGGCAAAATTCTCTTAATGTTACCCCCTGCTCCCTCCTCTTCTGGTGAAAAAATTCACCAAATGTCTGTCGCTTATCAGCGGCCATAACTGCCTCCCTGTTTGGTCCTTGCGTGACCCTTAACCCCTCTTGTTGTTATTATAATACAACACCCAAGGGGCCTGCTAATTTAAAAAACTTATAGATTAATAAGGAATATTTTTGCCTATAGCGCTTGACAAATAATATCATAGCTGGCACACTGTTAGCATACTGTGGTCACACTGTAAACTAACAGGAGGCTTTATGATTACTAAGGAAAAAAAACCCTATTTCGAAGAAGATGGAACCCCAAAGGGCGAACTGCGCATAGGATGGGCGTCATGGGATGACAATACTCATACTCAAGAATCAATTAAATGGGCCTATAAGAACACTGCGGGCAAAATCTCCAGAGGAGCTCCAGAGCTACCCTTCCATACTCTTGTACAGATGATGTTGTTTGCTCTTGAAGAAAATAAAATCTCCAATGAAGACATCGATCTAATTAGGGATGCCCTAAACCGGTAGCCATTACGCCATCTGAGGAATAAATATGGACAGCTTCTGTGTCTCTATTTATTCCTAATTATTATTCTTATATTGGATTTTTCAGGCGACTTTTTCTGTCTGTATTAACAATAGTGACTTCATCAGAGATGATATTTCCAAGACTATCCAGTTCATATGTATGAATTTTAACTGTATCAAATAAACTTGTTACTGTCCCATATAAACACTTGTCAACTGGGTCGGTATGGGAAAATGTCTTAGCTGTCTCAACTCCATGTCTCCACTCTGAAATAAAGGCATCAGGTTCAATAACAAACAAGGCAGAAAGATTCATTATATTCAATATTGTTTCTTCTCGCCATACAATCTTTGATGCCCTCTTTTCAGCTTTTTCAACATAACTATTGTTCAAAAAAGCAGTAAAGTCATCTCTGATTTTATCGCTTTTAAAGGATACTGAAAATATTGGTGCCCAAGGTTTGCCGTACTTACTCTCCAAATCGATACCAGAGATTTGTTCGCACCATTCAGGGAATGTATCCACTTCATGATTTATACACCCTACAAGCAGAAGTGTTAATAGTAGTAGTATAGCTTTTATCATAATGCTCTATTATACCAAGGCTATCGCAAAATATTGACAATTTTCTTAATTACAAAGGAGGAAGTGGGTCTTGCAATAACACTTTTAAGATATGCTTGGTTGAGACGTAAATTCGCTATACTTCCGCATAGACCTATGCGAAGCAGGTGCAATCCCCGACTCCTATCCAATTCCTTACCCCCCCAAGCGCACAAGCTCCAAAAAAGTGAACACCACCTTGTGAACCTGTTCACATGGACGAGTTCCGCCTGCTGAAAGTACAATAGGCTGCTCAGGATGATTACAGAGCGGCAGCGCGGCAGAGCGACAGGGATAATAACCCCCCCGCACCCCCTACCAGGGGGGACAAACGGCGGACGGGGGCGGGCGTCCTTTTACTCTATGGCCTTTGCGGCCTCCAGCATGGCGGCGCTTTCGGACTTCTCGATAAGTTTGTCTATGTCTATTAAAATGATGAGCCTGTCCTCGAGTTTGGCTATGCCGGTTATGAACTCGACGCTTATGTCGTATGACATGGGAGGGGCGGGGTCAACGGTGTTGGCGGGGATTCTCAGGACTTCCGATACCGCGTCCACCATCAGGCCGATGGTTATCCCCTGCACGTCTATTACCATTATCCTCGACTGGCCGTCGCTCTGCTTTTCCTGGAGGCCGAACTTCTTCCGCAGGCTTATCACGGGTATGACCCTGCCGCGGAGGTTTATGACCCCCTCCACATAGGGCGGGGAGTTGGGGACTTTCGCAATCTCGGACATCCTGTTTATTTCCTGCACCTTCAGGATGCTCACGGCGTATTCCTCGCCGCCGAGGTTAAAGGTTACGAGCTGAACTATTTCAGCGCCTCCTGCCAGATGTTCCATAGCGCCCTCCCTTCGGAGTGCCGAAGCCCTGAGGTTCCGAGGCGGGGAAAACCCTCAGCCCTTCGGCGATAACCCGGCCTACACCGAGTTTACGATTTCGCCGGCCATCTCCTCGATGGACAGCACCTTGTCGGCCAGGCCCGCGTCCACCACCGCCTTGGGCATCCCGTAGACCACGCAGGAGTTCTCGCTCTGGGCAAAGACCCTCCCGCCCGCCTCTTTTACGGCCTGGACGCCCTTGAGGCCGTCGTAGCCCATACCGGTGAGAATTACGCCGAGGACCCTTCCGGGGTAGGCCTCCGACACCGAGGCCATGAGCGCGTCCACGGAAGGGCGGTACATGTATTCGTCCCTGTTCGTGCTGATGCTCACCACCGTCTCGATGGCCCCGGTCCGCCCAACCATCATGTTGCCGCTTCCTGGCGCCACAAGGGCAAGCCCCGGCTTCAAGGCGTCGCCCTCGCCGGCCTCCTTTACTTTTATCTTGCTGAGCTCGTTCAGCCGCTCGGCGAAAGGGCCGGTGAACATTGGGGGCATGTGCTGCGCGACCACGATGGGGACCGGGAAGTTCTCCGGCAGCCTGGGCAGCACCTCCTGGAGCGCCTTGGGGCCCCCCGTGGAGGTCCCTATGGCCAGCACCCCCATGCGCCGCTCGCCTGTCTTCAGCTCCGCGGGAGCAGGCGGGGGCGGGGGCGGGTGAACGGCCTTGCCCACCAGTCCCCTCATGGCCAGGTACTTGATTCTTTCAACGAGTGTTTCCTTTATCCTCAGGATGTTCACCGAGAGGTTCGAGAGGTTCTTGGGGATGAAGTCCACCGCGCCCAGATCGAGGGCATCGAGGGTCACCTTGGCCCCCTCCGTGGTCATGGAGCTCACCATCACCACCGGGAGCGGGTTTTCGGCCATGATGTGCCGGAGGGCGTCTATGCCGTCCATCCTCGGCATCTCCACGTCGAGGGTGACGATGTCGGGCTTCATCGTCTTGACCTTCGCGATGGCCTCGTAGCCGTCCTTGGCCTTGCCCACCACCGTGATGCCGGGGTCGGAGGAAAGCATGGCGGAGAGCGCGTTACGCATGAACGCCGAGTCGTCCACGACGAGCACTTTTACCATGAGTTATTACTCAGAGCATAAAATAGTTTACACCCCCCCTTTAGCAAAGGGGGGCGAGGGGGGATTTGAATATTCAGAAAAATCCCCCTCATTCCCCCTTTTCCAAAGGGGGAAGCCGTATTGATTCGTTTCAGGCTGATGTTCGTCATGTAATCTATTTCATGCTCCCCTTAATAACCCGGATATTGCACGAGTCTGGTTTGCCGCGGACGCAAGGCGCGGGACGCGAAGGGGGACAGCGTCCCCCGGCACTATCAATACCGCGAGTGTCACGCAACGCGGCGGATGCGGAAATTCGCGGGGGTCCGTGACCCCCAGGCTCGCCCGCAAGGTGAGTACTCCGGAAATTCCATGAGCTTTTTCCGACGTACAAAACACACCTTAAACTAAAAATAGAATATTCTTCGGGATTCTTTGCATTTTCAGGATATAACATCCCCCTTCCCGATAGGCGGGACTTTCCAGTCCCGCCGTGATCCTCCTCCAGCGGGGTTGGAAAACCCCGCCTATGCCTAAAAATAGAATGTTCTTCAAAACACTTTGTATTTTCACGCTTTTTGTTCTTTTTTTTCATAGTGCTCATGCAATAAACGGGCTAAAAGCCGAACTCCCTGAGCAGGTCGTCCACGCCGTCCTGGGAGATTTTTTGGGCGATTTTTATGTCCTTCTTCCTGGCGTCCGCCTTTACGCCGAAGGTGGTAATCAGCCCCACCAGCTCGGCCTCTATGGCGTTTACCAGCTCGATGACTTTCCTGATGGTCTGCCCGGTGATGTCCTGGAACTCCTGGGCGAGCATGATTTCGGTCAGGTCCTTGTTAAGCGACGCCTTGAACTCGTTCAGGTAAACGACGGCCTGCTTGGGGTTCTTGATTTTCGCGAGCTGGCCGGAGAAGCCATCGAGGTCCTTCTGGTACTTTTCCACAATCCCCATGGTCTTGTTTGCGGCGTCCTCCGTCTTTGCGATGACGTACTCCAGGCTGTCCACGGCGGTGGGGACTTCCTCGTCCGCTATCTGCTTTATCCGGGGGTCCAGGGCGTTCTTGAACTCCTTCAGGGAATCGTGGAGCTTCCTGGTCACCATGCCTATTTCCTTGAAGAGGTTGTCTTCCGAGGCCTGGAGCATCTCGGCTATCATATTGTCGGCACGGTCGAAATCGTGCTCGGCCAGGGCCTCGATGAGTTCGACGACCTTCCGGGCGAACTCGCGCATGGACTCGTCGTCGCGGTACTTCTCGTTCAGGGCTTCCTTTACCTCATGGAGCTTCCCCTCGCGGGGGGCTGTTTCGGCCTTAGCCATCGTTTCCGCCGGGGCCGCCTCCGGCGGCCTCTCCGGAAGAGGCCGGGCCCGCCCGTCAGGCACGGGACGCGCGCCCCCCCCCTCGATGGCCCTTGTCTCCGGGGCCTCCAGGGGCGCGGCCTTTTCGCCTTCCACCATCACGCCCTCTCCAGGGACGCTGATGTCTTGCGTGTCCACCAGCTTCGAGGTGTCCAGCAGTATGACCAGCCTGTCGTCGAACTTGGCCACGCCCTCCACCTTGTCGAGGTTTTCCTGGAGGAAGCCCTCCGCGGGCTCGATGTCCTCTTCGTTTATTTTTATGACGCTGGTTATCTCGTCCACCATGATGCCGTAGACCTGCTCGTCGTTGGTGATGACTATGGTCTTGGTGGTCTCCCGTTCGGTGCTGTCCATGGAGACCAGTTCCTTGAGGTCCACGACCGGGATGATGCTGCCCCTGAGGTTTATCACCCCCTTTACGTACTCGGGCGACTGGGGAAGCCTGGTGATGGCGGGGGTGTTTACTATCTCGCGCACCTTGAGTATCGGCAGCGTAAACTCGCTGTCGTTGAGTTTAAAGCCTATGTATTGACGCATTACTCCTCCGTCCTCAGACCGCCGCGATGCCGGTGACCATCCGGGACAAGCTCGACGGGTCGAGGATAAGGACTATTTTGCCCTCGCCCGTTATGGTCGCCCCGAGTATCCCGGTGGCGTCGGTGTCGATGCCCTCTATGGCCTTGATGACGACCTCCTCCTGCCCGAGGAGTTCGTCCACGGCCACGCAGAACTTCCTGTCGCCGATGGCAATGAGGAGCACGTAGCGGTGCTCCCGAGCCCCGGCGGGGCCGGAGTAGCCCAGTATGTCGGCAAGCTCGGCCAGGGAATGCACCTTGTCCCGGATGGACAGCACCCTGTTGCCGGTCACGTTGTCTATGTCGCTTGAGTCCACCTTGAGGGTCTCCTCGATGGTGGCCAGGGGTATGGCGTACTGGGTGCCCCCGGTGCGAACCATGAGGGCCTGGATAATGGCCAGGGTAAGGGGGATGTTTATCCTGAAGGTGGAGCCCACGTCCTTTGTGCTCAGGACTTCCACGTAGCCGTTGAGCTTGGAGACGTTGTTCCTCACCACGTCCATGCCCACGCCCCGGCCGCTCAGTTCGGTGGCTTTATCGAGGGTGGAAAACCCCGGCAGGAAGATGATGTTGGCGGCCTCCTTCTCGGTGAGCCTCTGGGCCTCCTCCTCGGACACTATCCCCTTGGACACGGCCTTCCGCCTGATGGCTTCGATGTCCAGGCCCCTGCCGTCGTCGGAGACCTCTATCACTATCTGACTTCCCTGCTGGTACGCCGATATGTCCACCAGGCCCTTGGGAGGCTTGCCCTTCCTCTTCCTCTCGGCCACGGGCTCCAGGCCGTGGTCGATGGCGTTTCTGATGATGTGTACCATCGGGTCGCCGATGCGCTCGATGACGGAGCGGTCCACCTCGGTGTCCTCGCCCGATATACTCAGCTGCACCTCCTTGCCGAGGTTCTGCGATATGTCCCTGACCAGCCGGGGGAATTTCCCGAAGACCTTCCTGATGGGCTGCATCCTCATCTTCGTGACCGCAAGCTGCATGTCCGCGGTCACGAGATCCAGGAACGAGACGGTCTCCTGAAGCCCCTCCACGTGGGTGTCGCCCGGGTATTTCCCGTCGAGGAACGTGCCGATGTTCAGCAGCCTGTTTCTGACCAGCACAATCTCCCCGGTGAGGTTCATCACCTGGTCTATCCTGTCCACGTCCACCCTCAGGGTCTGGACAAACCCCTTGGTCGCGGCGGCGTCTTTAGGCATCTCCCCCGCAACGGGGGCCTTCTCCACGGCCTCGGCGGCCTCGGTCTTTTTAGGCGCAACTTGAGCCTCGCTCTCTCCGGCGGGGGTTTCCGCGACAGGGCCGGCGGGCGTCTCCGCGGGGGCCTCCTCTTCGGCGGCGGCGGGCGCTTCCACGGCCTCGGGCGAAGCGGGCTTTTCCTCCTTGATTGCCCCGTCCCGGGCGCTGTCGAGTTCGCGCAGAAGCGGCGCGATGTCCTCCTCCACGCCGTCGGCCGCCCTGATGTGCCCCAGGAGGGCCTTCAGCATGTCCACGCTCCTGAGGATGAGGCTTATGAGGCCCGAGGTGGCCGCCATTTCCTTGTCCCGCAGTTTCTTGAGCAGGCTCTCCGTCCGGTGCGAGACGTCCACGATTCCCTGAAAACCGAGAAACCCGGCGGCCCCCTTGATGGTATGGACGCTCCGGAAGATGTCGTTTAAAAGCTCCCTGTCGTACCCCTTTTCCTCGAGTTCGACAAAGAGGGGGTCCACCCTGTCAAGGGCCTCTTCCGCCTCGGTAACGAAATCGTCTATTATTTCTTCCATTCCGTCGGCCATATGCCACCCTACCTGAATAACCGAAAAGCCATAACGCTGATTCTTCAGCCCATTTTCTCGAAAATCTTGTCCATCTTCTCCTTGAGGACTTCTGCGGTGAAGGGTTTAACGATATAGTTGTTCACACCCGCCTGGATGGCCGTGACGACCTTTTCCTTCTCCGCCTCGGCGGTCACGAAAAGCACCGGCATGTCCTTGAGGGCCGGGTCGCCCTTGATTTTCTTGAGCAGGGTGAAGCCGTCCATCACGGGCATGTTCCAGTCGGTAATGACGAAGTCCACCCCTCCGGCCTGGATCATCTCGTACGCCTCGGCGCCGTGCTCGGCCTCCGCGATGTTTTCGTAGCCGAGCTGGCTGAGGATGTTCTTGAGAATCCTCCTCATGGTCGCGAAATCGTCGACAACGAGTATTTTCATGCTGGTATCAGGCATCGGGGCTCCCTCCTTTTTTAAAGATCTCGGCAAGTATGTTTTTTATGTTGTCCGAGACCATCTCCGCGGAGACCGGCTTTACAAGGTAGCCGTCCGCTCCGGCCTCAAGGGCCTTTTCCCTTTCGGCGTCGTCGGCCTCGGTGGTGACCATAAGTATGGGTATATGCCTTGTGGCGGAGTCGGCACGCAGGGTCCTGGTCAGCTCCAGTCCGTCCATGTAAGGCATGTTCAGGTCCGTCATCACAAGGTTGACGCCCTCGGCGCCGAGTTTTTCGATGGCCTCCAGGCCGTTTTCGGCGTACGACACGTCGAAGCCCTTGGACTTCAGGTAGAGGCCGAGTATCTTCCTGGTCGTCCTGTCGTCGTCCACAACCAATATCTTCATCTCGCGTCCCTTCTCTCCCCTTGCAGCTTACACTTTTTCATACACCACGACCTTGTCCAGGGTCACAGGCCTGAATGCGCGCGTGACGTTGTGCAGGCTCTCGGAGGAGCCGATGAAGAGGAACCCCCCGGGCCTCAGACTATCATACAGCAACGAGACGGCTTTTTT
Source organism: uncultured bacterium (assembly GCA_965372535.1). Lineage (GTDB taxonomy): Bacteria > Nitrospirota > Thermodesulfovibrionia > Thermodesulfovibrionales > JdFR-86 > CBDVCR01. The sequence continues at coordinate 11,248 of CBDVCR010000004.1, read as the reverse complement.
CTTGGCCTTTTCGTCGAAATAGATGAGCACGTTTCTGCAAAATATCACGTCAAGGCCCCTCAGTTCGGGGAGCTTGCCCTCGTCCATGAGGTTCAGGTTCATGAACCTCACCGAGTCCATGACCTGCCTGTCGAGCGCGAAGTCCTCGCCCTGCTTGCGGAAGTATTTCGTGAGGTAGTACTGGTGGACGTTCCGGACGGAATAGGAGCTGAAGACCCCTTTCCGCGCGGAGGCGAGCACGCCGTTGCTTATGTCGGAGGCCAGTATCTCCGCCCGCACGGTGGGCCTCTTCTCCCTCATCAGCATGGCCGCCGTATAGGGCTCCTCGCCCGAGGAGCACGCGGCGGACCATATCCGTATATCGTTGAGGGACTTCTTCTGCTCCACCACCCTGGGGACGATTCTGTCGATGAGCGCGTCGAACTGCTGGGGCTCGCGGAAAAAATACGTCTCGTTCGTGGTGATGGCGTCGTAGAGCCTTCCGTACTCCGTGCCGTTGGTGTTGTACCTGAGCAGGTAGAGGTACTCGTCGTATCCCTTTAGGTTGCGCTCCTGGATGACCTTGACGAGCCGGTTTTCAACAAGGTACTTCTTGCTTTCGGGGATGAAAATTCCGGTCTTTTCGTATATCAGCTCGCAGAACTGCCTGAAGGTGGCCTCCTGAAGCACGATGTCCCTCATGCCGCCTCTCGCGCCTGGCGCGCCGCGTCCCTCACCGCCTCCTCGGGGTGGTCGGCCAGCGAGAGGAGCGCCTCCCGGCCCCTCTCCCCCCCAATCGCGGCGATGGCCTCCACGGCGGCGAGCATAACGGGCATTTCGGCGTCCCCGACAGCCGTCCTGAGGACATCGACGGCGTCCTGCCTGCCGCTCCGCCCCAGGGTCCCAACCGCGTGCAGCCTTACCCACACGTCGCCGTCCGAAAGCATGGGGACGATGTCCTCGGGGGCGAACTCGGAGCCCCCGAGGGCAATGACCGCGGCCCGTCTCACTTCGGACTCCCTGTCGCGCAAGGCCCCGGTTATTCTTTCGCGGGCCTTCGGCCCGCCCAGCTTGCCGAGGCCCGCGAGGGCGGCCACCCTGACTTCCGGGTCCTCGTCCCCGGAAAGCCCCAGCAGGATGTCCGGGTCCTCCGAGTGCCGCCCGGCCGCTTCCCTCACCCGGGCGGGGAACCCGCCGAGCCGCGAGGAGAAACCCGTTGGGTCTATCTTAAAGAGCGACTTGACCGCCTCCTCCATAACGTCGGCGTACTGCTCCTCCTCTATGTGCCGTATGAGCCGCCCAAACGCCTCGTCCCCGCCCGTCCTGCCGAGCGAGGCCGCCGCCGCCCTGCGGATGTGGCCGTCGGCATCGGAGAGGGCGCGCATGACCGTCTCCCGCGCCCGCTTGTCCTCCATGTTTCCGAGCGCCTTGATGCACGCCCTCTTTACGTCTCTTTTTGAGGTGTCGTAAAGCTCGATGAGGTTAGGTATGGCCTCGGCGCAACCCATATGCGCCACAGTCTCCGCCGCGATGGCCTTCCCCCGGTAGCGCATCCCGGGGTCGGCCAGCACCTTGACGAATTCCTCGACACAGCCGAACTCTCTCAGGACTCTCTTAATGATTGCCAGCCGCTCGTCCTCCTCCGGGACGGAGGGGTCCAGCGAGCCGGCCATGTCTACGATAACGCTGACCGCCCGCGCCTCCCTGAGTTCCAGAAGCCCCCTCAGGGCTATGAGCTTCCCCTCCCATTCCGAGTCCCCGAACATCTCGATAAGGCAGTCGCCCAGTTTGTCCATCCCCGGGGGAATGCCTATCTGCACCAGGCTTCTGACTGCCGCGTTTTTCTCCTCGCCCGAAAGCCCCGGCAGCATCCGCACGATGGCGTCCCCGGCCCTCGTCGAGCCGATTCTGCCGAGGGTATCGAGGGCCTCGACCCGCAGGGCCTCCGAGGGGCTCGATAGCAGGCCGGTTATGGCGTCCACGGCGCCCTCGTCCTTTAGCCTTCCGAGGGTATCGAGGGCCGAAAAACAGACCCATTCCTCATCGCCGAGCGCCTCCGTGACCTCTCCCGCTCCGTCCTTGTGCATCAGGGCCCCGACGGCCCGCACGGCCGCCGCCCTTACGTTTGCGTTGGGGTCTTTTGCGAGGGGCATTATCTTTTCGGGCAGCACCCCGTCTTTTATCTCGGCCAGGAGGTCCACGCTGAACTTCCTCATGTCCTCGTCCTTGTCAAGGAGCAGGGGGTAAAGAAGCGGCACCGCGGCGCTTCCGATGTCCCTGAGTATCAGCAGGGCGGTGTTTCTGAGGTAGGAGTCCTCCCTCAGAAGCGGGAGCACCATGTAGGCCGCCAACTCGCCGCCGATGGCCATAAGCGAGCGCATGGCCGCGTCCTGCACCCCGGGGTTCGGATCCCTCAACGCCTTTATAAGCGGATAAATCGCCCTTTCGTCGGTCTCCGCAAGGGCCTGCACAACGGCCCTCCGCCGGGAGACATCGGGGCTCGACAGGTCGCGCATGAGTTTCTTGAAGGTGGCCGTCCTCATGGTCGCCTTATTTTATCATATGCATATCGCATGTTTACACATGGCCGGTAACTCGAATTTCGGACTAAAAGGCGTGCCTTCCCCCTTTTTATCCCGCTTCCCCCCGAGGCGCCGGCTGGCGCGAACCCTCGGGCAGGCCGGGAAAACAGCTGATTTAAAATTTTACCATAAGCCCCGTTATTAAGGGGACCTGTCCCCTCAACCAGAATCGGGGCGTGATACCGAGGTCATTGAAGCGTTAAACGAGATTGTTGGGCGACATGGGAGAAGGGGCTTCTGGAAGTGCTATAAGGCCCTGAGGCGCAAGGGGAAACCGTGGAACCACAAGATGGCATACCGCGTATATTGCCAGCGCGGACTCAATAACGGCAAAGAGGCTGATACGCATATCTGAGATACTGAAACTGACTCGTGGCCTGCCTGATGTGCTGCGTGTGGACAATGGGCCGGAGTTTACGAGTGGCGAGTTTGCGTCATGAACGGGATGATGATTCAATACATCGAGCAGGGCAGCCGAACCAGAACGCATACATCGAAAGGTTCAACCGTACATATCGTGAGGAAGTGCTTAACCTGTATCTTTTTGATAACCTTGCCGAGGTGAGGGAGAAAACCTACTGGTGGAGGATAGCATACAATAGAGAAACGCCCACGCGATGCGCTCGGAAATATGACGCCAGCCGAATACATGGGGAACTATGCCGAAAACTCTACTTTTGAACTGTCTGCTTAAACAGGGAAGCTTGCGGGTACATGTTATAAACATAGGTAACACTTTAGTTCAAGGACATGGGTAACAGATTTATGATATGGACACTTCAAATAACAGGAGGTGTCCATGCCTTGGAAAGAGGTGAGGCCCATGGATCAGAAGGTGTTGTTCATAGCGGATTATCTGAGGGGCGGCAGGACGTTTGCCGAGCTATGCCGTCTTTATGGCATCAGCCACAAGCCGGGTTCGGAAAGATTACCGGTAAGCCTCCCTGCGGTGGGCAATCCTGTAGACCTTCACGAGCTTCCGGTGGTCGTCAATCTCGTACAGAATCCTGTAATCTCCAGACCGTATTCTCCATCCCGCGCCCGGCAAAATAGTCCCTGGCGGATACAGACCTGCCCTTGACCTTCTTGGCCTCTTCAATAAGGGCTATGTCAATGAGGTCTTCCTTGAAGCGGGGGTCGTTTACGACCTTCTCTATAAATGCCTCCCTCTCGGCCTCCTCCATAGCCTTGAAAGCCGTGAAGAATATCTCCGCGGTCGCCCGGCTTGCCTTCACGATACCACCTCCTCTTATGAATCAGTATAATACAATTTTTTGCTATCCCACAACGTAACAAACGTCTACGCCTCGCTCGCCTCTACCTTCTTCCCCTGCCGTCTTCGCAGCCTTCTGCTTCCTGCCCGATGCCGTTAATTCCCCGGACTTGCGCCTGAACCCTTATCGCCCCGAAAAAATTGTTGCCTTCTTTCAGTCGATATTTTTATAATGAGAACCACGATGAGGGGTAATTGAGGTTGAAGAATGAGGATGAATGAAGGCGCTAATACCCGATGAACTGGTTGAGAAGAAGATTCTGCTAATCCGGGGCGAGAAGGTTATGTTGGATGCTGATCTCGCGGAACTCTATAGAGTGGAGACAAAAATGTTAGTGCGGGCTGTTAAGAGAAATATCGACCGTTTCCCGCCGGATTTTATGCTTCAGCTCAATAAAGAAGAGTTTGAAAACTTGAAGTTCCATTTTGGCACCTCAAGTCAATGGGGCGGTCGTCGCTATCCGCCGTATGCCTTCACAGAGCAGGGCGTGGCCATGCTCTCAAGCGTTCTCAGGAGCAAGAGGGCCGTCCAGGTCAACGTCGAAATCATGCGGACTTTTGTGAAGCTCCGGCGGATGCTCGCCTCTCATGCCCAGCTATCACGCAAGCTCAATGCCCTTGAGAAGAAATACGACGCCCAGTTTAAGGCGGTCTTCGACGCCATACGCGAACTGATGAAGCCTCCCGAGCCCAAGCGCCGCCGAATAGGTTTTCATAGGGAGAAGGAGGGGAAGTAGCTTCCATTTATATGGGTAGTGAAATAGGTGATATGGCGTTGCCGGACTTGCGACTTTCGCTCCCTGTCTGCTTGGGCTTTTCCTGCGCATGGGCTCACCTCCGTTTATCCGGGTATAGCAAATGGAGAGTGTCCTGTTCCCTTGAAACATGACACTTTTTTAGGGGGAGAGGGGGTATAATGTTAGAGGATGATTCAAACAAGATTGACCAAAAATAAATGAAGAGGAGGAATAAATAGTATGGACTGGTTGGATAGGATAAAGGATCTTATTAATCTTAATTTTAAAGTTACAATGGCTGGCCGTGATATAAAAGTAAACTTATTTGACCGAACAGTTCATTATCATTTCAATACCGACAATACCGAAATTAACATCACTCCGCAAACTTCTTCATTCGACACCAGTCAAAAAGCTTTTAAAAAGATGCTTATTGAAAATATAAAAAACCATGCAGACGAAATACCTCAAATGAATAAGGAGCAACTCATAGACCTGGTCGCTGAAAGTTCAGCATCCTCAGCTCTAAAGATGCTTGGCGTAGATGCGTTGCTTGAGAAAGGTAAGACACCTGGAGCAAATTAAAACTTAAGAGGTAGATACAAAATGTTCACTAGTGAGTTAGATCAGAAAATCCATTTATTGATGGGTGATGGTTTTAAGTATATTTTAGATAGAGATATATATTGCAATCTTCGCCAGAACAAATGTTTCAGCCTAGAGTATATCGAAGATAATTCAATTAGCATTATAAGGAAAAATTTAGCTGAACCTCCTAAAAAACGCATGGTCTATTATTTTAATAAGAAACCTTCGGCCTTATTACGTAAAAAACTAGAGCAAGAATTGCGGGTAAGAAAGCGCAGACCTGATAGCATCCGAACTATAAGCATTAAGAGAAAAGGAAGATAGATGACAGAAGCTGAGATCAGGTCAAAATTATTAGTAGAATATTACGAACAACGACCCATCTATGAGAAAATCATTGATGTTGCTAAAGCACAAATTGAAAATAAATTTATTTCCCTACGGTTAAAAAAAGAACGTTGGGAAAGAATTGAATTAACTGCCCGTGTAAAAGAATTTGAAAGTGCTTTCAATAAGCTCAAAGCATCAAAAGAAGCAAATGAACTTGAACCTAATGATTCTTTTAATGAACTAAATGATATGGCGGCTTTAAAAATAAGGGTTTTCCCAAACAATTATTTGAAAAAAGTTCATAAGATTATTATGAAGCTTTTCGATGATGTGGAAGAAGATCATGAACCAAAGAAAACTAATGGTATAGATGAAAAAACTTATTATGCAGACGTTGAACGGTTAAAATATTTTGTAAAACTTAAACCTCGTTATCAGATTAGCAATAGATTTGAAATTCAAATTGTACCCTTTCTTCTGGATGCATTTATGGATGTGGAACATGACATAATTTATAAACCAATTGGTCTTCCGAAAGAAATTAAAGCCAGAATGAAACATCATCGGATTGGCGTTATTTCAAATGTGATAAATTTTTCTAAAGAGTTTGCAGTTATATTAAAAGAAAAAAAATATTAATTGCAGGACGCGATCATCTTATCCCCACAAATCCTCAACTATTGCACCGTTTCGTAACTATTATTTCGTAGGTGTACTTCACACCATGACTAACTTCACCCCGCCAGGGCCAGGCATATCGAGCACGCGTCCGGGGCGGGGGCCTACGCGACCACCGTTTATAGTTTTATATCATTACCCGCCTGGATTTCCTTTATTAAGAATGCGAGATATATAACTGCTCTTTGCTTATCTGTCACTAGCATAGCAAAAACGGCTTTAGAGAAATCATCAGGGAAGGGCTTAAGTATAAAATCAATTTTTTTTCGCTTGTCTTCATCCCTGTGATATTCATAAGCGTTTAAGAAAGTATTAAGAACTTTTTCAGAATTAAGAATGATAAAATCAGAATCATCAGGCGCTGGCAATTGGCGTCTTATTATCAACTCTGATTGACATTTTTTCCCAATGTATAAATCCTTAAGCTTATCAATTAAGGTAGTAATGGCATCAGCTTTCAATTTCATAGATAAGATATTACACACTCTGTTAAAACTGGTCTTTTCCTTCTGAAGTTGGAAAGGTCTTAGAAGATAAAGTAATAGGCGTATCTCATTCCAATCAGGGAGTTCGCAAGGAAAAGTCAATTTGTTGTTATCATAGCGGACTTTTATTGAAACTTGTGGAATTTTATTCGGCAAGGCAGTTGCCTCATTTACAAATGAATTAATGGCGTTCAATTCATCATCAGTAAAATCCCCAGATACCATTATCGGGGCCTCTTGTTCAGGCATTATGAGTCTAAAATTAATATTATGTGACATTATGTTATATACCCTTTTCTATGCGATTAAACTTGATAGTTCTCGAACTTTGGTCTGTTTCCATATCGTACAACTCAATATGCGCTAAGTCGAATTTGAGTAGTTTCTCAATATCATGTCGATCTTTGGATGATATCTTATTTCCAAGAAATACCTTTGAGAATGTTCTTGGTGGTACAGGGTAGTCATTGAATAATTCGGCACTGGTACTTTCAAAAGTAATTACTCTCCATTCTTTCTCAAATGACCAATCTTCCGTCTTGGTAAGTTCAAGAGGTTTACAGAGAGTTTCATATAAAGCAACACTGCTGTGCTCTAGCTGTCCAGTAATTACTTTAATCCAGTAATCGAGTGTGCCTATCGTTGGATTCTCAGTGATGTATTTCACCTTTTCCGCCACAAGCAAGACGCTATCGTAAATATCCAGGCATTCCAGTTATAGAACCACACCTCGGTATTTGTCAGCATAATGCGCCCACATAGCAGGATTATCGTTTATCTCAGACAAGCTGAGAATCCTTGATTTTGGCAATAACTCGTTCCAGTCCCGCTCGAATTCTTTTCTAAATGATTCTAATTGAGTGATTTTATCGTCATTGCCACTGCTCCGAAGTTCCTCAGCAAACTCTTTGATTTCTACATCTGTTCGGTTGGATTTCACATAGCTAAGCAGTTCTCGCATTACAGGTTTGTGTATTGCCTGGATATTCACGTCCTCTTCTATAAGCCTAGCTATCTCCAGGGCAATGCCCTTATTGAAATCATCTTCATTAAATGGCAACTTAATTTCTCTGACAACATCGAAGGGATCATTGAGAATTAATGGAGAACTGAATCGCAGAGACTTATTTATCAAGATAGTCTTGGCTGTCTCAGCTGATGTATATTTATAAAAAATTTTTCTGTTATGCCTTCTGTTTATGGATTTCATCGTATTTTCTGATTCTATTTTACATATTTTATAGCGGTACTTCACACCATGACTCACCTCACCCCGCCAGCGCCATACAGATAGAGCACGCGTCCGGGGCGGGGGTGAATTTCACCACCGGCTTTCCGTCCACATGCTCAATGGTATTCGCGCATCGGCACCGGGCGTGTCCGTGACGCCTATAACTGCCTTTCAGTTCGTTTCAAACCCTTGAATTTCCGCTGAAAATTCAATGTCTTTGCGCTATTTTCCGCTGGCTTTATACCCCCGGAATAAGGTATAATATTTAAATTCATTAATCCCCGCGAGAAAGGGCTGAGGGCCGGCATATGAGCGACAAGGGCGAGGAAAAAAATCAAGAAGAAGAGCTTTACGACGCCGAGAGCATAAAAATCTTGAAGGGCCTGAGCGCGGTGCGCAAAAGGCCCGCCATGTACATAGGCTCGACCGGCGTCGAGGGCCTGCACCACCTGGTCTACGAGGTGGTGGACAACTCCGTGGACGAGCACCTTGCGGGGTACTGCACCAAGGTTGACGTAATCCTCCACCCCGACGGCTCCTGCACCGTCATAGACAACGGAAGGGGCATCCCCACCGGCCTCCATCCGAGCGACCCCAAGGGCCGCTCGGCCGCCGAGATTGTGCTCACCGAGCTGCACGCCGGGGGGAAGTTCGAGTCCCAGGCGTATAAAATCTCCGGCGGCCTGCACGGGGTGGGCGTCTCTGTGGTAAACGCGCTTTCGGAGTGGCTGGAAGTGGAGATTCGGCAGGACGGCACCCTGTACCAGCAGCGGTTTGAGCGCGGCAGGCCCGCCATGCCCCTTACCCCCGCGGGCAAGGCCAAGCGCAGGGGCACCAAGATTACCTTCAAGCCCGACCCGGAGGTCTTCGAGACCCTCGACCTGAGCTACGAGGTCCTCTCCCAGCGGCTCAGGGAGCTTGCGTTCTTAAACAGCGGGCTTTCCATCACCCTCCACGACGAGCGCGTGGACAAGAAGCAGGAGTTCGTCTACAAGGGCGGCATCGTCTCCTTTGTGGAGCACCATAACAAGAACAAGACGCCGCTGCACCCCAAGCCGGTCTACATCACCGGCGAAAAGGACGACGTGGCGGTCGAGCTGGCCCTGCAGTACACGGACAGCTACACCGAAACCATCTACGCCTTTGCCAACAACATAAACACCCGCGAGGGCGGCTCGCACCTGGTGGGCCTGAAATCCGCCCTTACGAGGACCGTAAACGGCTACGCCTCCTCAATGAAGATAAAGGAGGGCTTAAGCGGCGACGACATACGCGAGGGCCTCACCGCAGTCATAAGCGTCAAGCTCCAGAACCCCCAGTTCGAGGGCCAGACCAAGATGAAGCTCGGAAACTCCGAGGTCAAGTGGATTGTCGAGGGCATCATTAACGACGAACTCGGCAGGTTCTTCGAGGAAAACCCCTCGGTGGCAAGGAAGATTGTGGACAAGGCCGTGCAGGCCAGCCGCGCCCGCGAGGCCGCCCGTAAGGCCCGTGAGCTTACGAGGAGGAAAGGCCCGCTCGAGGACACCATGCTGCCGGGCAAGCTCGCCGACTGCTCGGAGAAGGACCCGGCCATGAGCGAGCTGTTCATCGTGGAGGGCGACTCCGCCGGAGGCTCGGCCAAGCAGGGCAGGGACCGCCGCTACCAGGCCATACTGCCCCTGAGGGGCAAGATACTCAACGTGGAGAAGGCCCGCTTCGACAAGATGCTCACCTCCGAGGAGATAAAGGTGCTCATCTCGGCCCTCGGCACGGGCATCGGCCCGGAGGAGTTCGACATAGAAAAGTCCCGCTACCACAAGGTCGTCCTCATGACCGACGCCGACGTTGACGGCGCGCACATAAGGACACTGCTTTTGACCTTCTTCTTCCGGCAGATGCCTGATATTATCGAGAAGGGCTTTCTCTACATCGCCCAGCCGCCGCTTTACAAGGTCAAGCGGGGCAGGACCGAGAAATACGTCCAGAACGACGCCGAACTAATGGACATGCTCTTTGAGCTTGCCGCCGAGGACATAGTGCTTACGGTGAAGGGGCAGAAGGCAAAGGGAAAGGCCGTCATCTCCCACTTCAGGCGCCTCTCCGAGGCGGAAAAGCTCTTCGGCTGGTTCGTCCGCAGGCGCAGGGACCCGCAGGCCCTCCGCTTCCTGCTCGACAGCGGGGTCGGCAAGGACACTTTAAAGGACAAGGCCGCCCTCACGGCCCTGGTCAATGAGCTTCTGAAGGCCGTGCCGGCGTCCCGCGCAGGCGACATAGTACCCGACGAGGAGCACGAAGGGAGCCATAAGGTGGAGATAAAACGGCAGGGGCATAGGGCCATCCTGCTCGACGAGGACTTTGTGGGAAGCCCGGAGTACAAGAGCCTGGACAAGCTCTATTCCGTGGCCAGGGACCTCGGCCCCGCCCCGTACAAGGTCATGGTGAAGGATGAGGAAAAGGAGGCCGCCGACCCCTCGGCCCTCATGGAGCTGGTGTTGGCCTCGGCCAAGAAGGGCCTTTCCATACAGCGCTACAAGGGCCTGGGGGAGATGAACCCGCACCAGCTCTGGGATACCACCATGGACCCGGAAAAGCGCACGCTCCTTCAGGTGAGCGTGGAGGGCACCATAGAGGCCGACGAGATATTCACCGTGCTCATGGGCGACCAGGTGGAGCCGAGAAAAGAGTTCATCACCAAGCACGCCCTTGAGGCGCAGAACATAGACATCTGAGAAGCATGATTGTTGATGCCGAAATCTTGGTTCTCCCTTATTCCGCCCAACGAAATAAGACACTTTTGCATGTTCTAATAGATGAACTTCAAAAAGGGGAATGGAATCAGTTCAAAGCAGCTACCGCATTTATTTCTTATACCATTAATCTGATTAGGAATATCATTAATGGCTTTTTTGATATTGTCTTCCTCATTGTAGGCTGGAATTTGAAGAACAAGTTTTTGCACATTTGTACCCGTTCTATTTTTGGTGTATATTTTACTCCCAGAATAATAAACTATTTCGCGAAATTTTTCAATTTAAGTATCTTGGGGAGGAAAACGGGATTGCTATTTATGCATTTCCATATAGAATCCTTAAACTGTAAAAGTTAAGCTCTTCCCATACAGTTTTAAATGGCAGTCAGCCTTCTCTTCCGTTAAGATGTTTCAGCCGAAACAAGAACCGAAAGGAGAGGGACATGACTGCCAAGAACAATATCGCACAGGGGAGGCTCTCATTGCTGCAATTGGCCGAGCGGCTGAACAACGTAATTAGTCGTCCCTGAAAAAGCCGGGGTTTCAGGCTGACAGTATCAACCTGCAAGTTGATTGCATTCTGGTAACAGAGAAAACAGCTTCAAACAGCCTTCGGATAATCGGCAAAAAGAAA
>CBDVCR010000003.1:0-43891 GCA_965372535.1 uncultured bacterium | reverse complement strand
TGGTGATTATTATACCACAAAACAACCCTTTTAATCCTTATTAATCAGCAACTTAAGCCCTTTTTCAGGGACGACTAATTATGCAAGTCGATGTTGATTGGACCGACGACCTCTTACAATGCATCGCCTGGTTTCGCTCAGGTCAAAAACGTCAAATAGAAAGATAACACAAAAAGTTATTCCCGCCTAATTGGCAGCAGCCATTCCGGGAAACAGGCGGCCCCCGGCAGGCGCTTTTCTGACATGCGGGAAAATGGAAACAAGCCGCTCGCATTACGCAGAGGTTCGAGAACAGATTATGCCATCCACGCCCCGGAAATGCCTATTTTAGAAAATGCTTATTCGGTTAGCTCAGTAATGATAAATGTCATGCTGAATTTATTTCAGCATCCAAGACCCTGAATCAAGTTCAGGGTGACAATTCAAGGGATTGCTGAATCACCCGGCCAAGCATAAAATAAAAATAGAATATTCTTCGGAATACTTTGTATTTTCAAGCCTTTTGCTTTCTTTTCCATAGTGCTCGTGCAATGAACGGGCTGATGCGCATCTTAATCCGGCCCGTGCGCCAAAAGCAGGGCAGCGTTTCGGCGGCCCCGGAAAGGCACCGTAAAACAGGGGGCCTGCGCCCTCTCTCCCCACGCCCTTTGTCCTCCCCGTCCGGCGGCTCCTACTTTTTCCCGACCGTCATCAGGGTGTCATGGTCTCGGAGGGCGTACAGGGCGAAGCAGGCCGCCAGCATGGGCCATGCCGCGAAAAACACGAGGTTGGCAAACGGCGAAAGATACAGCTTGAAGGACGCCAGGGTCGATATGCCGTGGAGGACGAGCACCGCGCCGTAGGTCAACCTTTTTTGGTACCCCAGGATGAAACCCGCGAGGATGACCATTTCCACCCCGCCGATTACGGACATGGCGCCGCCGCCGAGCCCGCCGATGAAGTAAAACTTCTGAAACACCGCGGCCGCATGTTCGGGCTTCACGAATTTATCCAGGGCCCAGAAGAACATGACGATAAACACCCCCACCCTCAGAAAAAGCAACGCCAGCGGCAGCCGGTTATCCGTATTCATGGCGCCACCCTCCTCATTTTATTCGGCGGAGCTTAAGCCGCCTCTTGCATACGACCCCTTCTCTCCTTACCGGTAACACGGATTGTTTCGCTTGTCAATAAGAAATGGAAACGCCTTGCCCCTCATTTTTTCCTCAGCCGATGACGGGGGCCTTGCAATCCAGCATAGACAATATGCATTTACAACGAAGTCCACAGGCTTTGGTCATTTAGTCGATTATCAATAACAGAAAGCAATCAATTACGCTGGTTGTTTTCTTGAGGAACAGGTTTTATAGACCGTCATATGTAGTGATTTATGGCAACCTCTATAAATAGGTTTTGTATACGAAAGGGAGCGAGATCGCGGCAGACAAGGAAGCGGGGGAAAAACGCCCGGAGGCGCAGCAGCGCTGCGGTGAGGACGTTTTTATCCCGATGACGATGTATGCCGCGATTGCAGCCCCTTGCAGTAAAAAGATATTTTTAGAGGTTGCCTTATACATATAACTTCTCGTTTATTGCATCAACCGCTCATTTGGACATCTTAGCCGGTTTGACGCTCTCACGGATGGCTCGGACAGCCTCTTCCGTTGTCAGGATATCGTTTGCGAGAAAGCGGAAGTTGACCAACGCCGCTTTATACCCGTCGCCTTCTGGAACCTGGGCTGCGGCAGTGGCATCCGTGACCACGGCAATCTCAAAACCCTGTTCCAGAAGCTCGCGGAGGTGCGATTCGACGCAAAGGTTGGCCGACATCCCCGCCAATATAACCTTCTCAATGCGGCGTTTACGCAGTTGCAGCACCAGGTCGTTGGTCTCGGGTCCGTAAACCTTATGCGGGCTGACGATAATCGTCTTGCCGTCCTCGATATACTTTTTATAGCGCTTGAGAAAGTCGGCGCCGGAGTTCTCGAAACCTTCGAGGCTGAGCGGGCCCTTGCGGTCGAACATGTTAATGTTATGCATCAGCACTTCCAGGGCGCCCTTGAACTTCCAGCCGTGGTCCGTGGGGTAGTAATAGTGGGGCGATATGAACACCGGAAAGCCGTGCTCCTTCGCCGTCTTCAGAAGGGTCTCGATATTCTCAACCGTGTTGTTTTCCTCCACGCTCTTGCCGACCACACCCCATGTGACCCCCTCGGGACTCAGGAAGTCGTTCTGCGGGTCCGTGACCACGACAGCGGTGCGCTCAGGGTCGATCTTCATCCCCGGGTCGGGCAGCTCTGCAAAGGCGACTTGCCCCAGGCAGAGTGCCAGTACCATAACCAACACTGTTTTTGTATTAATAAACAGGATTTTCATCTCCATTTCCTCCTTAGCGTTTCTGACGGTGCGGTTCTGCCCCGCACCTCCTAACCCGGTTCCATTGTATCACAAAGGTCGCGCAAGTCAATGGTCAAGAAGAAGGAGCTTCAAATGAGTTTTTACGATTGAAATCATCACAATAATTCCAGAACGGGGCATGTGTGTTTCAGGAAGAAGCCTTGCCTCTATATTATAGTCTAAAGTCCCCCCCTAACCCGGTGGGCAATAAAGACAATGGAATTTTTCGGGGCGATAATCAAGATTCGGCGTTCAGGCGCGAGGCCGGGGAATTAACGGCAACCATCGAGCAGGGAGAAGAGGGCTACGCGGCGGAAATCGTCCTCAGAGGAATTTATTCAGCGACATGCTTCCTCATTTCCCTGTTACCCCCGCCAGCGCTTCCCACAGACAGACCGCCGCGTTTCGGCGGCCCCGGAAAGACACCGTAAAACAGGGGGCCTGCGCCGCCCTCCCCCCCATGCCGGCCCGGACGCCCCCCGCTGCTTGCCTTTTTCCTTATAGGCTTATAAAATAAAGTTATAGATAGTTTTGCCCTATTCCGGGAAAGGAGAAGAAGTGAGAGACGACGACCTCAGGAAGTGGTCAAGCGATGTCTTCGGGGAACTCAGGGCCTTCGAGTACGGCGCCTGCAGGATACTGAACCGCTGCTGCCGCGCGGCCTTAAGCGGGGCCGTAAAGATAGACAGCGTCGAGGACCCGGTGCTTTTTACCGTCTACCGGCCCAGGCTCAACCACTGCCCCGAGTGCGGAAGAAGGCTCGACTGAGCGCCCCCGGCAGGGGCCTTGCCGTCGCGCTTGTGTTTTTCGCGGGCGGTGTGCTATTGTACCTGCAAGAAGCTTACTGGAGTATTTTGTAGTATTCAAACCGCAAAGTATTCAGCTTTGCGGTTTTTTTATGTGCAAGCCTCCTTTAACTTCAAATTTTACAAAAGGAGGTAACGCACCATGTCAAACGGAACCGTGAAGTGGTTCAACGAGTCCAAGGGTTTCGGCTTCATCACCCGCGACGACGGCACTGATGTCTTTGCGCATTACAGCGCCATAGCGGGCGACGGCTTCAAGACCCTCAATGACGGCGACGCCGTGAGCTTCGAAGTCATTGACGGCGACAAGGGCCTTAAGGCGGTAAACATCGTCAGGCTCTAACGCGCACTCCAAAAGGGCCCCGGCAACCGGGGCCCTTTTCATCCCGAAGGGGCTTTCCCGCCCTCCCGCACGCCTCGCCTTTTTCTGCCGTGCCGAAAAATTTACTTTATCGTTCCGGTATAAATATTGTATATTAAGTTGCAGGAGGTTTTGCGATGAGAAAGAAACTTGGCGAGATATTAATCGACGCGGGGCTTATCGACGAGGACCAGCTCGCCTCGGGCCTGGGCGAGCAGACGCAGTGGGGGGGGAAGCTGGGCACCGCCCTTATAAGCAAGGGTTTTATTACCGAGGCGGACCTCCTCCGGTGCCTGGCCATACAGCAGGGCATCAAAAGCGTATCGCTCAAGGACATGGACATCAGCCTCTCGGCCCTCAGGACCATCAAGGCCGAGGAGGCAAGAAAATATAACGTCGTCCCGGTGCACCTTGACAAAAAAGTGCTCACCGTCGCCATGGCCAACCCCACCGACCTGAAGACCATCGACGCGCTGAGGTTCAGCACCGGCAAAAACATCAGGCCCATCCTGGCCCTGGACCCGGACCTCGGCCCCTTGATAGACAGGTTCTATGACAGGTCGTATAAGGGGCCGCCGGCAAGACCTTCCGGGATGGCGGAGGCCGCCGTGGAAAGCCCCCGGAGGGCGAACACGGGCGGCATAACGGTCGAGCAGACCGTGGCCTCCCTCATCACGCTCCTTATCCAGAAGGAACTGATAAGCGAAGAGGAATTCCTGGCCGTCTTAAACGATATAGACTGAACGGGCTGCCTAAAGCATCTCTTCGAGGATTTCCCCGGCGTCCCTGACGAATTTCGCGCAGAGCTCGTTGCGTCCCTTTATGTACCGGCCCGCGCCGCCGCCCACCCCCCTGAGTTCGTTGCAGCAGAGCGTGCCGTGCAAAGCCCTGAACCTTTCGAGGAACTCGTTTTCCGCCCTCTCAAGCCTCGTCTGTCTGGCTGTTTTACTCTTTTTTTGGGGGCCGTGTTTCATCCCCGGCGCCATGAGCGCCCCGGTGACCGCCCCGCACGTAAGGCCCATGCCGGCGATGCCGCATCCAAAGGAGCCTGAAACCCCGAGAAGGGCCTCCCTGTCTCCCACCGGCCCTGTCCCGAAGGCCGCCGGCAAGGACTGCGCTCAGTTTACTAACACGGTTAGTTTTATATTCACATTGAACCCTTGAGAAAAGCTTATTTTACATGGCGGCCCCGGCATTGGGATGTGAAGTATTTCATGCTCCCGGCAGTAGCCCACTGGAGAAAAGGGAGGCCGCAAGGCCGGTTCTGCTCACGGCCCGCTTAGCCTCCTCAGTTCCGCCTCGTCGATGCCGAGTTCCCTGCCCAGGGCGCCGGGGGCCGCCCCCGTGCCGCGCAGCGTCTCCCTGACATAGTCCTCGTAGGACACGGTATCCTGCCAGCAGGAGTGGAAATCCTTTTTCAGGAGGACGGCGAGCCCCTCGGAGGGGATTCTATACCCCTTCTTGGTGGCCTCCCGCTCCCCGGTGCTTTCGGGTATGCCGATGAGGGCCGTCTTGCCGTCGACCACCGTGTAGCGGAAGTCGTAGGCAAGGGAGCAGGCGCTGTAGCGCACCTCCGCCCCGGCGCGGCTGTACAGCCAGCCCACGTGGAGCCTGTCCTGGAGCTTCGGCATGATGTAGCGCACCCTGACCCCGGCCCGTGCGAGCCTCTCGATATTGTATACCACTTCCTGCGTCCTCTTTCTGTCCTCGCCCGAGGGGGGCCTGCCCGTGATGCTGCCCACCACTTCCTCCCTGGCGTCCATCATGGCGACGGTGACGGTGATGAAGTACTCGTGCCGCGAGAGCACCTTGAGGGCCCTGCCCATCTCTTGGATAAGGGCGTCCCTGGCCCTGCCCTCCCTGATGCTCTTTGCAAGGAGCATGATGGTGAAAACCAGAAGGACGGATTCCAGCGCCAGAAGGCTGAGTTCAAGCGTCATGCTCCTATATTAATAAACTTTTCCTTATATTACAAAGAAGGCCCTTATTGGAAGAGCCGTTTCAGCACGGACATTGCACGGGCACTGTGGGGAAAAAGGATAAAAATGCAAAATGTTCCGGAGGATGTTCCATTCGCGGGTTTTATGCTCTGGCGGCGGGACGCAATTCTCAAAGGCCCGCTTCCCCTCCCGCACTACTTTTCTTTCCCATTGACAAATCTCGGAACAGGCATAAACTTGGAGTTATCAGCGGGAAGAGACCTTTACCTTTGAGATAGAGGAGGTGAGAGCATATGCCGAAAGAGATGCCCAAGGTCATGGATTGCGACATGGCCGAATGCGCCTTTAACGACGACAAGATGTGCCACGCCATGGCCATAAACATAGCGCCCAGCTCCCCGTGCCCCCTGTGCGGCACGTTCATGACGTACGGCAAAAAAGCCGGGGTCATGGACATGACCGGCTCGGTGGGCGCGTGCAAGGTCGACAACTGCAGGTTCAACGACTCTCTTGAGTGCTCCGCGGCGGAAGGCATCCACGTCGGGCGCCACGAGAACCACCCGGACTGCAAGACATTCGCGGCGCGGTAGCGCCCGGGAAAAACCTTAAGAACGGGTCTCTCCCGCTGAGTCTTTATAATTCTTGCCTTTTCCACTATTATAGAGACATGCCCGCAAAGATAGAGCCAAACCTCCGCTCCCACGTCCACCGCCTCGCCGGGGAGATAGGCCAGCGGAGCTTCCGCGACGTCGAAAACCTCAACCGCGCGGCGGACTATATCGCCGGCGAACTCCGCTCCTCCGGGTGCGCGGTCTCCCGCCAGGAGGTCCGCTACGGCGGGGAGTCCTACTTTAACGTCACCGCTGAGGTGCGGGGCGCATCGTCCGCCGAATCAGACGGCATATACGTCGTCGGCGCGCACTACGACACTGTGGTGGGCTCCCCCGGGGCGGACGACAACGCAAGCGGCGTGGCCGGCATGATAGAGCTTGCCCGCCTGGCCGCGCAGGACCCCCCGCCTGTTACCACCCGTTTTGCGGCCTTCACGCTCGAGGAGCCCCCGGTCTTCCGCTCAAGCAAGATGGGCAGCATGCACTACGCGGAAAAGCTAAGGGAATCGGGCGTCAGGGTGCGGGGCATGATAGCCCTTGAGATGATAGGCTACTACTCCACGGAAAAGGGCTCCCAGTTCTACCCGCTTGCGTTTTTCAAGCTCCTCTTCCCCCCTGTGGGGGACTTCGCGGCCTTTGTGGGCAACACTTCCTCCCGCGCCTTCACCAAAGCGATGAAGCGGGCCTTCAAGGAGCACGCCGGCATAAACTGCATCTCTTTAAACACCGTGCGGGCCGTCCCCGGCGTGGATTTTTCCGACCACAGCTCCTTCTGGAAGCACGGCTACCCGGCCTTCATGGTAACGGACACCGCGTTTTACCGCAACCCCAACTACCATAACCCCGGAGATACGCCCGACACCCTCGACTTCGCCCGCATGGCCGAGGTCGTCCGCGGCCTGGACGCCGCGCTTCGCAATGTCGCGCACACCTTTAAATAGCGCTTCTTGCCCATGTTTGTATCCGTGACCGGCCCTCACATATAATAATCGGGATAACCATTGCCTGGAAAGGAAAGCCTTGAAAGAGATACCTCTGGAGGAGATAGACCACGTCCTCCTGGACCTGGACGGCACGCTGCTGGACAAGTACTTCGACGACTATTTCTGGCTCCACCTGGTGCCCGAAAAATACGCCGAAAAGCACGACATGAGCTTCGGCAGGGCGCGGGAGTACCTGTTTGCCACCTACCGGGGCCACGAGGGCACGCTGAAGTGGACGGACCTGGACTTCTGGAGCAGGGAGCTCGACCTCGACATACCCGCCCTCAAGGAACAGCTCCGCCACCTCATCGACGTCCACCCCCACGTGGAGGATTTTTTAGCCGAGATGAGGCGGCGGAAAAAGAAGATTTGCCTCTTCACCAACGCCCACTACAAGAGCGTCAAGCTCAAGTTCAAAAAGACCGGCATAGGCCGCTACTTCCACTGCGTGCTCACCTCAAACGAGATAGGCCACCCAAAGGAGGACCTGCCCTTCTGGGAGAAGGCGCGGAGCCTCGTGGGCTTCGACCCCGCCCGGTCGCTTTTTGTGGACGACACGGAGGCAATCCTTTACACGGCCCGCGCCTTCGGCATTAAATACGTCCTCCTAAAGGGCAGGGCCAGTTCGCGGGAGGAACCCAGAATCTCGCATGAATTTCCATACATTACCGACTTCAACGAGCTTTTAAGGGACGAATAACGCTTCCGTCCGGGCACTATGGAAAAAGAGAACAAGAAGTTATGTTGACAATCACAGGCATAGGCGGGGTTTTCCAACCCCGCCGGAGAACCGGCCCCCGACGGGACTGGAAAGTCCCGCCTATCGGGAGGGCGGATGTTATACCTTGAAAATACAAAGTATTCCGAAGAATATTCTATTTTTATCGCAAGGGACGTTTTGTACCCCGGAAAAAGCTCATGGAATTTCCGACTGTACTCGCCCTTCGGGTTAGAGGAAAGACAGTGACATGGAAAGGGAGCACGCAGACTTTCTCGTAATCGGCGCGGGGCGGACCAGTCCGCTTTGAAAGGGACGGCGCACCCTTCGGGGAATGAGTGACATGGAAAGGGAGCACGCAGATTTTCTCGTAATCGGCGCCGGAGTGGCGGGCCTCCGGGCGGCCATCGAGCTTGCCCCCCACGGCGGCGTCCTCGTGGTCACCAAGGACATGATGAGCGAGAGCTCGACGGGCTACGCCCAGGGCGGCATCGCGGTGGCCCTGAGCGACGAGGACGAGGTCCGCATCCATTACGAGGACACCCTCAAGGCGGGCGACGGCCTCTCGGACGAGCAGGCCGTGCGAATCATGGTCGAGGAGGGCCCCTACCGCATACGGGAGCTGATAGACTGGGGGGCGGAGTTCGACAGGGATGGCCCAAGACTCGCCTTTACCCTTGAGGCCGCCCACTCAAGGAGGCGGGTGCTCCACGCCCACGGCGACGCCACCGGACGGGAGCTTGTCCGCGTGCTCACCAGAAAAGTCCGCACCTTTCCCTCCGTGAGGCGCTACCCCTTCAGCATGGTCGTGGACCTCATGGTCTCAGGCGGCAGGTGCACGGGGGCTTATGTGCTTAAGGACAGGAAGCTCCTTGCGGTGACGGCCGGGGCCACCATACTGGCCACCGGGGGAGGGGGGCAGGTCTACTCCGTAACCACAAACCCGCAGGTGGCTACCGCCGACGGCATGGCCCTGGGCTTCCGCGCCGGGGCGGAGCTTAAGGACATGGAGTTCGTCCAGTTCCACCCCACCGCGCTCTACCTCCCGGCGGCCCCGCACTTTCTGCTTTCCGAGGCCATGCGGGGCGAGGGCGCGCGGCTGAGGAACGTCCGGGGGGAGCTTTTCATGGAGCGCTACCATCCCGGCGGGGAACTCGCCCCCCGCGACGTGGTATCACGGGCCATAATCTCGGAGATGCTCGCCACGGGGAGCGACCACGTCTACCTGGACCTCACGCACCTGGACGCCCGTTTCGTGAGGGAGCGCTTCCCGGCCATCCACTCCACCTGCCTCCAGTACGACGTGGACATCGCCAGGGACCTCGTTCCCGTCTGTCCAGCGGCCCACTACGTAATGGGCGGCGTGAGGACGGACACCCTCGGGGCCGCCACCGTGCGGGGCCTCTACGCCGCGGGCGAGGCGGCCTGCACAGGCGTCCACGGGGCCAACCGGCTCGCCTCAAACAGCCTGCTCGAGGGTCTGGTCTACGGCGCCAGGGCGGGCGCGGCGGCCCTAAACGGCAGGGTGGAGCCCTCGGAGCCCTCCCGCACACCGCGGCCCGTGCACACCATCCCGGCCCACGACGAAATCCGCGGGGCGCTCAGGCGGCTCATGTGGGAGAAGGTGGGCATCATCCGGTGCGGGAAGTCCCTCCAGGAGGCCAGGGAGAAGCTCGCGGAGTGGGAGTACATACTGGATAAGAACTTCATGACCCGACGGGAGCTTGAGCTCAAGAGCATGCTCCAGGCGGCCGTCCTCATCACCGAGGCCGCCCTGAGAAGGAAACAGAGCGTGGGCGCCCACTACCGGACGGACGCGGAAAACAGGGACAAGCGGTAGCCATTCCTTTTGGCTTCCATTTCAGACAAGCGGAAATCAGGAAACCCAACACTCCCCGATATTACACAAGCCCGGTTTGCCACATCCACCCTCTGTGGGCCAAAGAGCCAAACGGTATCCCAGGATACCTTTCAAATCCCCCCTGCCCCCCTTTTCTAAAGGGGGGTACAAAGAGGCTCCCTTTTTTCCCCTCTTTGGAAAAGAGGGGCGAGGGGAGATTTACAAAGATATTTCCATGCTCCTTTTGTGCCGTGATTCGGCGTCCGGGAAAATTCTTTTCGGCGTTATTCATGCAGCATCCGGCAAGCGCATTGACAACCCCTCTTTGCTCTGCTTAACTTTAGGTAGATTGACGGATTCGACGGAGGGATTATGAGGGCGTTTCTTGCGGCGGCGCTCCTCCTGACGGCGGGGATGCCGGGGTTGGCCGGGGCGCAGGTTTTTGAAGTGAACGACGAGGACCAATTACGGCAGGCGTTAATTGTTTCCCAGGATGTGGTGGATGGAGAGGACATCATCAATGTCGCGCCGGGGACATATACGGTAACGACGCCTTTTATCCATACGCAGACGGCGAACACCCCTATTACCATAAACGGCGCGGGCGCGGGAAAGACAATATTTGACGGAGGGGATGTTTCTCAAATTCTCCGCATCGATACGTCGGTGGCCGGGGACGCAAGCGCCGACATTGCCGTCCGGGGCATCACGTTCAGGAACGGAAACGCCATCGCCGGGGGCGGGGTCTTCATCCAGACCTTCGACGCCCCGGTAGCGATTGAAAGCTCCGAATTCCTGGACAGCGCGGGCAACAGGGGCGGTGGCCTCTTTGTCGATACCGCTTCGGGCCCTGTGCTTATAAGAAATAATATACTTGGGAGCAATACCGCCTCCGCTAACGGCGGCGGGGCCTATGTTGAGACCGACACAGGCGCGGTAACTTTCACGAACAACACCCTTAACGGAAATACCGCGGCCACCGGCGGCGGCTTATATCTTTTACTGCTTACCGATGGTGCATCGGGCGCTGCCGCTAATATTTTCAACAACATAATATGGGGGAATACCGCTTCCGCAAGCGGCGGAGACCTCTTTATTGACGACGACGGAAACGGTAACGGAAACGGCGCTGCCGTGGATATTGATTTTAACGACTTCGTAACTCTGGACAGCGGATGCGTGACATCGTGCATATCGGGCATCAATCTGGGCTTTAATAATCTGATGGAGGACCCTCTTCTTGCCGCCCCGGACTTGCGCCTGCTCGCAAACTCGCCGGCCATTGACGAAGGGACGAACTTTGTGGGCCTTTCCGCGACCGACATAGACGGCGACTCAAGAGCGCTTGACGGCAACGGCAACGGCTCTGTAGTGGTGGACATGGGCGCTGATGAATTTGTGTTCACCCCGCCCGACGGCGAGCCGCCCCCTCCGGGCGTCGGCGACGAGTCGGCCTGTTTCGTCTCCACCGCGGCCTTCGGAAGCTCCCTTGCCGGGGAGGTGGCGGCCTTGAGGAGGTTCAGGGACGAGCACCTGCTGACCAGCCCCCAGGGCAGGGCGCTGGTCGGGCTCTACTACCGCCACAGCCCGCCCCTGGCAAGGTACATAGCAGCGCACGGAACACTCAGGGCCGCCGCCCGGCTGGCCCTCGCGCCGGTGCTCCACGGGGTCAGGCATCCGGCCTTCGCCCTTATGTTCGCCATTGTCCTGGGTGCCGCGGTTTACGGGAAAAGGAGAAAAGGGTAGGCTTTCATCGAGCGGATGCGGCGCCGGGCCGCCTTTTTAAAGCAACACGCCTATCCCGGATATTGCACGAGCCTGGTTTGCCGCGGACGCAAGGCGCGCGGGACGCGAAGGGCGACGGTGTCCCCTGACACTATCAATCCCGCGAGTGTCACGCAACGCGGTGGATGCGGAAATTCGCGGGGGTCCGTGACCCCCGGGCGCGCCCGAAGTGTGAGTACAGCCGGAAATTCCATGAGTTTTTTCATGGTACAAAACGTCTCTTAAAATAAAAATAGAATATTCCTCGGAACACTTTATATATAACATCCGCCCTCCCGATAGGCGGGACTTTCCAGTCCCGCCTATGCCTGTGATTGTTTTCATCTCTTTTGTTCTCTTTTTCCCTAATGCTCATGCAATGAACGGGCTAAGGATGCGATGCCCGCCGGAGCTTATCCCTGCGAAGGCAGGGGCAAAAATGCCAAAGCCAGGGAAAGGCCGAGCCTCTCGCCGCTATCCCCGCAGGGCCTCAAGCACTTCCCGCTCCTTCCGGCGCATCTTCCCTGCCCGGGAGCCGCCATTTTCGTGGTCATAGCCGAGGAGGTGGAGGATGCCGTGGACGAGGAGGAGGCGGAGTTCGCCCTTGAGGCTGTGGCCCCGTTGGCCGGCCTGCTCCTTTGCCCTCAGGGGGTCTATGGCGATATCGCCCAGAAGGAACTCCCCCTCTTCGGGGAACTCGCGGGGCGAGGCGTACATCGGAAAGGACAAGACGTCGGTCGTGGCGTCAACGCCCCGCCAGAGGAGGTTGAGCTTCCTCATCCTTCTCTGGCCGGCAAAGAGGACGCTAAGCTCTGCCCTTTCCAGTCCGAGCGACCTTAGGGCCTTTCGGGAGTCCCTCTCCATCAGCCTGAGCGGGAGCCTTATCTTCCTTTGACGGTTTTGGATGCTGACCTTCACTGCCCTCCGCCTCCTTGTTGAAGTCGAAGCCGGGGTAGTCCACCCTTCTGTGGAGTATGCCGGTGAGGATACGGGTGAAGCGGCTTTTAATCTCGTAGATGTCCTTGAGGGTGAGTTCGCACTTGTCGAGCTGGCCGGTGAGGAAGATGTGGTTGATTATCTTGTCCACCAGGGCGGCGATGCGCGCGGGAGTCGGCTCGTTGAGCACCCTTGAGGCGGCCTCCACGGCGTCGGCCATCATGATGAGGGCCGCGATGCGGGTCTGGGGCCTGGGGCCGGGGTACTTGAACTCCTCTACCGGGGTCTCGACGCTGTTTTCCAGTCCGCGGGCCTTCTCGTAGAAGTATCTAATCAGCGCGGTGCCGTGGTGCTGCTGGATGATGTCCACGACTTCCTCGGGCAGCTTGTGGGCCTCCGCGAACTCCACCCCCTCCTTGACGTGGGACGTAAGTATCATGCTGGACATGTGGGGCGTGAGCTTTTCGTGCTTGCTCATGCCGATGGGCTGGTTCTCGATGAAATACTCCGGCATCTTCAGCTTGCCGATGTCGTGGTAGTACGCTCCCACGCGGGCAAGCAGGGGGTTTACGCCCACCGACTCGGCGCAGGCCTCCACGAGGTTTCCGACGATTATGCTGTGGTGGTAGGTGCCGGGGGCGGAAATCATCAGGTTTTTCATGAGCGGCTGGTCCAGGTCCAGCAGTTCAAGCAGCGTTATGTCCGTGGTCACCTTGAAGGCGTACTCGAGCACCGGCAGCGCCAGCGAGACGATGGCCACCACCAGTACCGAGGAGACCACGGCAAAGCCCAGCGAGACGGTCGCCATCCCGGTAAACAGCTCTCCCCTGAAAAGCAGTAGAATGAGGAGCGTCAGAAGGTTGGCCCCCAGAACGAGGACGCCCCCGTTCAGTATGGCGGTCCTCTTCTTGAACTTCATCATGCCGAAGGCGGCGGCGAGGCTGCCGACGAAGACGTAGACCGCAAAAGTCGGGTCGCCCTGCCAGAGCCCCGCAAGGAGGCTCAACACGAAGGAAAGCACCAGTGCGGCGTGGAAATCAAAAAGCAGCGCGGCGAGCATGGCGCCGGCGGGCAGGGGGATTCCGAAGACAGAGGCATCCGCGGCCCCGAGCTCAAGTCCCCTCGAAAGCCCCTCCAGGGTGAAATCCATCAGCCTGCCGACCCCCAGGGCGCCCACCGCGAGGAGGCCCAGCAGGACGAGCATGCGGCGTTTCCTTATGTACTGGGGCTGGTACCTCACCAGGTCGCGGTAGATGACGAAAAAAAGCAGGGTGGCCGCCAGGAAACTTCCGGCGAACCGGTCCGGACCTTGGCCCTCCCATATCAGGACCGCCGTGAGCAGCCCCAGGGCGGCAAGAAAAGAGTACGCCTTTATCTTTTCGGGGCTAACCCGGCCCTTCGGTTTAGCGTTCCCGTTCTTGTGTTTCTTCTTCGTGCCGTCTTTCATAGACATCATACGCCTTTACGATTTTCTGGACCAGCCTATGTCTTACCACATCCGCCTCGGAAAAGTATACAACTTTTATCCCCTTTATGGAACTCAGTATTTTCTCGGCCTCCACCAGCCCCGATACCCTTTCCCTGGGCAGGTCTATCTGCGTGACGTCGCCCGTGACGACGGTCTTGGAGTTGAAGCCCAGCCGAGTGAGGTACATCTTCATCTGCTCGCTCGTGGTGTTCTGGGCCTCGTCGAGGATGACGAACGAATCGTTCAGTGTCCTGCCCCTCATAAAGGCCAGGGGCGCTATCTCGATTATCCCCCGCTCGATGAGCCTGTTGGCCCTTTCCACGTCGAGCATGTCGAAGAGGGCGTCATAAAGCGGCCTGAGGTAGGGGTTTACCTTCTCCACGAGGTCGCCCGGCAGAAAGCCGAGCTTCTCGCCGGCCTCCACGGCGGGCCTTGCCAGCACCACCCGGCTTACCTTCTTGCTCATCAGGGCGTTTACGGCCATTGCCATGGCAAGGTAGGTCTTCCCCGTGCCGGCGGGCCCTATCCCCAGGACGATGTCGTAATTGCCGATGGCCTCGATGTACTCCATCTGGTTCTTCGTCTTCGGGGTGACAAAGCGTTTCTTGAGGGATACGGATATGTTATGGCTGTAAAGTTCCCTGAGCGAGACCGGCTCTCCGGAGGCGTATGACCTGAGGACATACCGCAGGTCCTCGGGCTCCACGGACAAGCCGTCCCGCTTTATGTCCCTCAGCTCGTTTATGAACCGCCTGGCGTGCTCGACGGGGATTTCCTCGCCCTGAAGCAGCACCCTGTTGCCCCGCACGCTCGCGGAGATGCCCATGGCCTTTTCTATCAGCCTCAGGTTTTTCTCAAGCTCGCCGGAGATGAGCGCCAGTTCCTTTTCGGTGTCGAGCTCTATATGTTCGGTCGTCGTAGCCGTGCCTATCTGCCTTCGGAAATAAAGGTGCTTTTGCCTTCGAGCCTCTTGAGTTTCAGCACCATGCGCTTGGCGTCGGCCTTGTTGTTGAAATCGCCGACCCGCACCCGGTAAATGGTCTTTCTGCCCCTGTCGGTGCTCTTCACTATATAGGCATTATACCCCTTGCCGAGGAGGTTTTCCTGTATTTTTTCGGCGTCCGCGTTGTCGGAATACGCGCCCACCTGGACGCTGTATGTATCGGCCGTGCCGCGGCCATCGGGACCTTCGGGGCTCTCCCGGATAACGGAGGGGGTTTCCTCCCTTCCGGGCGGCGGGTACGGGGCCCGCACCACCGGTCTCAGGCTCTCCCGGCGCCGCCTCGCCGTTTCCTCGGGGGCGGCCGTTTCCTCCGGCCCAACGGGCAGGGTAATCACCTCTGCCGGCGCTCCGTGTTCCGCGGCCCTTCCCACGAAGAAGCCGAGGGCGAAACTCGCGCTTGATACAATGGCAAGAACCGCTATGGCGATGCCCCTTCCTCCGAGGGCGCTCTCGCCGATTTTTCTCCTCCCCGGCCCCGGCCTTCGGGGCCTCGAAAACAGGCTCATTTAATAAGCATAGCATCACCATATGAGAAAAATCTATACGATCTGTCAACCGCCTCGGCATATGCCCGGAGGAGGTTTTTCCCGCCCGAAAGCGCGCTTGCGAGCATGAGCGGGGTGGAGCGCGGCAGGTGAAAATTCGTCAGAAGCCCACTGACCGCCCTGAACCGGTAGCCGGGGCGGATGAAGATGTCCGTGCCGCCCCGCACCACGCCGTTTCCGGACGCGGCGGAGGGCGCGAACCTGTTGCTCATAAAGCCCTCCACGGCACGCGTGGTGGTGGTCCCGACGGCGATAAGGCTCCCCTTGAGGGACCGGATTTCGTCCGCGAGGGAGGAGGGCATCTCGAAAGCCTCCTCCTCCATCCTGTGCTCCTCCAGCCGCTCCGCACGTATGGGGGTGAAGGTGCCCCGCCCCACATGGAGCGTGAGGTAACGTATGAGAACGCCTTTTTCCTCAAGCTTTTTGAGCAGCCCTTTTGTAAAGTGAAGCCCCGCCGTGGGGGCCGCGATGGAGCCCTCGTGCTCGGCGTAGACCGTCTGGTAGCGCTCTCTGTCGAGCTCCCCGGCCCTCCGCCTGATGTAGGGCGGAAGCGGCATCTCCCCCGCCTCGCGGAGCACGTCCCCCAGGTCGCCTTCATGGTGGAGTTCGGCTGTTTCACCCCTGTAGATTTCCGCCCTGAAGGCGCCTGATATCTCAAGCGGCCCGGTGTAACGCCCTCTGCTCATAATCTCCCACTTCCGGCCCGAGACGTTCCGGGTAAGGAGTATTTCAAGCTCCCTGCCGTTTCTTTTCCTGCCCCTGAGCCTTGCGGGCATGACCCTGGTGTTGTTAAGGAGGAGCATGTCGCCGCTCTGGAGGAAACCGGGGAGGTCGTAAAACCGGCGGTGTTTGACCGAGCCGTCCCTTCCGAGCACGAGGAGCCGGGAGCCGTCGCGCCGTTTGAGGGGCCTTTCGGCTATGAGGTCGGCGGGGAGGGGGAAGTCGAATTCACTTGTCTTCATGCGACGTGATTTCGGCGCCCGGATAAAAATATGAGAGTACCTCGCGGTAGTTTTTCCCCTCAAGGGCCATCTCGAGCGCGCTCCACTGGCACAGGCCCACGCCGTGGCCGTAGCCCCTGCCCTCGAAGTCCACAGAGCCGTCCTCGAATCTCAGTATGAAGTCGGTGCTCGGAAGCCTCTTCCAGCCGAGGGCCTTCCTCAGGTCCTTGGCCTCGACGGTGAAGGTCCCGGGGTTTGCGGTTATCTCTATGCCCTTTACCCTGCCCGTTACGGTGTGCGAGGCCACCTTGACGCCGGAGACGCCCTTTGTGCCCGTGGCCCTCTCGAACTCGTCAATAGGAATTCGCCTGGCCCACAGGCACAGGGGCGAGAGGGTGCAGTCGGCTTCCACGGACTTCAGGTAGGGCAGGCTCTGGCCGAAGACCTCCTCCGGAAGCTCGGTCTTTCTCCCGCTGGTAGAGTGGTAATAGGCGAGTATGGGCTCGCCGCCGTAGGTGAGAACCTCGCCCCTGGTCTCCCTTACCGCGTGGGCCACCATGGAGTCGGTGTTTTCCCCCCTGTATGCCTGGTGGAGCACCGAGGAGGTGACGTCGTATTTTTTCTCCCTGCTCCTGAGCTTGTGGTAAAGCACGTATGTCCTCACCGCCACGGCCTGCGCCTTGAGGGCCTCAAGCACCCAGTCGCTCCCGGCCTCGGCCTTCACGACCCCTTCGACGTACTCCTCGACGGGGAGTTCGTTTATGACGTACAGGCCCTTCCGCCCCCGCCATATATCGAGCTTGCCGCTGTAGTTGGAAAGCCCGAGGACGAAGTCGCCGTCCACGGTGTCGAGCTTCGAGAGCCTTTCTCCCTCCTCCGGGACGCTGTTGAAATCCCCCTCCACGATAAGCACCCGCACGGCGCCGCCTCCGCCTGCCGCGGCCTGCGAAACAAGGAGCAGCAAAAGCGCCGCGGCAAACAAGGCATTCCTCATGGGCCTGCCTATTTCCTCCCCATAAGCCAGAAAAGCAGTGTGAGCAGTACGCTCAGCAGGACGCTCGTGGCCAGAGGGAAGTAGAACGCGAAGTTTTTCCTCTGTATGAGGATGTCCCCCGGGAGCCTCCCTATCCAGGGCGCCTTGCCCGCGGCCATGAAAAGCACCCCGATGACGACCAGCAGGACGCCCGTGGTTGCGAGAAACCTCCCTATCTGCTCAATCCCTCCGGGCATTTTTCGCTCCGCTAAACCGGGGCCGCCGCCCTGGCGCGTTTTTTCGCTTCTTTTTCCGCGTCCCGCTCCTCTTTGGAGTAGAAGCAGCCGCAGTAGTACTGCCGGTAGAGGCCGAGCCTTCTTGAAAGCCTGCTGGCCTCGGGCCATCCGGGCCTCAGGTCCTCGGCGTAAAACTCTATGTCGAACTCGGCCTCGAGGCGCTTTCCCGCATCGACGATGAGGCCGTGCCTCTGGTAAGGGCTTGCCAGCAGGGAAGTCGTAAACCCGTCATAGCCCTGTTCCTTCGCCCTCCGTGCGGTCTCCCCAAGCCTCATGGCGTAGCAGGCCCCGCACCGAATGCCCTTGTGTGCGTCCACCGAGCTTTTGAACTCCTCGATGCCGTAATCGCCTGCGTAGTCCACGCCGAGCCCCCAGAGGCCCTCGAGCGTCCTCAGGGCCTCAAGCCTTCTTAGGTACTCCTCCTCCGGGTGTATGTTGGGGTTGAACCACAGGCCCCTGAACGCGATGCCCCTTTCCTCCAGGCGGCGCACGGGATAAAGGGCGCAGTTGGCGCAGCATATGTGCACGAGGAGCCTCATGCCTTTATTATACCAAAAGGGGAGAAAGGCGATTCAGTTCAAAAAAACTTACCTGTTTTTATAAGACACCCGGTAGACGGCCCCGGCGTAGTCGTCGCTTATGAACATGTCGCCTTTTCCGTCGAATGCCACGTCAACGGGCCTGCCCCACCTCGTGCCGTCTGAGCGGAGCCACCCGGTGACGAAGTCCTCGTAGCCTCCGGCGGGCCTTTTGCCCTCAAAGGGTATGTAAATTACCTTGTATCCCGTGGGCACGGTGCGGTTCCATGAGCCGTGGAGCGCCGCGAAAAGGCCGCCCCGGTAGCGCGGGGGGAATTTTAGTCTGGTCGAAAACACAAGCCCCAGAGGGGCCGAATGCGCCTGTATCTCGGCCACCGGCGGCTCGGTCCGTGCGCAGAAGTCCCCCTTGTCGAATTCCGGGTCATGGATTCCGTCGCCGTGGCAGTAGGGCCAGCCGTAGTGCCCGCCCTTTTTAATCAAGTTTATCTCGTCCGGCGGGAGGTCGTCGCCGAGCCAGTCCCGGCCGTTTTCCGTGCCGAAGAGTTCGCCGGTCGCGGGATGGAAGACAAGGCCCACCGAGTTCCTGAGGCCCTCGGCGAATATCTCCTTTCCGCTTCCGTCGGGGTTAAACCGTAACACCGCGGCCCGCTCCCGCTCCCCCTCGACGCATGCGTTGCAGGAGGAGCCGACCGAGACGTACAGCTTGCCGTCCGGGCCGAAGGCCACCGTCCTCGTAAAATGTCCCCCTCCCCGCGCGGGAAGCCGGGGGACCACCACTTTCATGTCCCGGAACTTGAGGGTCTTCTTATCATGCCCGAACCGGAGCACCCTGCCTGTCTCGGCGATATAGACATGGCCCCTGTAAAACGCGATGCCGTGGGGCCTGTCAAGGCCGGAGGCCGCAACCACGGTCTTTTCGGCCTCACCGTCGCCGTCGCCGTCCACAAGGGCCGCTACCCGGCCCTCGCGCGTGAGGGTCACATACAGCGTCCCCGACGGGCCGAAGGCCATCAACCGGGGGCCGTCCAGCCCCTCCGAAAAGACGTTGACCGTAAAGCCGGGAGGCAGGTTGAGCGCACCGAGGCGCTCCGCCACACCGGCCCGGCCCGGTGTGGCGGCACATGCAAGGAAAAACAGAAAAGCGAGGGTGGAAGCAGCTTTTTTCAGCGTGGCGGCCCTCACGGCCCCTCTTCTTCCGCCGGCGTCACCACGGCCATGACCACGAGCCTTTCGCCCCTGTCGGCCCTGAAGCCGTGGGACATGAGCGGGTCGCAGAGTATGGCCGTTTTCTCGTCAGCCTCAACGGTCTCCTCCCCGACGGTAAACGTCCCCCTTCCCTCCACACAGTACATCATCAGCCTCAGCGGGGCCTTGTGGGGCTTAAGCTCCTGCCCCGGCTCAAGGCACATGAGGGCCACCCGCATCTCGGGCTTGTCCGAGAGCATCTCCCGCGAGATGCCGTCACGCTTGAACGTGACGAGCCTCTTAAGGTCCAGTACCTCCATCATGACCTCCTTTGAGCGAATCCTTAACTGCAATCATATCACTCCCCGGCTTCCCGGTCTATGATGGTTCTCATATAAAGAGCGACACGGGTCCGGGGCCGCGGGCGAGGGCCTCCGGAGGCCGCGGCTTCTTGAATTTTCGCGGTTCAGGGACTACTATATTAGTGTTTTGTCATTAATTGAAAATATAAGTATCATATATAAGAGAATGTCCCATGCCGCCATGCGGGCGGGCAGGGACCCCCGGGAGGTCAGGCTCGTCGCCGTGACGAAGACGGTGGGCACGGGCCTGATAAGGGAGGCCGTGGACGCCGGCCTGAGGGTGTTCGGGGAGAGCAGGGTCCAGGAGGCCGCCGCCAAGGTCGAGGAGCTCGCGGGCATGGGCCTTGAGTGGCACATGATAGGGCGCCTGCAGAAGAACAAGGCAAAGGCCGCAGTGGGGCTTTTCGACCTCATACACTCGGTGGACTCCGCCGAGCTTATGGGGGCGATAAACGGACATGCCGAAAAAGGTGGAAAGCTCCAGAGGGTGATGCTCCAGGTCAACGTATCCGGGGAGGGGAGCAAGTTCGGCGTCGAGGAGGCCGGGCTTGAGGGCCTTGTCCGGGCGGCCGGGGACATGGCAAACGTCAAGGTCGAGGGCCTTATGAGCATCCCCCCGTTTTTCGACGACCCGGAGCGGGCCAGGCCGTATTTCAGGAGGCTCAGGGAGCTTAACGACATCTACGGCTTCCCCGAACTCTCCATGGGCATGACCGGGGACTTCGAGGTGGCCATAGAGGAAGGGGCCACGATGGTGAGGGTGGGCACGGCGATATTCGGCGAGAGGGAGTACCGATGAGCAAGAAGGGGAGTGCCGGGCATGACGGCTAAGGGAGCCAGTCCTTTTTATCCGGGACAACCGGTGCCCGTAGTCCTTTTCACGGGTCGCGATAAAGAAATACAGAAGCTTTTAAGGGCGGTAAAACAGGTGGAAGCAGGAAAACCGCAAGCGGTTTTCCTCACAGGTGAATACGGAATCGGGAAGAGTTCTCTTGCGGGGTTCATGCGTTATTATGCCGAAAAAGAGAACAATCTATTCGGCGTGCACGTTCTTCTTGGCGGCGCCTCGACGATTGAAGAAGTTGCGGAAAAGACCGTTGAAGCAGTTCTTAAAACTCCCGCCTATGAGCCAACCTTGACGGAGAAGGCCAGGAATTTTCTTTCAAGGTACATCGGTAAGCAGGAACTCTTTGGGGTTAGTGTAAACTTAGAGGCGCTGAAAGCGGATGCGCCCGACATTTCTCGCGGATACCTTCCTTTCCTGGGGCAGATGTTGAATAAATTAAAAGAGGACGGCGTTAAGGGCCTCATGCTTGTGCTGGATGAAATAAACGGCATAGCGTGCGAGCCAAAGTTCGCACACTTTATAAAAGCACTTGTCGATGAGAATGCATTGAGTCCCGCACCTCTTCCGATTCTGCTTATGCTGTGCGGCGTTGAAGAGCGGCGGCATGAGATGATAAAGAGCCATAAGCCGATAGAGAGGATTTTTGACATTGTGGAAATTAATCCCATGCAGGAATCGGAGATGAGGGAGTTCTTTATCAAAGCTTTCCAATCACAGGGCATTACGGTTGACGATGATGCAATGCCATTCCTTTGCCATTACTCTGCCGGATTCCCCAAAATCATGCATATTGTTGGAGATGAAACATTTTTTGCAAACAACGATGGCAGGATTGATAAGTTCGATGCATCTATGGGCATTTTCAATGCAGCAGAAAATATAGGAAGAAAGTTTGTAGAGTCTCAAGTCCTGAAGGCGCTTAAAAGCAAGGACTACCATTCCATTATGGAAAAATTGGGCGGATTACCTTTTGATCTGTCTTTTCAGAAAAACGAACTTGAAGAAAAGCTATCGAGAACGGAAAAGCCCAAACTCAATAACTTCCTCCAGAGGTTGAAGAAACTCAACGTCCTGTGCTCGGGCGAGGCCACAGGAGAATACATCTTTAACAGCCGCATGGTCCGGCTTTACATAATGTTGAACGCAATGAAGAGGTACGGAAAATGACAGGCTTCATAGGCGGCGGCAACATGGCGGAGGCCCTCATCAAGGGCATGGCCGGGCGGGGAAGAAAGGACATCCTCGTCTCGGAGATAAAGGCCGAGCGGATGGAATACCTCGAAAAGACATACGGCGTCAAGGCAACGTCCGACAACCGGGCGCTCGTGGCCTCCTCCGATATCGTCATACTGGCCGTAAAGCCCCAGGACATGGCCGCGGTGCTCGATGAGATAGCGGACTCCGTGACCGGGGAAAAGACCGTGGTCTCCATAGCCGCGGGGATAACGCTTTCGTTTCTCAAGGAACGGCTCAAGACGGACAAAATAGTGCGGGTGATGCCCAACGTGGCCGCGATTTCGCAGGAGGGCATGAGCGTGCTCTCCCTCTGCGAGTGTTCCCAGGACGCGGACATGGCGAAGGTGCGCGACGTCTTCATGTCCTCGGGCCGCGTGCTCGTGCTTCCGGAAAAACACATGGACGCCGTGACCGCGCTTTCCGGGAGCGGGCCGGCCTTTATCGCCCTCTTTGTGGGCGCAATGGCCGAGGCCGGGGCCGGCATGGGCCTTTCGGAGGACAACGCCCTCGAACTCGCCGTCCAGACCCTCCGGGGCACGGCCGAGCTCCTCGCCGGCGGCATACCCCCCGGGCGGCTTATCGAGATGGTGCGCTCCCCCGGCGGGACCACCGCCGCGGGCCTTGAGGTCTTCGAGGAAAAAGGGTTGAAGGACATCGTAAAGGCGGCCCTTGAGGCGGCTGCCGTAAGGTCGAGGGAACTTGCGAGATACTAACCAGTTAGTTTTAATAGTGACATTGCAACCTTATGACAGCTTGTATCAAAAAGCTTTTCCAGCATTGCAATGTCATCTGTTTAGTGACCGCAGCAGTAAGTATTGGGTCAGGAGCGAAGAGTCCGGGCAATTATTCTCCGGACTCCGGACTGTAAACACCGAACCGTTACGAAGGAGGCGGGATGTTCATATTCGGTAATTTCCTGGGCGCGGCTGCCCATGTGCTCGACATAGTGCTTACGCTTTACATGTGGGTGGTCATTATCTCGGCCCTCATAAGCTGGGTAAACCCCGACCCCTATAACCCCATCGTGCGGTTTCTCCACGCCGCCACCGAGCCGGTGCTCAGGCCCATACGGCGGCGGCTTCCAATGGCAATGGGGCTTGATTTCTCGCCCCTTATCGTGATACTGGCCATACTGTTCATAAAAAAATTCCTTGTAGCCTCGCTGCTTGAGACGGCCGCGAGGATGAGATAAATCGAAAGGAGGGGTTTATGAGGATAACGCCTCTTGACATCCAGCAGAAACAGTTTCCCATCCGGTTCCGGGGGTTCGACGTGGAGGAGGTCTACGCCTTCCTCGAGGTGGTGAGGGAGGAGTTTGAGGAGACGCTGAGGGAAAACGCCTTCCTCAAGGAGAACATCTACCGGGTGGAGAACCAGCTCAAGGAATACAAGGACATGGAGTCCACCCTCAGGGAGATGATGATTACCGCCCAGCAGATGGTGGAGGACTACAAGAACAACTCAAGGAAAGAGGCCGAGCTTATCGCCAAGGAGGCGGAGCTCAGGGCCGAGGACATGGTCAAGGCGGCCCAGGAGAAGGTCGTCAAAATCCACGAGGACGTCGTGGACCTGAAGGGCATCAGGCGCCACTTCAAGGAGGAGATCAGGCGTCTCATTGAGTCCCACATGAGGATGCTCGACTTCGACGCGGAACGGGAGGGGGCCTCGGAGGCAAAGGTCGAAGTCCAGGCGGAGGAGATAGCGGCAGAGGAAGACGGTGAAGTATAAGGCGGTAAAGGGCGTCCAGGACGTCCTGCCGCCCGAGGTCTCCGTCTGGCAGCGCCTTGAGGACTCGGCCCGGCGGGTCTTCGGCGCCTACGGGTTCCGGGAAATCAGGCCGCCCATAATGGAGTCCACCGAGGTGTTCACGCGGAGCATCGGGGAGACTTCGGACATCGTGGAAAAGGAGATGTATACCTTCAGCGACAAGGGCGGAAGAAGCGTGTCCCTCAGGCCCGAGGGCACCGCCCCCATCGTAAGGGCCTACGTTGAGCACCATCTCCACACCCGCCCCGTACCCCAGAAGTTCTACTACTTCGGCCCGATGTTCCGCTACGAGCGGCCGCAGAAGGGAAGGCTCAGGCAGTTTTACCAGATAGGGGTCGAGGCCTTCGGCATCGCCGGGCCTGCCATGGACGCCGAGGTCATCTCCATGCTCGGGGCGTTTCTCGAAATGGCGGGCCTCGGAGGGCTCGGCTTCGAGATAAACTCCATAGGCTGCCCCAGGTGCAGGCCCGGCTACAGGGCCGCCCTCATTGAGTACTTCACCCCCGGGCTGGACGGACTCTGCCCGGACTGCAAGCGCAGGCTCTCCACGAACCCGCTCCGCATCCTTGACTGCAAGGCCGCGGGATGCCGGCAACTGAGAAAAGGCGCCCCTGTCGTATCGGACTACCTCTGCGAAGACTGCGAGAGCCACTTCGGGGAGCTTAAGGCCCTGCTTGCGGAGCTTCAGGTCTCATTCCGCGTAAACCCCGATATGGTCAGGGGGCTCGACTACTACACGAGGACCACTTTTGAGGTCACCTCCGAGGACCTCGGGGCGCAGAACGCCGTGGCGGCCGGGGGCAGGTACGACGGCCTCGTCCGGGAGTTCGGCGGGCCCGATACCCCCGCCATAGGCTTTGCCCTGGGCATGGAACGGCTTGTGGCCCTTGCTGCGGAGAGCGCCCCGGAAGCCCCGGCCCCGGCCGTTTTTATCGCCTCGCTCGGCGAGGATGCCTCAAGGGCCGCACTCGGCATGGCGGACCGCCTGAGGAGCGGCGGCGTATGGGTGGAACTGGGCTACGGGAGCGGCTCCCTCAAAAGCCAGATGCGGAGGGCGGACAAGTCGGGGGCGGACTATGTCTTCGTAATCGGCGAGGACGAGCTCCGAAAGGGCACCGTGAACTGGAAAAACCTCAAGGACGGCACGTCCGGGGAAACGGGCGTTGGGGAAGCCCATGGCGTTATACGGGGGTAGGGAAAAACCGAATCAGGAGACCCGGCGGCTCAGGGAGATGCTGCCCGGCGCGGGAATCGCCCTTTCCATAGCGATGATTTCCTTCATGGCCTCGCTTATTCATCCTGCCTTCGACCCCCTGGTGATATCGCTGATATTCGGCCTTCTCGTCGCCAACCTCCTCGGAGAGCGGGAGGTGTTCGAAATCGGGACGAACGCCGTGCTGAGGGTTTTTCTTCCCCTCGGCATCGGCCTTTACGGCATACAGCTTGAGTTCTCGGCCGTGGAGGTCCGCTACCTTCTGGCGGTGGCGGCGGTTTTTGTGTTTCTCGCCGCGGTAACCTACTTCATAGCGAAGGGTTTCGGCCTTGGGAGGTCCTTAGCCGTTCTCATCGGCGCCGGGATGTCGGTGTGCGGGGCTTCGGCCATCGCGGTCATAGCGCCGCTCATGGAGGCGAAAAAGGAGGACACCTCCATAGCGATAATCTCGGTGATGACCGTCGGGCTGACGGGGGTGCTCGTATACAGTTTTATCCCCTCCCTTCTGGGGATGGGCCTTGAAAAATTCGCCTTTCTCTCCGGCGCCACGCTTCCGATGCTGGGGCAGGTCAAGGTCGCCTCCCGCATCCTCGGGGAGGACTGCCTCCGGCTTGCCGTCAACTTCAAGCTCATGAGGGTCTCCGCCCTGGCCTTCGTCGCCCTGGCGGCGTTTTGGTTTTCGGGAGGGGAGAGGAAAAAAATACGGTCGCTCTGGTTCATGGTGCTCTTTTTCGCCCTCGCCCTCGCGGCGAACCTCTCGCGGGAGGCCGCCTCGCTGAGGGGAGTGTTGGGCCCGCTCGGCACGTTCTCCCTGACCGCCGCCCTTTCGGCCATCGGGATGTCGCTTGAGTTCGACTCGATAACCGCCAGGGGCGTTTCCCCGCTCTTTGCCGCCTTTATCGGCTGGGGCATAGTCGTGCTCTCGATATACCTTGCGCTGAGTCTGACGGGCTGAGATGCGTACGTACGGGCTGCAGTATAAGTTCCTCATGGCCTTCATAGCCTTCTTTGTCATCCTGATGGCGCCGTTTTCCATCGTGGTTTACAAGGACTACGGGGTGATGATGGAACGGCTCGACAGCATAGAGCCCCTCTCCCCCGAGCAGAGGGCCGCCTCTGAGCTTCATCTTGACGAGATGATAGACAATTTCATGTTCGTGTCTTTTTATGTCTTCGTCCTTGCCTTTATCTTTTCCCTGTTCTTCGCCAAGCTCATCATGGACCCGGTAAAACAGCTTTACCGGGGCGCCCGGGACCTCAGCGAAGGGAATTTCGAGGCCAGGCTCGATGTCACCACGAGCGACGAACTCGGCGAGGTCACCCGTGCCTTCAACCAAATGGCCGACACCCTGCGAAAGCAGAGCGAGGAGTTAAGGAGGAAGGACCTCTACCTGGCCGCGATGGTGGACCCCATGTGGGTCGTGGACGAGGACAACTTCATAACGGACATAAACCCCGCCTTCTCCAGGCTCCTGGGCTACGGAAGGGACGAGGTGGTGGGCTCCTCCATCTTCGACTTCCTCGATGAGGAGGACGGAAAGGTCATGAGGAGGAAGTTCTTCGAGGCGGACCCCGCGGAGCCTCCGGCTTACGAGATATCCGTAATTTCAAAGACCGAGGGGCTCACCCCCGTGCTGCTGAGCGTCTCCTCCATTATGGAGGACGGAGAGGCAACGGGCAGAATCGGGAGTATAAAGGACTTCAGGCCGGAGGCCGCCCTGAGGGAGGCCCTCAAGGAGGAGAAGGAAAATACCGGGGCGATAATGGACAGCATGGTCGACCACCTGTTGGTGGTCGACAGGGACTACCGCATACTGCAGGCGAACCTGGCCGCCAGGGTGGACATGGGGGAGCGGCTCGTAGGCGAGGTGTGCGGCGATGTGTTGCACGGCGGCAGCGGCAGGTGCGCCCCGAGCGGCGAGGACTGCCCCGCCAGAAAAGTGTTCGAGACCGGCCGAAGCTGCAGAACGGTGCACGAGCACGTGCGGGCCGGCCAAAAGAGACTCTTCGTGGAGATTGTCGCCTACCCCGTCAAGGACCGCCGGGGCGGCGTCAAGCACGCGGTTTTGAGCATGAGGGACATCACCGAGCGAAAGAAATTCGAGGACGAGATAGAGCGGAAAAACAGGGAGCTCACGATGCTCAACGGCATCTCGAAAATACTGGGCCGGTCCCTCAAGGCAGAGGACATTTTCAACCGGGTGCTGGACAAGCTTATAGAACTCGTGGGGATGGACGGCGGCGGGATTTACCTGCTGGACGAGATGCACAAGAACCTCATGTGCGCGTTCCACAGGGGGGTCTCGGAGGGCTTTGTCCAGTCCGCCGGGCATATCAAACTCGGCGAGGACATCCCCGGCAAGGTCGCCCTGACCGGCAACGCCTTCGTCTCCCCGGACATCTCGCGGGACGGGAGGGCCGAGAAGTCGGTCCTGAAGCACTCCGGCGTCAAGGCCTACGCGTGTTTCCCCGTCATGGGCAAGGAAAAGCTCGCGGGGGTGTTCTTCATGTTCGGCTTCACGGGCCGGGCCTTCACCCCGGAGGAGGAAAGGACGTTCGGCTCCATAAGCGAGATGATGGGCATCTCCCTCGAAAACGTGCGGCTCTACGAAAAGATGCGCGAACTCTACGAGCAGAACAGGAACAGGAGGGCCGAGGAGCAGCGGAACCTCCTGGACCTCTCCACCATGCTGGCCACCACGCTGGACCTGAAGAAAGTCCTTGCCTCCAGCATCTCCCTGATAAGGAAGACGTGCCGGGCCGATTTCGTATGGCTGCTCGGCCTGAAGGAGGACGGCCTCGCCCTGAGGGCGGCCTCCGACGGGGCCTTTGCCGAGGGCGAGGAGGTTTATCCGGAGGGGGAGGGCTCCATCGAGCGACAGGCAATAGAGAAGAAGGAGCCCATTGTCACAAGAAACCTTGCCCGTGGAGGAAAATTCCGGCTTGACGCCCGGCTCGAAAAATACGGCACAGCATGCTCGGTCCCGCTTTACACAGGCGACAGGGCGCTCGGCGCCTTCACCCTGCACTACTTGACCGCCAAGGAACTGCGCGAGGAGGAAGTCCATTTCCTCCAGACCGTGGGCAGCGTACTGGCCGTGGCCCTTGAAAGGACGAGGCTTTACGAGAACGTAATCATACAGAAGGGCATGGCGGAGACCGTGCTTGAGAGCATAACCGACGGCGTGGTTACCGTGGACGGGGAGGGCGCCGTCATGGCCATGAACAGCGCCGCCGGCAGGATAACGGGCGTGCCGCCGGAAGACGCGGTGGGCAAGGCCCTTGCGGACATGCTCGGCGCCTCCCCCGTCAACGCGGAACTCAGGCTCAAGGTCCAGGCCTGCCTCGAGGACGCAATAGGGGGCAAGGTCACGTCGTCGGAGTCGAAATTCACCGCCTCCGGGGGCAGGCGCCTGCCCCTCGTGTTCCGGAGCGCACCGGTGCGCGACG
Organism: uncultured bacterium; assembly: GCA_965372535.1. Classification (GTDB taxonomy): domain Bacteria; phylum Nitrospirota; class Thermodesulfovibrionia; order Thermodesulfovibrionales; family JdFR-86; genus CBDVCR01. Next base: position 15,731 of record CBDVCR010000003.1, on the reverse strand, counting down.
GCAAGGGCGAGACCGTTGGGGTGGTCTTTGTCCTCAGGGACCTCAGCGTCGAGCGGGAGCTTGACGCCATGAAGTCGGACTTCGTAAGGAGCGTTTCCCACGAGTTCCGGACCCCCCTCACCGCCATAGTCGGCATGACCGAGATGGTGCTGGAGGGCGAGGTTGGCGAGCAGAGGGCGCGGGACTACCTGGGCACGGTGCTTGCGGAGGCAAACAGGCTTTCCGAAATGGTCTCGGACGTGCTGGACCTGGCGAAGATAGAAGGGGGCAAGGAGATATTCACCGAGGGGGAAGTCGATTTCAAGGCCATCCTCAAGGACGTGGGAGAGGTCTTCGAATACGCCATCAAGAAAAAGAACGCCGGATATAAAACAAATGTAAACGGCAAGGTAAAGGGGTTCAGGGGGGACGCCGACAGGTTGAAGCAGATGCTCCGTAACCTGGTGGAGAACTCCCTTGCTTACTCCGACAAGGGCTGCAACGTCAGGGTCAGCGTGCGCGGGCGGGAAGAAGGCGTGACGATAGAGGTCAGCGACGACGGCTGGGGCATAGCCGGGGACGAGCTCCAGTACATGGGAGAGAAGTTCTACCGCGGCGGGTCCGCCGCGGGCACGAAGGGCAGCGGCCTCGGCCTTTCGCTCTCCAAGGAGATAGCGAGAATGCACGGCGGGAGGCTCACGGTGGAAAGCGAAGCGGGCAAAGGGACCAGGGTTGTGGTAGAATTGCCGGAGAGGAGGGATTGATGAGCAAGGTTGTGGTCATTGACGACGAGCCCTTTATACTTTTGATGCTCGAGGACAAGTTCAAAAGGGCCGGCATCGAGGTGGTTACCTCAAAGGTAAGCGCCGGCGCCCTCGATATGATACGCCGGGAGATGCCCGACCTCGTGATACTGGACTGGATGATGCCGGAAATAAGCGGCATAGAGGTATGCCGGCTGCTCAAGGCCGACCCGGAGCTTTCCGCCATACCGGTGTTCATGCTCACGGCAAAGGGCCAGGAGGAGGACGAGAAACTCGGCATGAAATGCGGGGCCAACCGCTACATCACCAAGCCCTTCAGCCCCAAGATGCTGCTTGAGGTGGTGCAGGAAGAGATAGCGGCCGGAGGATAAAAACTCACGGCAACCTTGCCGCGGGAAACCCCTTCGTCTTATCCCCCTCCTGCCGCTTGACCGCGCGGGCGGTTGAAAAACCCCTCCTCAGCCCACCACGTCGAGCTTCCTCACCCGCAGGTCCACCGAAAGAGTCCGGGCAAGCTCCCTGCACTTTTCGATGTCCACCCCGTCCATCTCTATCACCGTGGCCTGTACGTCGGCGAAGTATTTTCGGGCCTCCCTTATGAATTCGAGCACCCCCTCGAAGGTGCCCCCGGAGGCGGGCAGGCAGATGCGTTCGTAGGTCTCCGAATCGGGGGCGTCCAGGCTTACGGAGAGGGAGTCCACGACGCCAGCGAGTTCGGGGAGGATATTTCTTTTGTGTATGAGGTTCCCCTGCCCGTTGGTGTTTATCCGCACCCTGCCTCCTTTTGCCTTTATCCAGGCCGAGAGCTCCTTGACGAGGTCGAGCCTCAAAAGCGGCTCGCCGTAGCCGCAGAAGACCACCTCTGCGTACCCGGCGGGGTCTCCCACGGCCTCCTTGAGTTCATCGATGGACGGCTCCCTGCCGAGCCTCAGGTTATGCCCCTTTACAAAGTCGGAGTGAGACCTTACGCAGAATGAGCAGCGGTTGGTGCAGCGGTTGGTGACGTTAAGGTACAGGCTGTTGCGTATCCTGTAGGCGATTTCCCCTTCCGCGGGCAGCGGCCCGATGCCGAAGAGCCTCCGGGCGTTAAGGGTGGTTACCCGCGCGGCGTCCTCGAAGGACACCCCCCGCAAGGCGGCTATCTCCCGGACGGTGTGTACGAGATAGGCGGGCTCATTGCGCCTGCCCCTCATGGGCACGGGGGCGAGGTACGGGGCGTCGGTCTCAACGAGCAGGTAGTCGTCGGGGACGAGCCTTACGGCTTCCCTGAGCGCCCCGGCCTTTTTAAACGTCACAGGTCCGGCTATCGAGATATAAAGCCCCATGGACATGGCGGCCTCAAGGAGCGCCGTGCCACCGGAAAAGCAGTGGAGCACGCCTTTTTGCAGCCCCGCCTCTCGGAGTATGGCGAGCATGTCCTCGTCGGCCTCCCTGCTGTGGATTACGGCGGGGAGGTCCTTCTCGACGGCAAGGGCGAGGTGCCGCCTGAATACCTCCCTTTGCACGTCCCTCGGGGAGTGGTCGTAGTGGTAGTCCAGGCCCGTCTCGCCCACGGCGACCACCTTCCGGTGTCCGGCAAGCTCCGCGACTTGCATATATATCTCTTCGGTGAACTCCCTTGCGTCGTGCGGGTGCACGCCCACGGCGCAATAAACACTGTCAAGGGTCTCGGCCAGCCTGAGCGCGCGGCCGATGCTTCCGGGGTCGGAGGCGATGGTTATCAGGGCGTCGAGGCCGGCCCGGCGCGCCCGTTTGACGACATCGTCCCTGTCGCCCTCAAAGCGCGCCATATCGAGGTGGCAGTGGGTGTCGATGAGCGGGGCGGAGGTCCGCTCGGCGCTTGAATCGCTGAATTCATCCGTCATAACAGTTTATTTTAGCCCACCGGGCGTGTTGAATGAAAACCGTCCCCGCTTTCCAACCCCGCGGGTTGTTCCTGCCGTTTGTCGTCCTGTCGCGCTGTAATCATCCTGAGCCTGTCCAAGGATAAGCTTGTCTAAGGATGAGCCTGTCCAAGGATGAGCCTGTCCAAGGATGAGCTTGTCCAAGGATGAGCTTGTCGAAGGATGAGCTTGTCGAAGGGCGATCTCTTTTGTCCCCCCTTTCGTAATGGAATTTTTCAGGCGCGATAATCAAGATTCGGCGTTCAGGCGCAAGTCCGGGGAATTAACGGCATCGGGCAGGAAGCAGAGCGCTACGCGGCGGGAATCGTCCAGAGAAATTTATTCAGCAACATGCTTCCTCATTTCCCCGTTACTCCCTCCCCGCTGCCTCATAAAGGCAGACCGCCGCGGAGGCGGCCACGTTCAGGCTCTCGGCCTTTCCCCTTATTGGGACGGTAACGGCCAGGTCGGCGGCGGCCTTCAACTCAGGGCTTATGCCGCGGGCCTCGTTTCCAAAGACAAACGCAAGCGGGGGGGCGAGGTCCGCCTCGCGCAGGCCCACGCCTCCGCGGGGGCCGGTCATGACAAGCCGCACCCCTTTGCCTTTTAAAACCGGGATGAGGGATTCCCTCTCCGCCTGGATAAGCGGCAGGTGAAAGACGCTGCCCGCCGTGGCCCTCAGTGCCTTTGGCGAGAAGGCGTCGCAGGCGCCGGGCAGAAGCACCACGCAGTCCGCACCGAAGGCGTCGGCGGTGCGGACTATGGCGCCGAGGTTTCCGGGGTCCCGTATGCCGTCAAGCACTACCGTTACCCCCCTGAACTCAATCTCATCGAGGGCCGGCGGGGTGTAGGCCGAAACAGCGGCAATGCCCTGGGGGGCCTCGGTGGAAGAGAGTTTTTTAAAGACCCCTTCGGTCACCTCCACCATCTCGGCCCCGCTTTCCGAAAGGCGCCTTACGAGCCCGGCATTGCGGGCCATGAACTCCCCTGTGGCGAATACCCGCACGATGCGGCTCAGGCCCCGCGCCTCGAGGGCCGCGGCCAGAAGGTTCGGCCCTTCGGCCCAAAAAGCCTCCCGCCCCCGCCGCCCGCGCCTGTCCCTGACGAGCAGGGCCTCCTTGACAAGAGGGTTTTTCGGACTCTCGATGCGCTTTTTCGCCATGTCAGATAGTATAAACCATCCGGGGGGGAACGGACATCAAGCCACGGCGGCGCGGAAAGCCGGGGAGAGGGTCGGTTCAGTATATGGCGGGCTGCCGGACTGCCGTGGGGCTATTTCGCGTTTTCCCCTGTCTTGTTGTCTGACAGGGCAAACCTGAGGGTCATCTCCGCCCGGCCCCCCTGCCCGTCCGATGCGGCGACGCCGAAGGTCGCGGCGCCGAGAAAGTCGGCGGGCACTTTCCATGTCACAAGCCCGGTCACCGGGTCGATGGACATGCCCCCGGGCGCCGATTGCAGGGTAAATGCCAGCGGGTCGCCGTCGGGGTCATGCGCCTTAACGGCATAGGTGTAGAGCTTGCCGTCGAAAGTAAAGTCATAGTGCTGCGTTATCACGGGCGGGAGGTTGAGCATCTTCCTGGTGATGCTTATCCCCTGGCCGCGCTCCTGGCCGTCAAACGGGGTCGCCTCCACGGTAAAGGAATCCCCCCTCTTAAGCTCCGCGCCAATGGTCTTGCCGCCTCCGGCGGGCCTTCCGTTGACGGTCCACCGGTACTCCACGGTAACCGGGTCGCCGTCGGGGTCATGCGCCTCCACCTCGATGCCCAGTGCGTCGCCGGGCCCGAAGACCTCGGGGACGAGCCTCGCGCTCAGGAGTTCCGGGGCGGTGTTTACGACCTCCACGACGTTTGAAAGGACCTCCCTGCCGCCCACCACGGCCCTGGCCTGCACGGTGTCGCCCTTTCTGACGTCAAGCTCGGGTATGTCGAAATAGTACAGCCTGGTGGTGGAGGCGTCCCTGCCGTTTAAGAGCCAGCCCACCTCCGCCTCCTCAAGCGTAAAGCCCCCGGCCCTGAGCTCGAGCGTCGAGGAGAGGGCGGCCTCGCCCGGCGTGACCGAAAGCGAGTACTCCGCCGCGTGCGCCCCCTGTGCCGGGGCCGTCCGGGGCGCTTCCCCGGCCGCTTCCGTGCCCCCCGCGCGCGCCCCCGGCGGGGGCGCCTCGGGGGGCACGTCCGCTGAGCAGGAAAGCACAAGCGGCATCAGCAGCAGCGCCGCGCGCGTCAGTACCGGTACAATATTGAAAGCCCGCATCTTTCTTCGTTGTTTTGCAGGTTTACGGTGTCCAGCTCTATATTGTATTCGTAGGGGGACGGGATGCCCTGGATGTCGGAGCCCCTCCTGTAGGCCACGCCCCGTATGTTCGCCTTTAACGCCAGCCTTGCCTTGCCCGAGTTGCTGGAGGTGCCCTCGATGGTGTTGCATATCTTGGAGAAGGTCCTGTAGTTGCCGACATCGAAGGAAACGTCATACGTATCGGGGTCCCCGGTGTCTATCACGCTGCTGGTGTCGCACCCGTCGGGCCAGTCCGAGGTCGTGTTGTAAATCTTGGCGTCCTGGTACTCCTCGCCCTCTTTCCAGCAGTTGTAGCCCGCGGACATGGCAAAGTCCGTTTCGCTTACCAGTTGCGGACTCATGCCGTTTCCGATGGCCCCGCTGATGACCCCGCGTGCGTCAATGTATTCCTTTACGACCGATGCGCTCCCGATGGCTGCGTCGAGGCAGGTGACGTACCTCTTGCCCTTGCCGGAGGACTCGGTGCCCACGGTTATCAGGTATATCATCGAGGTCATCACCGCCAGTACGACCACGGACATCACGAGCACCAGCATGAGGGCGACTCCCTTTTCGTTGCTTATGTGTTTCGGCATCCTCATTCTACCTCAGGTTAAGGGGTTTCTCCGTAAGCGTATACACCCTCCACCGGTAATGCTTCCATGTAGGGAGGGCCGCCTGTAGGCTGGTGAGGTCGAAGTCCCGCCCGCTGCCGTACTCTCCGACTCTTATGACATTCCTTTCGGCAGGGTGCTCGTAGCCGGGGTCCAGCCGCCCCTCGTGGGCCAGCAGGTACACCCTCACGTCATCGACCCCGCCGGAGGAGATGTCCCCGGCCGAGAGGCCGTCCGTGCCGTCGTACACGGTTATCGTCAGGTCCCCGTCCGTCTCGTCGTAGTCAAGGAGCAGCACCTGCATGTCCGCCACGCACTCCATGAGGGGTATCTCGGGGCCGAGGCCCCTGGTGGCGTGGTCGAACACCCTCTTGACGAGCACGCCGGTAGGGGGGGAGGCCAGGTCCGCGCCGGCGCATCTGCCCGGCACGTTTTCGGTGGAGATATAATAATCGGCCCTGTTAAAGGGCGCGCTGATTTCTCCCGTTGCTCCCGGCTGCACGCCGTATATGATGTTCTTCTCGTACCATTCCTCTGGCACGAAGCTCCCGGTGGCGTCAAACGTGGTTTGCCAGTACGCGCCGGACATGACAAGGACCCGCGTGTCCTCCGCATCGGCCTTCGGATGGATTACGACCACCGTGTCCGTGTCCGCGAGGTTTTTCGGACTGTCCGCGCCGTAGGAGCTTCTGGTGTTGTCGTTTAAGAGATAGTGCCACTTGCCCGCTGTCGGGATTTCGGCCACTGCGGTGGATTTTATCACAAGGTAGTCGGAGTCGTTCAGGGTGTCGAAGGAGGTTGGGTTCGTGGCGACGATGGCCCTGGGCACGCCCGAGGGGGCGTCGTTGAAGTCCGCGGGGTTTGTGCCCGCAAGGGCCTCCGGGTAGGTGATTGCCCCTTCGAATTCGGTCGGCAGCCCGTAGCCCGCGGTAAGTATGTCCCGCCTGAGCAGCTCAAGGCCCATCGAGGTCTCGATGCCGCTCTGGGCGATGCTGCTCTGCTGCTTGAACTGCACTATGAGGGAGGCCATCATGCGCGAGGCCGCGGTTATGACGAACATGACGATGCTCATCACCACTATCAGCTCCACCAGAGTGAGACCGTCCCTGCGTCCGAGCATGGCCCTTTCCTCCTAATCCATTATCGTGGACAGGGTGGCGTTATAGATTTCGCCCTTCCACGTCCACTCCACCCTTATCTGCACGCTGTCGTTGTCGCCGACGGAAGTGACCGTGTTGTACACGGTGTACTCGACCGTGGCGCTCCTCATGTGCCTGACCACGGGCTCCGTTGTGTTGTCCAGGCCGGTCCTGACGGAGTCGGGCAGGTTCCTGAAATAGTCAATCCTGTCGGCGGCCAGGCTTACGGCCTCGTCGCGCGAGACGTTCCGCACGTTGGCGTCTATGCCCACGAGGGCCGTCTGCATCATGGCCAGGGCGACGACAAGGAGCACCGTCATGGCCACCAGAACCTCCACGAGGGACATGCCGCTTTTATTCATGTTATTTGGCTTCACAGTACTGGTTTGCAAGGTCGTCATCGTTCCATGCCCCTGTCCTTACCCGCGTGGCCTCAAACACGACGCAGTCGAGGTCAAAGTCCCTGGTGCTGAAATCCGGGTCGTCGGTATCAAAGACCCGCAGGGAAAAATTCGGGGCTATGCCGCCCCCGCTGTTTACGATAAGGCCCCTCGGGTTGAAGGCGAAGTCGCTCCGTCCGGGGCGCATCTGGTAGCCTGAGAGCGCGTTGACGACGAGCGTATCGCCCCCGCCCCGGGCGCCGTCTCCGTCTGTGTCCTCATAGACCAGGAGCCTCCTCAGTTCCTCCCTCGGGGGGCTGCCGCTGCCCGGGACAGGGGCGTTCACAAACTCCACGAAATGCATCCTGCGCCGGTCCATGGCCTTCCTCCTTGCGTCCATCATGTCCGTGTAGATGTCCTGCGCCTGGGCCTCTATCTTGTAGCCTTGCCGCCAGTCCTGAAACTGCGCGCCCATGGCGACCACCAGTATGGAGATTATGGCCGCAACGACCACAAGCTCGATTAGCGTCAAGCCCTTATTGTCCCTGAGACAGCCCAATGCGGCCCTCCTCCGTCATCTCTCGATAATGTGAAATATCCTGCTTATGGGCGCGGGCTGGGTAAACATCGACATGCCCTGCGCCATGGGCGGCACGCCCTCTATCATCACCGACCTCCTGTTTTCCCTTTCGGAGAAGGCCGAGGCGAGGTCTATCTCCTCGATAACGCCGGTCGAGACCTGCACGAGGGCCTTGCCCTTGAGCCTGTCGGCCACCGAGCCGGCGGTGCGCGCGTCCACCGCCCAGACGGTGCTCATGCCCCCGAGGCCGCACATCATCTCGTAGGGCCTGAACGTTGTAAAAAACACCACGTTCGTCGCAGGGGACGCCACCGGGTCGGTTATGAGGCGCTCCGCCGCGAAATCCAAATCAGGGTCGAGATCGCTGTCGGGGTTTGCGAGATACGGGCTGAGGGCGATGCGCCATCCGTCCGCGTCCTCCACCCCGCTATCGTCGGCGTTGCCGAGCGTGGTTGGCCCCGTGCCCTCGGGTTCGGATATGGGGGCGGGGCACGTGAGCATGAAAGTCTTATCCGGCGTCTCGCCCTTATTGGGCTTCTCGAACAGTTCGCCGGTGTAGCAGTTGTCCGGCATGCCGTAGAGATACCGCGTGCTCTCGAAGTCGTCGTGCATCGAGCCGGTGTCGTAGAAATACCTGCCCGAGCCGAAAAACAGCCAGACCTGGTCCTCGCCGGAAAACGCCTCGTTGTTTCCGAGCATCTGCGGCGCGGCGGTAACCGGCCCTATGTCATTTATGACTTCCGAAAGTTCCCAGGGGTTGTTTGTTTCATCTAAAATTTCCTCCCGCGTTATGAGCCTCAGCACCCCGCCCTTGGTCCAGGTGAAATTGGGGTTCGTGCCCGTGTCCTTCATCGAATACCCCAGGTAGACCACGTCGTCTGAGTAGTCGCTGTCCGTGTCGGCGCTGGTGGCGTGAAGGGTGCTCGAAAACGCCTCGGTTATGCCGAGGCCCCCCACGCCGTCGCCGGCCTCTATGACCTGCAGGAGCTTTCCGGTCTTTGCGTCAAGCACGAAGTACCGGAGGTCCTGGTCGGAGTTGCCCATGAACTGGTGGTCCAGGGTCTCTATGGGACCCGTGGGCCCCGAGCCGAAGATAACGTACCACCTGCCGTTCGTGTAATGGCTCGTGGTATCGGCCGTGCTGTCGCCGTCGTCGTCGTACTTGCCGTTTATCTTCACCACCACCGGCCCCGTGGTCGCAAACCCGAGCTGAGGGTGGGCGAACTCCCAGAGGAACTTCGGGTTTTCGGGGTCCGTGACGTCGAGGGCGAAATACGAGGAATAGCCTATTCCTCGCTCGGGATTTGCGACCTGGACGCCGGGCGGCCCGTCCTTGCAGGCCCCGCCGAAGCGCATGCCCCCTATGAGCACCGTCGCCCAGCTGTCGCGGCTCTTTATGCAGTTATGATACTCCGTAGCATTGCAGCCATCCCATGACGCCTGTCCCCCCCCGGATTTCTCCATTAAGTCCTCATCCGCCTTGTCGTCGTCGCCCAGAGTCGCGTCCCTCATGATGGCCGCGTCGAACAGAAACGGGCTCAGGTCCACGGTGTAGACGTGGCAGTAGTCCCTGAGGGGGAAATATTTAAGATAAGGCAGTGCGTTCAGCGGGATGAAGGCCCACGCCTCCTCTCCGAGGTCCGAGCCGGTCAGCCGGCCTTTTTCGAGGGGCTGCTGGGGGTCCATGTCGTCGGCCTTCCAGTCGTGGCCCACATTGCCGAGCCTGAAGGCGTGGAGCATGCCGTCGTTGGCCCCGGCAAAGACCATGCCTATTTCGGCCTCGCCTATTACGTCCTGCGCCGGGCTGTTCAGAAACGCCTCGAACGTTTTGTCGTCGTAATCCAGGGAGTAGTCCGTGCTGACGGGCATCCGCCTGAGCCACGGCTCGATGATATTATTTTCGTCTGGTTTGTATATCACCTCTCTGGCGGCGATTTGCGGCGTGGAGTTCAGTATGTCGGCCAGCTTCCACACGCCGCTCGTGCCGGAGATGGTGACGGCCCTGTCGCGGTAGATGTTCTTGTAGACCGGGTCTTCCGAGAAGTCCTCCCCGTGCATGTACCTGATGACCCTGTCGGTCTCGGTATTGTCCACACCATAGGGGTCCATGAGCGGCCAGAAAAGGTTGATGGTGGAGGCGGCGCTGGAAAATGCAATCATGTAGGGTTCGGTCATGGCCGGGGTCCTCATTAATGTCCCGTTAATATATCCGGGGTTGAGTATAATGCCGTTTATGAAATCCGGCGTGTAGATGGTCCTCGGGTCGGTGGAGATGTCCCTCTCAAAGAGCTTCATGCCGGCCTCCCATATAAAATCCACCTCCTCGATGGGCACGTCGGCGATATGGCCCGTCGCCGAGCCGTATTCGTCGCTTGAGAAGAGCTGCGCAATCGCGGCCTGCGCATCGTCGTCGAACTCGAGTTTGACGATATTGTCTTCCTCCATGTGGAGCTTGTAGTCGTGGACGGTGTCCTCCCGGATGCTGTTGTTGACGAAGTACGGGTCCACGTAGTACCAGAAGCTCTGGAGCGACCCCGTCCACCGGATGACCTCGTTGCCGAACCTGCGCCTGGGGTAGAAGATGGCCTGTATGAGGTTGGCCCCGCTGTCTTCGCCGGAGGCCAGCACCGAGGCCGCCGTGCCGGAGGAGGCCCGCTTGAGCATGCTCGAAAATGCATCCTCTATGGCCTGCTCGAGCTCGGCGCCGCCGGTGGCTGCGTAGAAATTGTCCGGCTCGCCGTTTCCGTCCGCGTCCCATTCGTCCACAAGGTCGGGCTTGTCGTTGTCGTTCTTGTCCTCAAACCCGCCGTTTATGGCCGCGTACTTAAGCAGGGTGCTTCCCTCGCCGAAGGCGTTTACGATATAAAGGGTGATGTTCTGCTTTTCCTCTTCCTCTCCGTCCATCTCCACCGTCCCAATGTCCGTGTCCCTGAGGTCCGTGATATGCGAGTAGAGGGCCACGTCCTCGAGCCCGGCCACGGTCCCCCCATCGGACCAGAGGCATTCAAGCCAGTCCTTCACTGGATACGAGTTCCGGTTGAAAATCCACTCGTGCGGGAAGTCGTAGCCTGCGCCGGAGACCGGGGGGCACTCCAAGACATTATTTGGCGAGCCGCAGTTGAACCGGGACTTGGTGACCGTCCCGGTCTTCGCGAAATTCAGGATATAATCCGGCAGGTCCCCGTCGTGGCAGGGGTTTCCGTCGGTGACCAGCAGCACGAAGTTCTTCGCGCACTTGGGACGCCGGGGCGAGCCGCCCGAGCCGAAGTTCATGGGGTCCTCGTTCGTGGTAACGCCGTAGGAGCTCGTGTAAAACGGGCCGGTCGCGCGCGTCGTGTCGTCAAAATCATGGCCGGTTGGGTTAAACCCCTTCTTGTGCGCGAAATAACCCGTCACGGTCCAGAGGGCCTCGGCAAGGGGGGTCTTGGAGCCGGGGGGCGTCAGGTTTATGTCGTTTATAACGCTTGAGAGGGCCTGCCCGTCCATGTCGGTGACCACGTCCCCGCCGTCGTCGTTTGAGTCAAACCAGGTAAGGCCGATGCGGGCACGGGCGCCCACCACCTTCTGGAGCACCCCCTCTATCTCCTCATCGGGCAGGGCCTCGATGCCGCTTAGCTTGATGTCCGCCCCGTAGACGCTCGACCCGAGAGAGGTATTGGAGTCAAAGGGGTTATCTTCATCAATCTTGTCGGTGCTGCAGTTACCGTCCACCACAGTGTCCACCTGGAACTTGGCCGTGCCAGTGCCCGGCGGGAAATAAAAACAACGGGGGCCGGCCTCGACTTCATACGTAACCGTGTTCTGGAGATAGGTCGAGGAAACATAGTCCTCGGCGTTTGCCACCCACTTGTAAACGCCGTTATGGATGGTGTCCACGGGCTCGGCCACGCGGGTGCCCCCTACCGTCTTCCCCCCGGTCAATGCCTTCCTCATGACGTCGACCCGCCGCATGGCGAGCCAGTTCAGGAAATTGCCGTCCCACTCGTTGTCAAGCTTGGCCCTCGCGTCCGTAAGCTCCGTCAAGGGCTTTGGAACGGTGGGGATGAACTTCTGCGACCCGTAGATATACCAGTGGATGGGGGAGAAATACCCGTAATATGTCTCGGCCGGGTCGAAGCTCGAGTCCTTGACGGTCCAGTCTTTATAGAGGTTGTTCCCGCCAGGGTCTATGGCGTCGTCCACTACAGCGCAGTCGGCCTTGAACATGAGCACCTTGTTATATTCCCGGATTTTTGGGAGATTCGTGCCGGGCACGTAGTCAGCCCTGTCGACAAGCGAATTGCCGCCCTCATCGACCAGCGTCACCTTTATCCCGCCATCAAAAGGCCCTATACTGGATATCTTGAGCCGGTCGTCGTCATGGACACCCCTCCAGTATTTCAAGGTCTCCCAACCCGCATCGCACGGCCCGCTGCTCCAGTCCCAGCCAACGCATTGCCTTCCGCTGCCGTTTACCTGCAGATAGACAAATTCCCCTACTGAAAATTCATGAACAGGAGCGGTGTCCCAGTCATAAAAATACAGCGAGTCCGTCTCTCTGCCGTTATAATTAAGGTCCGCGAGGGACAAGCCTAAATAGAATTTGTTAGCAAGCTGGTTGGGGCAGGACTCCTGGGTGTAGGCGAACTTGAACATGCTGTCTGAGTTGTCCAGGAGGAGCATGACGTTGGGGGGCACGTTCTGTATGACGTAGGGGGGGACTATGCAGTAGTCCTCCATCTCGGCAAAGGCCGTGCCCGAGGCCAAAAGGGCGAAGGCCGAAACCAGGACAGCCATTAAAACAAACGTCCTTCTCATCCGTAACCCCCCTATTTTTCAGGCACTTTCCTGACGAGGATAACCGCCAGCTTGCCCTCGTGCAAATAAAGGATGACCTCGGAGCCCACGCGCAGGGCGTCCCTGCCGAGCCTGTTCATGCTGCCGTCCTCGATGACGGTATCGTCAATAAAATAGTATCTCCCGTTTACCAGAATCCCGTTTACCCCCGCCTCCTCTATCCGCCCCTCGATTATGGAGGAGTCCTGTTCAGCCCCGGACCCCTGCCCCGGCTGGGCCTGGAGCACGGACGGCGTCCCGAAAAACAGAAGGCCCGCCAGCGCCGGTATCGCAAAACCCCTGAAAGCTCTCATCTATGTCCCTCCTGAGCACCGAAATTCAAATGTACATCTCTGCACTGGAACATGCAACTCCCGTGCCAGCGGGCCCGCCCCCCCCTGGCTCCGCCCTGCCCGTGGGTTTAAACCCCCGGAAAGACTGTACATTTTAACACACCCGCCTCTTCCGCCGGGGGCGCCGGATGTGTAACCGCTTTCTCATGGCTGTGTAGAGGACTTCACAGACCCTTGAGCTAAGGCACTGATTTATGGGAAAATGAGCGGTGGTTAAGTTCAGGAAATCAAAGGACTCCCTGGCGGGCAAGCTCATCTTCACCATCGGCGCCCTCATGGCCGCCGGGAGCATGGCCTTCGGGTTCATCTTCTTCAAGTACGAGGAGAGCGTGACCCTCCGGAACCTCTCGAGCCACGCCCGGTTCTCGGCCGACCTCATAAAGCGGGGCCTCCACGACAACATGCTCAATGCCCGGCGCGACTCGGTGGGCCAGACGGTCAAGGCAATGGGGGGCCTCCAGGACGTGCGGGAGATAAAGGTATACAACCTCCGGGGCGAGGCCGTCCACGCCTCGGACGAAAAGGGCCTGGGCGCCTCCATCGCCGGGGAGGCCCCCGAGGCGATGGAGGCCATGCGCGGCAGGTTCCCCGAGCCCGTCGTCTCCACCACCACCTCGGGCATGAAGCTGCTCAAGCTCTACACCCCCATTGAAAACGAAATCTCCTGCTACACCGCGGCCTGCCACGTCCACGCCAAGGACGAGAAGGTCCTGGGCGTGCTGCTTACAAGCTTCAGCGCCTCCTCCATCGAGACCGCCAGCCGCCAGATACTCATCGGCACCCTCTTTTTCGGCGGCTTCTTCGTGGGCTCCATATCGGTCTTCATCTGCCTCATACTCTATAACTTCGTCTCAAAGCCCGTGGCCCTCATGGAAGAGGGCATGAAGCGGCTCGCCGCGGGGGACTTCGACCACCCCATCGAGGTCCACAGCCGGGACGAGATGGGCCTCCTGGCCGGCGCCTTCAACACCATGGCCCGGGACCTCAAGAGCTACCGCGAGAAGATGGAAAACTGGACCCACGAGCTTCAGCGGGAGGTGGATAAAAAGACGGCGGAGATAGTGCAGACCCAAGAGCAGCTCATAAACGCCGAAAAGCTGGCCTCCCTCGGCAGGCTCTCCGCGGGCATGGCCCACGAGCTGAACAACCCCCTTACGGGCGTGCTGACCTTCGCCCACCTCATGCGGGAGCGCACACCGGCCGAAAACGTCCAGGACCGCGAGGACCTCGACGTCATCATCGAGCAGACCGAGCGGTGCTCTAAAATCATAAAGGGCCTCCTGGGCTTTTCCAGAAAAGGCACGGCGGAAAAACACCCCGTCAACCTCAACGACCTGCTCGCCAACTCGATAAGCATGGTGGGCAGCCAGTCCAACTTCCACAACATCGTTATAGAGACGGACCTCGCCCCCGGACTGCCCCCCGTCGTCATGGACCCCAACCAGATGCAGCAGGTCATAATAAACATGGTGGCCAACGCCGCCGACGCAATGAACGAAAAAGGGGTGATACGCATCGGCACCCGCGTGGCGGAAGAAGACGGCGCCCGCTTCGTGGAGATGGAGTTTACCGACACCGGCCCCGGCATTATCCCCGAGCACATGGGCAGGATATTCGAGCCTTTCTTTACCACCAAGCCGGTTGGAAAAGGCACGGGGCTGGGCCTGCCCGTAAGCTACGGCATCGTGAAAAAACACGGCGGCGACATCACGGTCAGAAGCAAGGTCGGCATGGGCGCCACCTTCGTAATACGTCTGCCCGCCGAAAACGGCAAGGGATGAGAAAGCCCTGTCGCGTGTGAACCCTTAACCTCACGGAGGCCCCCATGGACAGGCCGAAGAAAGTGCTTGTAATCGACGACGAGGAAATAGTGCGGACGTGCTGCCAGAGGGTGCTGGGTCCCCTGGGCTACGAGGTGGACACCGCCACGGACGGCGTCGAGGGGCTCAGGCTCATTAACCGGCAGGAGTACGACGTGGTGTTTACGGACATCAAGATGCCCGGAGTGGAGGGGCATGAACTCATAACGACCCTCAAGCGCCTCTCCCCGGACACCAGGGTCGTCGTGGTCACGGGCTACGCCACCGAGGAGACGCGCGAGGAGGCCAACCGGGCGGGCGCGGACGAGTTCATCGAAAAACCCTTCTGCCCCAGCGGAATCCTCGAGGCCGTAAGGAGGACATAAGAGAGCGCCCCGCGCCCGGGCCGTCCGGCAACCGCATATTCTCCGTTACGGCATGCCCATGCCGCGGCCGTTATTTTCCGGGCGCTATCTTTCGGTCAAACGCAATGCATTAGAGAGGGGATGGGCCTTTATCCTCTCGTTGTGCAGCCCGACACAGGCACAGCTCGGCTCGGCCCCGCACTCCCGGCAGGCTATGTGATAAGCCGAGTTGATAGTGCCGCAACGGGGGCACGAATAGTGCCTGAGCATCTCCTCGAACCATTTCTCATACCCGGCTTCCCCGATGCGGGCGTGGGCTTGCCATAACTCCATCCTGTGGGGCAGGGCGGCCTGAAATTCCTTCAGGCCCTCACATGGGTACTCCTCGCACTGACCGCAGAACTCCAGCCCTCTTTCCGAGGCGCATGGCGTGAATTTACAGGTATCGCAGTAAGAGAAACGGTTATCGGCCCGGCAGCCGTCGCATTTGACGGCCTCCGGGGGGAGGCGGAGCAGCTCGGCGACCTTTTCCCGGCTTTCTCTCTGGGAAATAAAAACAATGCACGCCGGACTGAACAGCCCGCAGACCGACACCAGCTTTTTATCCGGCCCAAAAGAACCTTCGCCGGCGAAAGTATGTGGAACCGGTTTGATTAAAGGCAACGTCGCCAACCAGCTGTGGTAATTTACAGGGTCAGACAGCAAATTTCAAGTGTATGGCATAAAGGGCCGCCAGTGTTTTGTCAGCCTTGAAATGATAAGTTGAAATATGTATACTCTCCTGTAAGC
>CBDVCR010000002.1:0-53967 GCA_965372535.1 uncultured bacterium | reverse complement strand
CTAAGCTATTATGCTTGCTTATTCAGTGTCCAATCTATCTGTAGGGCGGTGGAAGAGCATTTCCTTTAAAACCTTTATAACCCCCTGATTTTTCGGAACATTCCGGCCTGTTTTGGCGTTCAAGAGGTGTTCAAAGCCGCCCGGCCTTCATTACGAATCATCCTGAGCCTTGAGCCTGCCGAAAGGTCGAAGGATGTACTCCTTTGTCCCACCCTTTTGTAAAGGGGGGCGTGGGGGGATTATTCCTTGAATCCTTGAATCCGGTCTCACTCCTATGTCAAAGAACGCTCCGCACTTTGCGGGAGCAGGTTTGTAACCTGCTCCCTTAATGCTCCACGCCCATTGTAATTCCCCCGGGCGGAACTTGTCCATGTGAACCCGTTCACCTTGACAGGTTCCTTTTTCTCACGAAACCCGCGGAGGGCGGGTTACAAAGTCGTGCCCTGTGACGCTCAGGCAGGTTTTTGCGGCTAACGCCTACTACTGTTGCCTTCATAATGAATTTTGACTTGCGGATTAATGTAGGCTATTTATTTTTCCGCTGTCACTATTTATTACGCTTTTAGTTTTATCTGAGCTATCTCTGGGTTGGCCATGTCTTTATCTCGTTTTTCTGTAGAAACTTTTGTTGGACTTAACGGTCTACGTACAGAAGTTAAAGATACTCCAGCTTTGAGGGCGACCATTATACCTACTGCTTCGAGATAATTCTCTGCAAAGAAGAGTTTGCCAGGCCTAAATGGAAGTGCCTTAAGATCATTCTTCATTCGGCTTTTATTCTCTTTTACTGCTATTACGGGAATTCCTTGCTCCAGCGCTGCAAGTGTCGGTAAACCCACACATCCATCTGGTATCACCATACATGATATATCAGCTGCAGTTATTACACTCGGATGCGTAAATAATAGGCCGTCAGTGATAATTCGAGGACTTTGGTGAAGCCCCTTTAATATGCAGTGAAGAAAACTGGTAGATATTGCTTCAGCAGACATGCGTGGATCTACTATGCCAAGTTGCATCTCTAATACGTCTGTCGATTCTAACATAGGGGAATGTGCTGCTGGCACCCCAAATAACATTGTTATCGCATGCGTCAACATTGCCTCCACGCCACCCCACGGATTAACCATATCTCCAGAACTTTGAAAATAATCCATCATGAGTTCCTTTGACACATCAATAATTGAAGTCAGAGCTATAGCATCATATTCTGCTCTATGAGCGCTAAGCACTTCGCAAAGCCGCTCAATGCCTTCGATTCTGCCCACTGCAGTACCCGAAGTAGAATAATCTGGACGCATTAGTATCGGCGAATCCATCTCAATTACTTGACAATCAATTCCCAATGTACTACGAGCAGCAGAAACAGCATTGATAGAAAAATCAGAAATTCTACTATCCGGGTGTTTATCGATAACCATAAGTATTCGATTTGCTCTAACCTTCTGTAAACCTACCGTGCCCATCAACAATTGTGTCAGCGTATTACCTTCAACATATAACCCATTAGCTGGCAATTCGTTTAAGTCAGAAGCATTTACCACATTCGGATGGGTTACCAGCGTATCACAAACTGAAGCCAACAATCTTGCTGCTGGAGTAGCGTCTCCGGCATGACCTCCAATCTCCGCTCCGATACCAGTGGGGACTATCATCACCGCATTAAAGTTTTTGGTGTTTTCGATTTCTCTCGGAGTAAAATCAAAGATAGATGACAGCCGATGTGCATATGAACGGTTTGCTCTTTTAAGAATGCCTAATTCGCATTTGTTTACATTCGAATCACTTTGTGTTACCGCAAATCGTACTGGTATTTCATCAGCTTCAATATTTTTTTCAACTTCTTCTCGAAAATAATTCAATAAGTATTTATTAGTTTTTACTGCAGGGATATCAAGCTCTCGTCTGGTCAGCAACATGCTAAATCCTCTCAATGAAATGCGTTCTAACTTCCTTTGCAACAAACCACTCTTTTGTAATCTTAACTGCCAGCTCCTTATTGTATTTTTTACATGAAAAAATATTTATATAAACAGCTTCTAATAAATCCAACGTATGAATAACAATAGAACTGGTAAGGATAAACTGTACTGCCGAAGACCCTTTTGTATGAGGAGATGTCTGCTTCTGCTCTTCTGGCAATCCAACATCATCCCAGAAATATCGTTCGCATTTTTGCATCTTAATTGCCTTGCACAGTTTTGCAAAATAAGCGTCAAGGCTTTCTCTGTTAAATGTAGACACGTCACATTTATGTAAATCTATTATCAGCTCAAATCCATATGGTTTCTTTTCTATTTTCTTCATAGTAAAAAATTCTTAAGTTTAATCTTTTTCAACATCCGACTTATCTAATCCTAACCATTTTTTTAATTTTATCTCTTTTCCATCATAATAAACTCGGAGTTCATCATCATAAGATTTTAGCTCATATCCTTCTTCCGGCATTTCACTATCCCTGTCGTCTAATTTATACTCTGGCAAACCGCCCCAAAGTTTGCCATCACTGGAAAATTTAAACCAATATTCCTTTTTGTTTGTCTCATCTTTTGGGTCTTCCCACTTCATATTCATTTTAATGCTTGTTATGGTGCAATAATTATCCTTTTCCTCCTCTGCCTTTTCTTCTCGTGTTGGCTTAAGGGAATAGATACTACATAATCGTTTTTCTGCTTTTCTACGAAAAAAATCAAGAAAATGTTCTTCCTGCTTATGCTTACAATAATAAGCAATATCTATCTCGATATCCTGTCCTGGCTTAATTCCCTCATTATTTTGGGGATTTCTAAATTCTATTGATGTTTTTGCGGTCGTAGCGGTATATTTTCGTGATGCCAATTGTCTACCGTATCTAGTAAATTCCTCTAATTCATCAGCAATTATTAGAAGGTCAGCGAGACTACCTAACTGATTTAGATGAGCAAAATCGAATCCATGCTGAGCAATTGCAAAAAGAATATCGCCTCTAATTATATTGCGTTGCGTTTCCGCATCGTCAAGACCCCACTCTTCCGCAGGCCCTCGCACTGAACTTTCTGCAAAAATGCCAAGAATTTTATAAATTAAATACGCACTTAATATTCCATGTTCCTTCTTCTCTAGTGCTCGACATAATCGCCAGTATGTTGAGTCATCCTTATAGCATTTAACTGATATTTTATTTTCTAACTCTCTTGGGATTCTTTGTGAAAGGCTGTTTACTTTTTCCTTACGTTCATCGTCGCTATATTTACCATTGTTTGCATCATTCCAAGCAGATAGCCATTTCTTTGCTCCTCGGGTTATTTTTTTTGGGTCATCATATTTCTCGCTAGGCTCAATACGTACATCCATGCACATCAATTCGAGAAACTGTGACATAAGGTATTGGTGCTCAATATCTAACGAATATCCAACATGCCTGAAGTCAGGTACATCGTAATATTCTAATACCTTTTGGACACTTGCATTGAGCCTATTTAATTTGGCAAGAGAATATCCCAGATCATGACACAGCGCGATAATACACCAAATTGCATCTTTATGTTTATTCACTTCATTACAAAGTAGCTCTTTTTTTATTTTTGAAAAATTCACCAATTCTGTTTTATATTGATACTTCTCCTCATCTCTTTTGATATCATTGAATAAGTACCAATTTAGCTGCTCATAAACATGTTTTAAATCATTATTTAACAGTTGGTCTCCTAAAAAATAAACCCATAACGAATGCAATGTGTGGTCTCTATAGTATGGGTCCAGTCCATATAATAAATCTTCAAATTTTGTTGCGTCATCGAGATATTCAAAAAGCTTCGAATTTCCCTTGGAATTTTCATCAATACTATTTATCGCAGCGCTTATCAATTGGCGCCATAAGTCTCGCCCTATTTCATGTGCTTCATGCCAGTCCAATGATTCTTCTTTATCCTTTACGCCTTTTGGAAATAATCCCATTAACTTTTTTAATTTATCTTCAATATCTTTAAGTGAACTCCCCTTCAAAAACCCTATCGTTTTTAAGCGACCTTTGTATTTATCGAGTAAATCAAACACCTCAAATGTTTCTGGATTTGGCATTTTTTACCTTTGAATTAATCTTTCTTTTCAACGCTAAAAATAATTCGAAACGAATCATTTTCTTTAGTGCGTAATTGCATATCGATATTAACGCAAACGTTATCACCCATACTTACATGAATCGCTTCTGTTAGCGGCGCAAAGCATTGTTTCCAGTGCGTTCGTGTCCCAGGACCTGAAGAAAGTGTGACAGTAGGAGAAAGACATGATTCAAACCATAAAGCAATCCCATTTATTTTCCCGTCACGACAGACATCAAATGAATGTTTTCCTTTTAGATTTAACGGCCTTCTTGCTTGGAAATCCGCCCTAAAAAAAGTCTTTGGTTTTGACAAAAGATCACGGTCTTTTAAATTGGACAAATAACATGCCTTAACCGCTTCTTCACGCATAGGTGAATAATCAATTCCTCCTATATCTTGCCAACAATCTATACACTCTGGATAAACCTCCTTTTCTTCAACAAGTGCCACTCTTAAATCTACTTTTTCCGGCACCAAGACGCCACCTGGCACAAGGAACCTTTCCCTCGCGTCGAAAAGCGATTCGGCCATTCCCTCCTCAAAAGCAATGTGACCAATAAGTTCGCTCACTACCACATTAACCTTCTCCGGAAGATCGCAATCTCGCGAATCTTGCTTATGAAAAATAATTCTATCGCTTAACCCATTCTTGTCGGCAATTCGTTTGGCCCAATCTATTGCTGATGATCGTTCGATAGCATGCACCCTCTTTGCACCTGCCTTTAAGCATAAAAATGCAAGAAGTCCTGTTCCTGTGCCAATATCTGCCACAACATCGCCCTTTTTTATAACTTGTTTGATAGCTGCTGAATATTTTGCCACCCGTTCTTCATCATATAGCATCCCTGCATGCACGCTCGGGAATTGATATAAATTGGGAATTTCTGGAAATAATTCAACTGGGTCAAGCATTCAAAAAAGCCCTATAAGCACTGAATTTTATGGAAAATTGTTTATTTATCATGGAAAAGATTAGCACATGAATTCCAATATTATCAAGATAAATAGCTCTTCCTGCAGGCATACAGGGCCACTTCCATGTTCCCCTGTTGATTTACACTGCTACTCCGCAGTTTTTTCACCCCTCTGACCCTGCAAAGTTCAGGAAGAAGTCCTCGCTGCGAATTTATGTTTGAAATTATCATAATTTATTAATCCGTTAATTTTCTTGTTTCAGGAAGCAACCCCCTACCTCCCCCCCCCTACGGGTGCGTAAGCTGGAGCCTGTGGATGGCGGTGGAGCGGCCGGTCTTTCCGTCAATGTCGAGCACCACGGCGTTGAGCATCGCCGGGCCTTTGGCCGCGTCGAACCTCCGGGGCATCAGGGTCAGAAACCGCTCGATTATCTGTTCTTTTTCCACCCCGATGATGGAGTCCGCGGGGCCTGTCATCCCGACGTCGGTAATGTAGGCCGTGCCGCCGGGGAGCACTTTCTCGTCCGCGGTCTGCACATGGGTGTGCGTGCCGAGAACGGCGCTGACCTTGCCGTCCAGGAAATAGCCGAAGGTGATTTTCTCCGACGTGGCCTCGGCGTGGAAATCGACGACGATGTTTTTCGTGACCCCCTTGAGCTTCTCAAGCTCCGCCTCGACGCCCCGGAAGGGGCAGTCGTAGTTCTGCATGAACACCCTGCCGGAGACGTTAAGGACGGCCAATTTCTCCCCCTTTTTGGTTTCATGGACGATGCTGCCCATGCCGGGGACGCCGGGGGGGTAGTTAAGGGGCCGCAGTATGCGCTTTTCCCGGTCCAGGTATTTAACGGCCTCTTTCTTGTCCCAGACGTGGTTGCCGGTGGTGATGACCTCCACGCCCATGGCGAAAAGCTCGGAGGCCACCTTCTCCGTGATGCCGAAGCCGCCCGCGGCGTTTTCGCCGTTTGCCAGGACGACGTCGAGCCTGTAGCGGTCCCTGATTTTCGGCAGGAGGGCCTTAAGGGCGGTCCTGCCCGCCCTGGCAACGATATCGCCGACGAAAAGGACCTTCATGCGCCGCTATTTGGCGTACTCCACGTACCTGGACTCCCGGATGACGGTAACCTTTATCTGCCCGGGATAGGTCATTTCCTGCTCTATTTTTTTGGACAACTCCCTTGCGATGTTCCACGACATGTTGTCGTTTACGCTGTCGGGCTTGACGATAAGCCTGAGTTCCCTTCCGGCCTGGACGGCGTAGCACTTGTCCACCCCGTCGTAGGACATGGCGAGTTCTTCGAGTTTTTCAAGCCGCTTTATGTAGTTCTCTATGCTCTCGCGCCTCACGCCGGGGCGCGCCGCCGAGAGGGCGTCCGCCGCGGCCACCAGGGCGGCCTCCACGGTGGCCACCTCCACGTCGCCGTGGTGGGCCATTATGGCGTTTACGACTTCTTCCTTCTCCCCGTGTTTTTTGGCCAGCTTCCCGCCTATCTCGTGGTGCGGGCCTTCAACCTCGTGGTCCACGGCCTTGCCGAGGTCGTGCAGCAGCCCCGCCCTCTTGGCAAGCCTTATGTCCACGCCGAGTTCCCCGGCCATCAGGCCGGCGAGGTAGGCCACCTCTCTTGAGTGCTGGAGCACGTTCTGCCCGTACGAGGTCCTGTACTTGAGCCGCCCGAGGGTTTTAACGAGTTCCGGGTGCACGCCCGCGAGGCCGAGGTCGAAGACCGCCTTTTCCCCTTCCTCGATGATTATGGCGTCCACCTCTCTCTTTACCTTCTCAACTATCTCCTCAATCCTCGCCGGATGAATTCTGCCGTCGGCAATCAGTTTTTCGAGGGCGAGCCTCGCCACCTCTCTCCTTACGGGGTCGAAGGCCGAGATGGTGACCACCTCCGGCGTGTCGTCCACGATGAGGTCCACCCCGGTGGCCGCCTCGAGCGCCCGGATATTGCGGCCTTCCCTGCCTATAATACGCCCCTTCAACTCATCGCTCTTGAGGCTCACCGAGGACACCGTGGCGTCGGCTATGTAGTCGCTGGCGTAGCGCTGGATGGAATGGCTGATTATCGCCTTGGCCTTCTTGTCCGCGGTCTCCCGCGCCTCGTCCTCGATTCTCTTTGCCAGCTTGGCCGCCTCGAAGGTGGAGTCCTCCTCCACCCTCCTGAAAAGCTCCTGCCTGGCCTCATCGGCGCTTATGCCCGAGTACTTCTCAAGCAGGGCGGTCTGCTCGCCGATAAGCCGGGCGTAATGGCTCTCCTTCTCCTGGACGTCCTTTTCCTTCTGGCCTAACTCCTTCTCCTTCCTGCCGAGTTCGCTGTCCTTTCTTTCGGCCTGTTCGAGCTTCTTCTCCAGGAGGTCGTCCTTGTGCCTGAGCCTCTTCTCGTTCTGGCTTAGCTCGTTGTGCCTTTCCTTAAGCTCCTTTTCGGCCTCCGACTTGGCCTGGTATACGATGTCCTTGGCCTCGATTGCGGCCTCTTTCTTTATGGCCGAGGCCGTCCTCTCCGCATCCTTTACGACGGATTCCTTCTGCGTCTCCAGCGCTCCCCATTTCGCCTTAACATAATAGCCGTAAACCACGGCAAGCAGGGTGCCGAATGCAATACCGATACCGATGGCTGCAATTACATACTTCGCCTCCATATGGCGCTCCTCCTCAACTGTACGGTCTTTAGGGAAAGGACAGAAAGGTCAGGTCAGGAAGCAGGTGCTTCCGGGGGCGAGGGGTTTATGGCGTGATTTCCTGAAATTTACGTTACGGGGCGCGCGCCCCGGTTCGGATATTTCACATTTATTTTCGATTTGAAAACCTGCCATGAACTCCCCATGAAAACCTAAACCCGCCCTGCCGTGCCAGGCATGAGAATTTAGACCCCCTGTTACATAGGTGGGTGCCCTGAAGAAGCCTTCAGGCTTTCTTCCCTCGTGAGGGAAGACTTGCTCACCGCACTTCTTACGCGGGCTCCCGATAGATCTAATTTGTTGGATCAACATTCTCCGCCCTTCACGCACAGGGCAGGTAACTCTGTCCTACCCTTGCACTATTATAATACAAATCAACCCGTTTTTCCGAAAATATTTTCTCTTTTTCTTGTATTGCGCCGCGGCCTTGTGGTAATCTTCTGGATGCCTAAAAACGACCTCTGGATAAGGGAGATGGCCGCAAAGGGCATGATAGAGCCGTTTAACGAGACGCTGAAAAAAGAAGGCGTCATCTCCTCCGGCGTCGGCTCCTACGGATACGACATGAGGCTTTCCGGGGAGTTCCGGATTTTCCAGGCCGCGGAGGGAGTCGTCGACCCGAAGGAGGCCGACCGCGGGCATTTCGTGGACTTCAAGGGCGATGTCTGCGTAATCCCCCCCAACTCCTACGCCCTCGGCCGCTCCCTCGAGTACTTCAGGCTGCCAAGAGACGTGCTGGCCGTATGTTTCGGCAAGTCCACATACGCCAGGTGCGGGGTGGTGGTAAACGTAACCCCCCTTGAGCCCGAGTGGGAGGGGTTCGTGACCATATCCATTTCCAACACGGCGCCGCTTCCCGCCAGGGTCTATGCAAACGAGGGAATCGCACAGGTAATATTCCTCGGCGCCGTGGAGGTCTGCGAAACGTCCTACGCCGACAGGGCGGGGAAATACCAGGCGCAGAAGGACATCACCCACCAGAGGTTATAGTGGCCAGGGAAAAAATCATTCTCGCCCTTGACGTAAGCGGCGAAGGCTACGCGCTCGATGCGGTGGACCGCTTCGGCGGGCAGATAGAAATATTCAAGGTGGGGCTTGAGCTTTTCTCCTCGGCCGGCCCTTCGGTGGTCCGCGCCATCCAGCAGAGGGGCAAGAAAGTCTTCCTTGACCTGAAGTTCCACGACATACCCAACACCGTGGCCAGGGCCGCGCTGGCCGCGACCCGGCTCGGGGTGCATATGTTCAACGTCCACGCCTCCTCCGGCCTTGAGACCATGAAAAGGTGCGCGGACGCCGTGGCCGACCTCTGCGCCAGGGAAAACCTTCCGAGGCCCAGGATACTCGGGGTCACGGTGCTCACCAGCCTGGGGCCCGAACCGTTCAAGGAGGAGTTCGGCATCCAGCACAGCCTCAGGACCCATGTCAAGAAACTCTCGAAACTGGCGGACGAGGCCGGCTTCGACGGCGTTATCGCCTCCGGCCATGAAGTCTCCCTGATAAGGAAACACTGCAGGGAGAATTTCCTCATAGTGACGCCCGGCATCAGGCCCTCATGGAGCCCGCCCGACGACCAGAAAAGGACCATGACCCCGAGGCAGGCCGTCAGGGAGGGGGCCGACTACCTGGTCGTGGGGCGCTCAATCCTCGACCAGCCCGACTCCCTCAAGGCCCTGGACCTCATAACGGTGGAGATGCTGACCGCCAGATAGGGGCCGCTCTCATGACAGACGCCCTTTTCCGGTTATCGGCCACCAAGAAGGCTTTCCTTGAGGCCGTAAAAAGCGGCGCAACGCCTCCCCTTTACGCCCCCGTGCCCTATGCCTCGCCCGCCTCGCTATACCCTTCTTTTTCCGGTCCGGGGAGTTTTCTGCTCGAAAGCGTCAAGGGGCCGTTCAAGATAGCCCGGTACTCTTTCATCGGTTTTTCCCCGTACGCGGAATATAAAATCAAGGACGGTGCGGCGGAACTTAAGGACGGCGAGGGAACCAAAACGCTTGCCGGCGGTCCACTGGGGGCGCTGAGGACCCTCACCCGGGGCTACAGGCAGAGACCCGACCCCGCGCTGCCGCCGTTTCAGGGAGGCGGCGTGGGCCTTTTGAGCTACGACTTCGTCCATTACCTCGAACGGGCGCCCGCCACCACGAAGGACGACCTCGGCGTGCCCGACGCCCATTTTCTGATGGCTGACAGGGTTTTGGCCTTCGACCACCTCGAAAAAAAGGCATGGGCCGTCTTCTGCCCCGGCGCAAGGCGAAAAACCGCCCCGGACTGGCCTTCCGACTATGACGAGGCGGAGGAGGAGGTGGCGAAAATCATCCGGGCGATGGACCGCCGCCGCGTGGACAGGACATTACCCCGCAGGGGCGGCAGGGTGGAGATAACCCATGATACGACGAGGAAATACTATACCGATATGGTAAAAAGGGCCAGGGAGTACATAGCGGCAGGGGATATTTTCCAGGCGAACCTGTCCCTCAGGGTTTCGGCCTCCATCGGGGACATCAGCCCCTGGCGGCTTTATTCGGTGCTGAGGGACGTAAACCCCGCTCCCTTCGCGGCGTTCATGGACTTCGGGGATTACCAGATTGTGAGTTCCTCGCCGGAGCGGCTGGTCCGGGTTTGCGGCGGTTCGGTCGAGACAAGGCCCATTGCAGGCACCCGGCCGAGGGGGAAGGACGCCGGAGAGGACATGCGCATGCGCGACGAGCTCCTGCTTAACGAGAAGGAACGGGCGGAGCACATAATGCTCATCGACCTCGAAAGGAACGACCTCGGCAGGGTGTGCGATTACGGCAGCGTGGAGGCGGACGAGCTTATGATTACCGAGGACTACTCCCATGTGATGCATATCGTCTCCAACGTCAAGGGCGCCCTCGCTCCGGGCAAAACCCTGACGGACGTCATCCGGGCCGTGTTCCCCGGCGGTACCATCACCGGGGTGCCCAAGGTGCGCTGCATGGAGATAATCGACGAACTTGAGCCCTTGAGAAGGGGGCCTTATACCGGCTCCGTCGGCTACCTCGGCTTCGGCGGCTCGATGGACCTTAACATCGTCATAAGGACGTTCACCATAAAGGGGCAAAAGGCTTACGTCCAGGCGGGCGCCGGGATAGTGGCGGACTCCGACCCGGAACGGGAATACCTTGAATCGCTTAAAAAAGCCGAGGCCCTTATGAAGACGCTGCAACTGGTGAGTTCATGAGGGGAAGCGCCGCTAATTTTATTGTATAATAAATGTATAATGTACCGGAAGGGCGTCCTTAAGTCATTTGTATCTGGAAAACCCGCATTTGTCCTGCTCTTTGCGGCGATATTGGCCGTCATCCCGCCGCGGTCAGGGTATGCCCAGACCATCGGCGTCATCGTAACCCACGGCAGGGCGTTCCATGAAGAGGCCAACGAGGAACTCATGTCTTTTATTAAGGACAGAGGCCCCGCAGGGCTTAATTTCATAATCCAGAGGCCCCACGCCGACCCCATCGCCCTTGCCAACGCCTCGCGGAAGCTCATAGCCGAGGACGTTGACGTAATCGTGACCTACGGCGCGCCCGCGACCCTTTCGGCCCTGAGGCAGAGGCCGGGAATCCCCGTCATATACGCCGCGGTATACGAGCCCATCGCCTTGCGCATCAAGGCGAAAAACATAACCGGCATATGTTCGAAGTTCCCTGTCTCGTCGCTTGTAAGGTATCTCAATTACTCCGCCTCCGACAAGAAACTCGGCATCCTCTACTGCAGCCTCGAGGAGGACTCGATAGCACAGTTCAAGGTAATCAAACGCCTATCGCAAAAGTACGGGTTCTCGGTCGTGCCCCTGGACCTGAAGAAACCGGCCGACATTTCCGTGCTGCTCTCCAGCATGGACGCCAAGGCGCTGTTTATAACGTCCTCCTCCCTTATAAACAGCGTATACCCCACCGTCACTCGCATAGCCAGAATAAGGAAGATGCTCACGGCCTCCCTCATTTACCGGAGCGACTCTTACTCCACTATAACTTTTCACGCAAGCCCGACCGAGCACGGGAGAGAGGCCGCGAAAAGGCTCCTCAGACTGCTGGGAGGCACATCCGCCGCCGACATACCCAAAGGCTGCTCAAAGGACGTGGAAATCGTGTTTAATTTAAGAGAAGCGCAGGAACTCGGCATCAGGATACCGATGGACCTCGTGACGGAGGCCACAAGGCTGATTTACTGATGGAGAAGAAAAAGCTCATAAGCCTGCTCCTTCTTTTTTCGCTCGTCCTGGCGCCTTCCGGGGCCTTCGCGGAAGAGGACGAGGAGTTCCTCCTGGGCCTCATACCCGAGGAGAACATCTTCAGGCAGGTCAGAAAGCACAGGCCGCTGGCCGAGTACCTGAGCGACAAGCTCGGCGTCAGGGTGAGGTTTACCATACTGAGCAGGTACCCGCACATCATCAGGAGGTTTGCATCGAGGGAGCTGGACGGGGCGTTCTTCGGCATCTTC
Source organism: uncultured bacterium (assembly GCA_965372535.1). Taxonomy (GTDB): domain Bacteria; phylum Nitrospirota; class Thermodesulfovibrionia; order Thermodesulfovibrionales; family JdFR-86; genus CBDVCR01. Next base: position 41,831 of record CBDVCR010000002.1, on the reverse strand, counting down.
ACCGCCGTCCTCGCGCAGGAATTCCTCGGCGTGGAGCCCCTGGCCAGGCCGATGAACCTCGACGGCGGCACGACCGCGAAGAGCTACATTTTCACCAGGAAGGACACGGGAATCAGGAGCGTAAGCGACATGAAAGGCAGGAAAGCCGCCTTCGTGGACGAGTACACCGCGACCGGCTTCGTTTACGCGCTGGTATACCTGAGAGAGCATGGCGTGAAGGACCCCGGCAATTATTTCGGCGAGCATTACTTCACGGGCAGCCACGACACCACGGTATATGCCGTGCTTGCCGGGAGGGCCGAGGTGGGCACGGTAAAGGGCCGGGTGCTGGACAAACTCAGCCTGAAAGACCCGGTGCTGAAAGACGAGATAACGGTATTGTCCAGGTCCATGGAACTGCCCGACAACACGTTGTGCGTAAGGGGCGACCTTCCCCCGGAGTTCAAGGAAAAGCTGCGGAAGACGCTGCTTTCGATGCACGAGGACCCGGAGGGCAAAAAGGTGCTGAAGGAAATGGAGGCGCAGAGGTTCGTTCCCGCCGAAAAGAAGGACTTCGTCCCGGTCAGGGGACTGGCGGCGAAGGCGGGGATAGACCTCAGGAAGTTCTATCGCAAATGAGAAACAGGATTATATCATCTCTGCTCATACTCTTCACCCTGTTCCTTGCGGGTTCGGGCATTACCATGCTCTACCTGTACAAGACGACCACGAACATGCAGTCCGTCATCAACCTGCACCGGGTGGAGATAATCCGCCAGGACCTCGTCATACGCGCCCAGACCGTCCAGAGCCACCTGTACTCCTTCGCCACCGCCTTCGGCCAGGAGCTGGACGTCATAGTGGAAAACGTCATAGACCTGGACAAGTCCTCCCGGAAGTGCCTGCAGTGCCACCACAACGAGGAAATCCGGGAAAAGCTGACGGGCGTGGTCAGCCTGATAGAGCAGTACCAGGACGCCCTTAGCTACCTTATCACGACCTCGGCCAACACCAAGAGGATAGAGCGGCTCAGGATGGTGGCCATCGGCATCGGCACCACCCTGCTCGACAGGGTTCAGGAAATGACCCTTATAGCGGGCCAGAAGCTGAACGACAAGACCTTTAAATCGCTCCAGGAGATAAACAACTCCAAGGTAATACTGATAATAACTCTTATCCTCTCTTTCTTTATCGCCATCGCCATCGCCGTCGTAATGACGAGGCAGATAACCGAGCCGATAGACGAGCTGGTTGACGCGACGAGGCGCATCAAGGCCGGGGAACTGGGCTACACCACCCGGTACAAGGGGAAGGCGGAGTTCGGCGAGCTGATAGACGCCTTCAACGACATGAGCCTGTCGCTCGACCAGAGCAACAGGAAGGTCATGCGACACCTCAACAGCCTCTCAAACCTCTACAGCGTCACGCTCACGTTCCACTCGATAGCCAACGAGGGCGAGATATACCGCGAACTCGCCTACGGCGTGGCGGAGCTTGTGGACGTCGAGCAGTGCGGCCTCATGCTCCGCCACGGCGACCACTTTGTCCACATGTCTCCGGCCGTCGGGCTGGACAGGGAGGCCCTTAAACTCTTCAATGTCCCCCACGAGACCTTCATGGAATTCTACGCCCCCTCAAACAGGAGGGCCATGATACTGAACAGCGACATCCGGTCCTCGTGGACCTACGAGATAGACGCGAAACTCGGCGTGCGCAACCTCATGCTCGTATGGATACGGCAGAAAGGGAAGGTGACCGGGGCCATACGGGTGGCCAACAAGCGGAGCGGGGACTTCACCGAGGAAGACGCACGGCTGCTGGCCATCCTTGCCAACAACGTCACCGTGGCGCTGGAAAACGCCAGGCTTTACTCCGACCTCCGGGGCCAGATGCAGGAGATCCGGGACGCGCAGGAGCAGCTTGTGCAGGCCGCTAAACTCGTGGCCATCGGGGAGGTCGCCTCCAACGTCGCCCACGAGATAAACAACCCCCTTACCACGGTGCTCGGCTATGCACAGCTTATCAGGGAGGAGCCCGACATCGAGGGCATATCCAGAGACATAGACGTAATCGAAAAGGAGACCCTGCGGGCCAGGGAAATAGTGCGCCAGCTCCTTGAGTTCTCCAGAAAGCGCTCCCTTAACATCGCGGAACTTGACGTCAACGAACTGCTCGGGGACATCACCGACCTTACCAATATCCACACGAAGGACGGCAATGTAAAAATCATCAGGGACTTCGGCGACGTCCCCACCATCAGGGGCGACGAAAACCAGCTCAAGCAGGTGTTCATAAACATCGTCAACAACGCCATCTACGCCATGCAAAACGAGGGCAAACTGACCATATGCACCTCAAGCAACGGGGGCAACGTGCTCGTAAAGATATCCGATACCGGCGAGGGAATCCCCAGGGAGCTGCTGTCAAGGATATTCGAGCCCTTCTTCAGCACCAAGGAGGAAAAGGGCACGGGCATAGGCCTGTCCGTAAGCTACAGGGTGATACAGAGCCATAACGGCCGCATAGAAGTGCAGAGCGAGGAGGGCAAGGGCACCGCGTTCACCGTGGTCCTCCCCGTCAACAACCCCCCGGAAATGCCCAGCCCGGAAGCGTCGGCGTCTTGACCCCCCCGAACGTCCTCCTGTGTACGGGGCACGGCCCCAGGGCCCTGACCCTCTCCATGTGCTCCTTCGTTCCGTAGCCCTTGTTCCTGTCAAAACCGTATCCCGGATAAAGGCCGTTGTAATGGAGCATGAGGCCGTCCCTTACGACCTTGGCGACGACGGAGGCGGCGGCTATGGAGGCGCTTTTCGTATCGCCCTTTACGGGTGAGGACTGCTCGATTTTCAGGGAGGGGAGTTTGACCGCGTCGATGAGGAGTAAATCCGGTACGGTTGAGAGGTCGCCCACCGCGGCGGCCATGGCGAGCCTCGTGGCCTCAAGTACGTTCACCCTGTCGATTACTTCGGCATCTGACATGCCCACGCCTATATGGGAGGCGGAGCAGAGAATCTCCAGGAATATGGACTCCCGCCGCCGTTGGGACAACTCTTTTGAGTCCCTGAGCCCCTCTATCCTGACCCCCGGGGGCAACACTACGGCGGAGGCAACGACCGGGCCGGCCAAGGGCCCTCTGCCCGCTTCGTCAATGCCGGCCAGAACCCGGCCTTCCCCGCCCCTGAAGGACTCATCGTAGCGGTAGATGTCCATTGGACAGGGGCGCTTCCGGGACTCGCGAGGCAGCGGTTAAGGTTTCCTCCGGGGCGGGCCCCATTACCTGGGCCTTTCCTTCTCCTTTACCTTCGCCGCCTTGCCCTTCTTGTGCCGCAGGTAGTAGAGCTTCGCCCTGCGGACGGCACCCTTCCTCAGCACCTCTATCCTGTCTATCGAGGGGGAATGCAGGGGGAAAATCCTCTCCACCCCAATGCCGAAGGACACCTTGCGCACCATGAAGGTCTCCCTTGTGCCGCCGCCTTTTCTGGAGATGACCACGCCCTCGAAGGGCTGGAGCCTTTCCTTGTCCCCTTCGACGACCTTCAAGAAGACCTTGACGCTGTCGCCGATATCGAAGGGGGCGGTTTCCTTCCTGAACCCCTCCTCAACCATTTTTATGAAGTCCATCTTCCTCCTCCTTTATCGCGGAAATAAGTCTCAGGTCCTCTTCGGAAAGGGCCGCCTTTTCCAGAAGGTCGGGCCTCCTTCCAAGCGTCCTTCTCAGGGCCTCTTTTCTCCGCCACAGCTCTATCTCGCGGTGGTTGCCCGAAAGCAGCGCCTCCGGCACTTTCAGGCCCTTCCACTCCGGGGGCCTGGTATAGTGGGGGTAGTCCAGTATCCCCCACGAAAAAGACTCCTCCGCAAGCGAGCCTTCGTCTCCCACCACTCCGGGCAGGAGGCGGACGGCAGCGTCTATTATAACCAATGCGGCCAGTTCTCCGCCAGCCATCACGTAGTCGCCGATGGAGTACTCGTCGTCCACAAGTTCCTCAATCACCCGCTCGTCTATCCCCTCGTACCTTCCGCACAGGAACAGCAGCCGCCTCGTCTCCCTCGAAAGCTCCTCCGCCGTCTCCTGCCTGAACGGCCTTCCCTGGGGCGTGACCACGATGGTGCGGGTCTCCTCCCCGTCGGACTTGATGTGCTCCAGCGCTCCGGCAATGGGCTCCGGCTTCATCACCATGCCCGGTCCGCCGCCGTAGGGAGTGTCGTCCACGGTGCGGTGGCGGTCGGCGGCGAAGTCCCGGAGGTCGTGTATGTCCACCCTGAGGATGCCCCTTTCGCGGGCCTTGCCAATCAGGCTTACGTCGAGGTATGCGTCGAAGACCTCGGGGAATATGGTCACTATCGAAACGTGCATAACAGGCGCTTAATAAATTACCAACCCAGCCGGTTTCCCGGCGGTCCCGGTGGAAATTTTCCATTCGACATTGAAATGCCGGTTAAGGCACATTTTGCGTCTTAACGCCGGGCGGCTTTTGTTCTCCCTATTAACTCGATTAACTCGACCGGATAAAAGAGAACTTCAGTTAAACCACAGAGCGGAAAAAGACATTGAAGACCGGGAAAATCTGGATTACGGGGATAATTTTTTCGCTTTTTCCCTCCGTGCCTTTGTGCCTTCCTTTTTCTTTTATTGCAGGGCTTGCCAAAAGCAATAAGGGGCTTTTCAGCCCCTTATTGCCACCCTTTATCGTTATGCCGTTTATTCCAGAATCTCGAGGACGCAGCGCTTGCCAAGCTTGGTCCCGGCCGCGCTCAGGATTGTCCTCATCGCCCGGGCGGTCTTGCCCTGCTTTCCTATGACTTTTCCGAGGTCGCTCTCGGAGACCCTGAGCTCGAACACAGTGGTTTTTTCGCCTTCCACTTCGCCAACCACCACATCATCGGGTTTGTCAACCAGAGCCTTGGCCATCGTCTCGATTAAAGTTTTCATCGTCACCACCTCCGAAGGGAATTATGCGGCTTCGAGACCTGCCTTTTTCAAAAGCTTGCGGGCAGTATCCGTGGGTTGAGCACCTTTTTCCAGCCAGTAGCCGGCTTTTTCGAGGTCAATCTTTATCTCCGAAGGCTCCTTCATCGGGTCGTACGTACCCAGTATCTCGATAAAGGGGCCGTCTCTCCTTGCCTTGGAGTCAGCCACTATGACCCTGTAGAAGGGCTTTTTTTTGGCTCCCAGGCGTGTTAAACGTATCTTTACCAACTCATCACCTCCGCGTTAAGTAGAAAATTATAATATAAGCTTCGTAAAAAGTAAAGGTTCGCGAATTGCCGATTACCTCATTCGGATAAGCGGTTCCGTGTCTTGTGGTCTATTTTGCGCTAATCAAACGCTCCCCCGTTTAAGAGCCTGACCACCGGGAAGCCGTTGTGGAACTCTATGATGTTTACGCAGGCGAAGTCCTGCTCCACCCTGAAGATGTTCTCGAGGGGAACGCCCATGAGATGGCAGAGCGCCACCCGGTTGACGCCGCCGTGGGCCACCACCGCGATGTCGCCGCCGTCGTGCCGGGCAAGTATTTCCTCAAGCGCGCCCACCACCCTGTCGCGAACCTCAAGGGTGCTCTCCCCGCCTACGGGGCTGTATGTGAGGGGGTCGCCGGCCCACGCCTCGAAGGCGCCGGGGAATTTCCGGCGAATCTCATCGAAACTCAGCCCCTCCCACTCGCCGAAGTTCCTCTCCCTGAGCGCGTCAAGCACCGTGGGCGCAAGGCCGTGGGGCAGCGCGATAAGCTCGGCGCTCTTTTTCGCCCGTATGAGGTCCGAGCAAAAGACAGCGGAGAGGGGTCTTCCGTCCAGGACGGAGCGTATAAAACCCGCCGTCCGCTTCATCTGCTCGACGCCGTTTTCCGAAAGCGGGACGTCCAGGCTCCCCTTGTAGCGCCTTGCCTCGCTCCCCTCGGTCTCGCCGTGCCTGACTAAATATAGATTCCCGACCATGCCAGCACCATCAAGAGAAAAAAGTTTTCCGAAAGTTCCCCGGCCGCGCCGAGGGTGTCGCCTGTAAGCCCGCCGAGGCCGCGCTTGAGAAACCAAAACCACGCCCTTGCGCCCGCGTATAGTATGATAAGCGAAGCGGCGGCGAAAAAATACCAGGGCGCGTCCCCGGAGAGCAGAACCACCGGAAGGGCCGCAAAAAGACCCGCCGCCGCGGCGCCCGCGGCGAATTCCCTCGCCCCCACGCCTTCGATGAATACTCTGCCAAGGCCGTCTTCCCTTGCCGGTTCGCCGTGGAACATGCCGGCGAGCATCACCCACTTTGAGAGCATTGGCATGAGGAGGAGGGAAAAATAGAAGGGGAAACGCCCGGCCTCGGCAATCCCGAGAAGCGCGAGATATTTTATTGCAAGCGAAAACACTATGGCCGTGACCCCGATGGCCCCGGTGGAGCTGTCCTTCATGGCCGAGAGCTTCCTCTCCCTCCCGCCCCTTGCGGCCAGGGCGTCGAAGGTGTCGGCCAGCCCGTCGAGGTGGAACCCCCCGTTGGTTATGACGAGCACAAGGAGCACGAGCGCAAGAGAAAGCGAGGCAGGGAAGACCTTCCCGAACACAATGGCCGCCCCCGCGAGCACCGCGCCCTGCAAGGCCCCCACCACGGGGAAGGCCGCCGCGCTCCGGGCCATGTCCTTTTCGGATACATCGCCCCTCACCCGCACGGGGAGGATGGTAAGAAACTGCAGCGCTATTAATAACATTTTCATATGCCGGAATATAACCACTGACGCACAGGGGCACGGAGGACGAAAAACCATTATTGGTTATTCACAAAAACCTTCTGTTATTACTCAAAGCATAAAATAGTTTACCCCCCTTTAGTAAAGGGGGGCAAGGGGGGATTTGAATATTCAGAAAAATCCCCCTCATTCCCCCTTTTCCAAAGGGGGAAGACGGATCGATTCGTTCCAGGGTGATGTTCGTCATGTAATCTATTTTATGCTCCCTTAATAATTCCTTTCTCAGTGTCTCCGTGCCTCTTTGGTTTAGTCGTTTTCGCCTCACGCGCCGTCTGAGACCCCCGCGTCGGCAAAGGTCGCCATCTCCTTGTATATCTTCAGCCCGGCCTCGATGAGCGACATGCCGAGGGCCGCCCCGGTGCCCTCGCCAAGCCGCATGTCGAGGTCAAGCATGGGCCGGAGGCCCATCTTCTCAAGCATGGCCGCATGGCCCGTCTCCACGGACCTATGGGCGGCGAACATGTACTCCGCGGCCCGGGGCTCAAGCGCATGGGCGATGAGCGCGCCGGCCGTTGAGATGAAGCCGTCCACCACCACCGGAAGGCGGGAGGCCGCCGCGCCGAGGCAGAGCCCCGCGATTCCGCCTATCTCCGCTCCGCCGACCTTGGCCAGCACGTCGAGGGCGTCGGAGGGGTCGGGCCTGTTCAGCTCTATGGCCCGCTCGATGACTTTCACCTTATTTTTAAACCCCTCGTCGTCGATGCCCGTGCCCCTGCCGGTCACCTCGCTTACGGGGCGGCCGGTCATGACCGAGGCGATGGCGCTTGAGGGCGTGGTGTTTGCGATGCCCATCTCGCCGGCGCCGAGTATCTTATAGCCCCTGTCGCGGTACTCCACGGCGAGGGCGATGCCCACCTCGATGCACTTTATCGCCTCCTCCCGCGACATGGCCGGGCCTTTGAGCATGTTTCTGGCGCCCCTCAGCACTTTTCTTTCGATAAGGCCCTCGGGCGAGCCGAAGTCGTGGTCCACCCCGATATCGACCACCGCGACCTCGGCCCCCGCGTGGCGCGCGAGCACGTTTATGCCCGCCCCGCCCCGGAGGAAATTAAAGACCATCTGCCGGGTGACCTCCCTGGGGAAGGCCGACACCCCGGCGTCGGCCACCCCGTGGTCGCCCGCGAAGGTAAAGATAGCCTTCTTCTCAAGCGTGGGCATGGTGTCCTCGGTAATGGCCACGAGCCTTCGCGCGAACTCCTCAAGGCGGCCCAGGCTCCCCCTCGGCTTGGTGAGCATGTCGAGCCTCTCCTGCGCCTTGCGCTCGAATTCCTCCTTTACAGGCGTAATTTTCTTAATCGTCTCCTCAAGCATAATTCCTCCGTTTTAGTTTGATATGGATATTTATTTCAAAAAGCCCTTGATCCTTACGGGTATGCCGGAGACCGTAAGATACGCCACCTCCGCCGCGGCGGCCACCTTCTGGTTAAGGGCGCCGGCCTGGTCCCTGAACTCCCTGCCCAGGGGGGTGTCGGGCACCACGCCCATGCCCACCTCGTTGGAGACCACGTAGACGGGGGTCTTCATCGCCTTGAGGGCGGAGACCAGCGCCTCTATCTCCCGTCCGGCGTCCACCCCCTCAATCATGACGTTCGAAAGCCAGAGGGTGAGGCAGTCAAGCACCACGGCGCCGTAGTCCCCGTCGATGCGCCCGAGGGCTCCCGCAACGCCGCGGGGCTCCTCAAAGGTGTCCCACCCCTGGCCCCGCTCCATGCGGTGTTTTTCGACCCTTGCCCTGAGTTCCCCGTCCAGGGGTTCCATAGTGGCGACAAAGGCCCTCTTTCCCTTGTGCTCCGAGGCGAGCCTCAGGGCCAGCGCGCTCTTGCCGCTCCGCGCCCCGCCTGTTATGAGGACAAGCCTTGACATTACTTTTTCCCGGAGCCCGCCATGTCCGGGGCGAACATTCCCTTTAATATGTTTGAGGCGCAGAACTTGCCGCACATGGTGCAGGAGTCCCCGTCGCCGTTGTCTCTTCTTCCCTTTATCTCCCTGGCCCTTTCCGAATCGATTGCGAGTTCAAACTGCCTGTTCCAGTCGAGGTCCCTTCTGGCCTTTGCCATCTCCCTGTCGCTGCCCCTGTTTTTAAGTTTTATCATGTCGCCCACGTGGGCCGCCACCCTCGCGGCCATGACCCCCTCTTTGACGTCCTCCGGATACGGAAGGCCGAGGTGCTCCGACGGCGTTACATAGCAGATGAAGTCCGCCCCGTGGGCAGAGGACAGGGCGGCCCCGATGGCCGACGTGATGTGGTCGTAGCCGGGGGCCACGTCCGTCGTGATGGGGCCGAGCATGTAAAACGGCGCCTCGTTGCTCATCTTTTTTTCCAGTATCACGGTGGCCTCTATCTCGTCTATGGGGATATGGCCCGGGCCTTCAACCATGCTCTGGCATCCCATGTTTCTTCCGGCCTCGGCAAGCTCGCAGTTTATCAGAAGCTCCTGTATCTGCACCCTGTCGGTGGAGTCGTGTATCGCGCCGGCCCTGAAGCCGTTACCGAGGCTCAGGACCACGTCGTGCTTTTTGAGTATCCCCGCCACCCTCTCGAATTTTTCGTAAAGGGGGTTTTCCTTTTTGTTATGGAGCATCCAGGCCGTGAGGTACGACCCGCCCTTTGAGACCAGGCCGCCGTAGCGGTAGTTCTGCCGCCTGAGCATCTCCACGGTCATGAGGTTGATGCCGCAGTGTATGGCCATGAAGGCGACCCCCTCCTCGCACTGCCTCTCCACGACTTCCCAGAGGAGTTCCTCCGGCATCTTCACGGCGGAGCCGTATTTTTCTATGGAGAGGGCAAACGCCTCGTAAAGGGGCACCGTTCCCACGGGGAGGCCCACGGCGTCCATAACCGCGGCCCTAACGCCCGCAATATCGCCCCCAACGCTCAGGTCCATCAGGGTGTCGGCTCCCGAGCTTTCGGCGACCCTCGCTTTTTCGATTTCCATCTCAATGTCCGCGATGGAAGTGGACGTGCCGATGCTGGCGTTTATCTTCGTCCTCAGGCCCTTGCCGATGCCGAGGACGTTTGCTTTCCTGTTTCTGTTGGCCGGTATTACTATCTTCCCGGAGGCGACCCTCCTTCGCACCACCTCCGGCTCAACGCCCTCGTTTTGGGCTACCGCCTTGACCTCATCAGTCATCCGGTCCTTCGCGCTCTCAAGCTGTGTCATCGATGCCTCCTGAAATAAAAATCCCCGGCGCTTAAAAAGCGCCGGGGATTGCACCCTGTTTTCCTTCATCCCCTTTCCCTCTTCTTGCGAGAGGGGGCACGGCCCCCTCTAAAACGGGGCATCGGCCCTGAGCCGGTCAAAGGCTTCCCTGTAAATAAGGGGCTTTTGACCCCCGGGCAGGTCTTCTGGCTTCCGGTTCGTCCTACTCGCCCCGCCTTCCCGGCCTTACGGACCAGTGGCGTCAATGGGCTTTCGTCCCCGGCTACAGCGGCGGGACCGCTCCCGTCTGGGCCATTGGCCCTTTTCAACCGCGTTTGCGGCCTTTCCTCCAGACAAAACGGCTGCAAACCCGGACGAAAAAAGCCCGTGGCTTCGGGATTCCCTATTAAGCCCCCTGGGGGGGCGCCCGGTATGGATATTAAAATGCAGAGGGAGTGGAAATGTCAAGGCGCCGGGCGGTGAAAGGCCGGAAGGCCCTTGCCTCTTTTCCCCTTCTACCTTTTGTGGTGTTCGGAATCTGTCCATATTGCCATTTTTTTATTCTTGTAAGCATATTAGCTATGTTAAAATAATATGATTTATTAACGTAATAAAGGAGGGCGTTAAAATGAAATTCAAGGCGGCGGTTTTTTTAAGCGTTTTGTTTTTTCTTTTCATAGGCGGGGCGGGAGCCTTTGCCCAGGACGTCGAAGAAGACATCTATTCAGCTGTCCAGCGTTTAATCCGCGAGGGAAAAGACGCGAATTACGTCGTCAAGACGGCCATAGAAATGGGCTCGAATGCATATGAAGTCGTCAGATATTCCCTTGAGGCCGGGGCGGACCTCAATGACGTGGTGTGCGGGGCGCTGGAGGCCGGTGCGGCCGTGGACGTAATCGTGCAGGGGGCGGTCGATGCGGGCGTCGAACCCTCCGCGGTTGAAATCGCAATCAGCACGGCGCCCAAGGGAATTACCCGGGCCGCGGAAACCGAAACCAGCGCCGTCGAGGCGGACGCCGCCAAGGCCGAGGTGGCCCGGGCCGGCGTGGGCGAAACGATGATTTACGAGCCCGCGACAATCGAGTTGCCCTGCTGGGGAGAGAATGAGCCCGGCCTCGCTCTCAGTCCTTCGGGCTTTTAATCCGGTCTGTAACGGATGTTCATACACTTTAACAACACTTGGCCGGACGGGTTTAATTGCGTTTGAATATCCATGCGATATCGATTGCTCTTTTCCTGCTGTTTTCTTCCATTGCGTGTGCGTCGGATTTTTTTTCCGTTCAGGTGGGGAGTTTTATAATACTCAGAAACGCAAAGGGAGTGGTCTGCGACCTGCGGAACAAGGACATCGAATGCAGGATTGTTAATGAAGACGGCTTTCACAAGGTCCATTGCGGGGAGTTCGGCTCCATGGACGAGGCCCTTTACATGAGGGACAAGTTAAGGAGCACCGGGTTCCGCGATGCGTTTGCAGTCAACGCCGTCAAGTCCGTGTCAGTGGTTTCCTGCCCCCTGGCCGAAACCTCCCTGGCCGAAACGACGGCGGCCACTGAAGAAAAAATTCCCGTCCCATTGTCCGAAGACATCGAGCCGGAAGCCGAACAGGGGCCGGCTCCCGTGCTGGTTGTGGCTGAGGAGGTACTGGAGGGCGAAGCAGCCGGGAAAGCACCTGCCCCGTCGTATGAACAGGGCCGCATCTCATGGGACATGCTAAAAAAAAAGGGAGGGTATTTCCACCCTTTTCTCTCCATATCGGAGGTCCACACCGATAACCTTTTCGGTACCGCAAGCGGCGAGGTCTCGGATTATGTGACCGTGGTCTCGCCCGGGGTGTGGCTGGCGGCGCCGGGCAGCAGGAAGGCCAGGAGGTGGAAAAATATTTCCGCGCATGTGCCGGGCGGCGGGGACGACGATTTTCCGGGTTCGGACAGGGTCTTTCAGGCATATCTCATATACCAGGCGGACGTGGAGAAATTCAAGGAAAGTTCTTCGCAGGACTTCACACACCATAAGGCGGAGGGGAAGCTCCTGTTTAATTCGAGGGGAGGCATCGGGCTGGGCCTTTCGGGGCGTTTTCTTAAGTCCCGCGACAGCACCGGCGCCGGTCTGCCCGGCGACCCGGAGGACTTCTTCAACTACCGCGGCGGCGCGGCGTTGTCGTATCAGTTTGCGAGGCTCAGGTTGAAAGCCGAATATGCCGGCTTTCTGGCGGATTACGGGCGGGCGCAGAGTGAATTCAGAAACCGAAGGGACGATGTCTATTCGGGCTATGTTTTCTATAAGACCACGGCCATGACCTCGGCGTTCCTCCAGTACGAATACATCGACATAGATTATGACACGGACGTCCTCCCCGACAGCGTTGAACGGAATTATTTCGGCGGGCTCGAGTGGGACGTGACGGCGAAGTCCACCGGGAGGGTGAAGGCGGGCTACGGGGTCAGAGAGAAACGCCGGGACCCCTTGGGCGAAGGCAACGAGACGTTCGTGCTCGCGGGCAGGTTGCGGCATAACTTCACGCCCAAGACTTTCTTAAACCTCTCGGTTTCGAGAGAAAGAGAGGAGGTCGACGTCCAGACTTCGGAGTTCGTGCTTTCAAACAGCGTCAGGGCGGATTACGCGCAGAGGTTTACCCGCAGGGTATCCGTCAGCCTGAGCGCGTCGTACGACGAGAGGACGTTCGACACGTTCGGAGGGGCGGCAAAGCAAAGAAAAGACGAGATATACAGGGGGGTGGTCGCCTTCAGGTATGAGGCCGTAAAGTGGTTTTTCGCGGACATCGGTTACGCTTATACGGAGAGGGCGTCCAATGCGGATATTTTTGACTTCAGGAACAACAGGGTGTTTTTCAGGATAACCGCGTCGCTTTAGTTGCGTTCGGCATTGCCCGAATCCATTTAAACACCTTTATTTATCGGTTGCGGGTATTTTATAATAATGCAATCGGCATTAAGAAACGGCGATAAAGGTGCGTCCTTCCAAATGAAGAAGCAGTCCATGACATCGGCTCTCCTGTTTTTCTGCCTGGCCGTCGCTTTTCCACTCTTCGCCCTTGACTACAGCGTGGGCGAGGGTGACGTAGTCAAGATAAAGGTTTACGGGCACGACGACCTGACGACCGTCGAGAGGGTCAGCGGGGCCGGCACGATTAAATTCCCCTTAATCGGCGTTGTCGGGGTCGAAGGTCTTTCGGTCTCCGGGCTATCGGAAAAAATCGCCTCCCTCCTTGCCGACGGCTACATTGTCATGCCCCAGGTGTCGGTGTTTATCGAGGAGTTCAGGAGCCAGAAGACCGCCGTCATGGGGGAGGTGAAGAACCCCGGGCTTTATGAGTTAAAGGGGAACACGACTTTTCATGAGCTCCTTTCCATGACCGGGGGCCTGACGAAGGAAGCGGGCGACACGGCGATTATCAAGCGCATGTCGGACGAAGGAAGCGCGGTGGTCAATACCATAGACCTCAAGAGGCTGCTTGAGGAGGGCGACTCCTCCCTGAACATCCCCGTCTTTGACGGCGATACGGTGTACATATCAAGGGCCGGGGTCGTGTATGTCACGGGCGAGGTGAAAAAGCCCGATTCCTATACGGTCAAGGAAGGCACGACGGTAATCCAGGCGGTTACCATGGCCGGTGGCCTCTCGGACAAGGCGGCCGAGGGCAGGATAAGGATTATCAGAAAAATCGACGGCGTGGAAAAAGTCATCAAGAAGGTGAAGATGGACGAAAAGGTCCTGCCCGACGACGTAATCGTGGTCCCGGAGAGTTATTTTTAGCGTGGTCGAAAACGAAGCGCATTTATGGGACTACCTCAAGGTCCTCCGGAAAAGGCGGTTTACCGCCGGCACCTTTTTCGTGGTCGTGTTCGCGGTCGTCGTGATAGCGACTTTTACCACTACCCCTCTGTACATGTCCACGACCAAGCTCTATGTGGAAAAAGTCGAACCGTATTCCCTTATCAAGGAAATCCGCTACAGCACTTATGACCCCGAGTTTTTCGGGACGCAGTACCAGATTATAAGGAGCAAGCGCGTAGCCGGTAAAATCGTGGACATGCTCTCGCCGGACAGGACGTTCCGCGCCTATTTCAAGGGCGGCCACGGTTTCGGCGTCGCCGGGATGTCTCCCCTGGGCTGGTTCTCGGAGTTTTATGCCGTCTCGCTCAAGCTGCTGGGCCTGAAAAAAGGCGAGACGCCCCCGGAAGCCGGGGAGGAGGACGGTTCGCTCAAGGGCGATATAGTCAAGTCGATACTCGACGGCATCAAGGTCAAACCCATAAAGGACACAAAGATAATCAACATAAGCTACATGTCCGAAAACCCCGAGCTATCGAGCCTGGTCGCCAATACCGCGGCGAAAGCCTACATCGAGGCCACTTTCGAGATGAAGATGAACGCCTCCAAGAACACCCTCCAGTGGATGACGAAAAAGACCCAGGAGGAGGGGGCGAAGCTCGAGGAGTCCGAGAGGGCCCTCCAGAAGTACATGCAGGACAGGGACATCGTCACGCTCCAGGACAGGCTCACCATCATACCCGAGAAGCTTTCGGAATTGAGCACCAACCTGACCCGGGCCGAGGCCAAAAGGAAGGAAATCGGAACGCTGTACGATAAAATAAAGGCCCTGCCCAGGGACCTTCGGGGGGCCGAGTCCCTGCCCGTCATATCCTCCGACAGCATCCTGCGCTCGATACGCGAGCAGGTTATAGGCGCCGAGAAGAACGTCATGGAGCTTTCGAAAAAATACGGCAAGAAGCACCCCCTGATGATAAAGGCCCGGGGGGACCTCGATATGCTGAACAGGAAGAGGAAGCAGGAGACCAAAAGGGTCATGGAGTCAATAAAAAATGAGTATGAACTCGCCCTCTCCAACGAGAAAAACCTCGGGAGCCTCCTTTCGGAGACCAAGCAGGAGGCCCTGAACCTGAACGAGAAGTTCATCCAGTACAGCGTGCTGAAAAGGGAAGTCGAGACGAACAGCCAGCTTTACGATTCGCTCATAACTAAAATGAAGGAGCAGCGCATCACCGAGGAAATACACAGCGTGAACGTATGGATTGTGGAAGAGGCCGAGCCTTCCGAGGATCCCGTGAAACCGAAAAAACTCCTGAACATGCTCCTGGGCATCGTCATGGGGCTTTTCGGGGGCGTGGGGCTTGCGTTTTTCATCGAGTATCTCGACAATACGGTCAAGTCGCCCGAAGAGGCGGAGGCCAGGCTCGGCGTGCCGGTACTGGGCACGGTATCGCTTAAAAAGGAGGAGAAGGGTTCCGACGAAGGCGGCATAGAGATGGTCGTGGTTAACGAGCCGAAATCCACATATGCGGAGAGCTATAAGGCGCTCAGGACGGCCATCATGCTTTCTTCCGCCGGCGCCCCGCCAAAGTGCATACTGGTGACAAGCTCCGGGCCGGGCGAGGGCAAGACGACCACTTCGGTAAACCTCGCCCTGGCCGTGGCGCAGGCGGGCCGCAGAGTGCTCCTGATGGACGCCGACCTGAGGAAGCCGGCGGTGCATAAGATATTCGAAAAGCCCAACAACAGGGGGCTTAGTACGTATCTGGCCGGCGATGCCTCTCCAATCATACAAAAGGGGCCTTTGCCCGCAATCGACATCATAACTTCGGGGCCCATCCCCCCGAACCCGTCGGAACTCCTGAGCGCCGAAAGGTTCAACGTCCTGCTTTCCAGGCTGAAGGAGAAGTACGATGTGGTCGTTTGCGACTCTCCGCCCGTGCTCACGGTAACGGACAGCCTCGTGATGAGCAGGCGGTTTGACGGGACGATACTGGTGGTAAGGGCGGGCAAGACGTCGTATGATTTTGTGAGGAACGGGCTGAAAACCCTCGAGGGGCGGCGTACCGAGGATATCAGGCCCCATGTCTTCGGCCTTCTCATCAATGCCCTGGACCTGAGCAAAAGCGATTATTACTATTATTACAGGTACTACAACTATTATTATTCAGAGGAAGAGGAAAAAGATAAAAAGCCCGTTTAGGAAAACAACGCGGTTTTTCCCCTCTTCCCGTTGACCGCCATGATAGACATCCACTGCCATATCCTTCCGGGCATCGACGACGGGCCTTCAGACATGGCGGAGTCCCTGGAGATGTCGAGGGTCGCGGCGCTGGACGGCATTACCAGGGTCGTGGCCACTCCTCATGTAAAGGACGACGCATGCCCTCCCGCGCTTGTGCGGGAGAGGGTCGGGGAGTTAAACGCAAGGATTGCCGAAGAGGACATCCCGCTCAGGATATTGCCGGGGGCGGATACGGACGCGTCGCTGGACCCCTCGTTGCTGAGGGGGCACACGATTAACGGGACGGGCTACCTGCTCGTCGAATTCCCCCACGTTTTTCTCCCCCGAAGCGCAGGGGAAGTCCTCTTCAGGCTCATGGTGGAGGGCATTAGGCCCATAATCACCCACCCCGAGCGGAACTGCACCATAATGAGGGACCCCTCGGCGCTGCTCAGGCTGGTGGAGACGGGCGCGCTCGTTCAGATAACGGCCGGAAGCCTTACCGGCGGGTTCGGCTCCGAAGCGCGGGAGTGCGCCTTCTTTCTGCTGGAAAGGGGGGTGGTGAGTTTTATCGCCACCGACGCCCATTCGAGCCGGGGGAGAAGGCCGGTGCTCTCCGGGGCGCTTAAGGCCGCCGGTAAAGTCCTCGGCAAGGAGCGGGCGCTGAGGCTGGTTTTTTCAAACCCCGAGGCGGTCTTAGCCGGGGAGACGGTAAATGCATAAGGCCGTTTACAGGATATTCCTTTTTGTCCTGCTTTTCTCTCCCCTGGCGTTCGGGTCCGTGGAGACGTGGTCGCTGGCTCTCATGCAGTGCCTTACCGCGGCCGCCCTGTTGATGCTCGTTGGAACAGGCGCACGGCGCGGGGAGGCGCGGCTTTACGAAGTGCCCGGGTTCCTGCCCCTCCTCTGCCTGTGGGTTTACATGTTCTTTCAGGTTCTGCCGCTTCCTGCGGCGGCGGTCAAGCTCCTCTCGCCCGCCACATACGGGCTTTACCAGGGGACGGCGGGGATACTTGAGCCTTCGGGGTGGATGTCGCTTTCCCTCAACAAAAAGGCGACCGTGCTTGAGGGCGTGCGTTTTACGTCCTATGCCATGTTCTACGTCCTCACGGTGCAGCTTTTAAGCGGGGCCGGACGCCTCAGGAAAACCGCCGCCCTGGTTTCCGTCTTCGCCACGGCGCTTGCGCTTTCGAGCATACTGCAGCATTTTGCCGCGCCCGAGAAGGTTTTATGGTTCAGGGAGCTTACGAGGGGAGGCATCCCCTTCGGGCCTTACGTAAACAGGGACCACTACGCCGGGTTCATGGGCATGGTGCTGCCGGTCGTCGTGGGCCTCTTGCTCGCCTATAAGCCGAAGGTTGCCTATAAGTCTCTGCGTGAGACGGTGGTGGGGATATTCAACCAGAGAAGGACCAACGTATACGTGCTGCTTGTGTTTTCCGCCGTGCTTATCGGGGCGTCGGTCTTTGTCTCGCTCTCAAGGGGAGGGATTATAAGCCTCTGTTTTTCCATGCTCCTGCTGGGTGCCCTGCTCCTTGGAAAGGACCTGAAAAGGGGCCTGGTCATCATGCTGGTTTTCGTCCTCCTTTTGTTTTCGGTGGGCTGGTTCGGGTGGGAGCCGGTCTTTGAGCGGTTCGGGCGGCTCAGGGGCGCCTCCGGCGATATCAGCGACCTTAGGGTGGACCTCTGGAAGGACAGCCTGGGCATCATCGGTCGTTTCCCGGTTTTCGGGACGGGTTTTGGCAGCTATGTTCACGTTTATAAGGTGTTCGGCTCCATTTCCAACGGCCGCATCGTGGACCATGCCCACAACGATTATCTGGAGCTTCTCGTGGAAGGGGGTCTTGTCGGCTCGGCCCTGGCGGGCTGGTTCCTGGCCGCGGTATTTATCAGGACGGCGAGGGCCTTGGCCGTGAGGATGGAGCCGTATTCGATTTATCTGGCCCTGGGCGCTCTGGCCGGAATGGCGTATTTCCTGTTTCACGGGTTTACGGACTTCAACCTCCACATAGGCGCCAACGGACTTTACTTCTTCTTCCTCGCCGGGCTTGCCGTTTCGGCGGCCCATACGAGGATTAGAAGAGACGGCACGTACCTTAAGGGCATGGGACGGCCGTTTCCCGCCAAACACCTGGCCCTTGCGGCCCTTGCGGCCCTCCTGGTTACGGGCGCCAACGCGGGGGTAATTACAGCGAAGTCCGGTTTTTCATCCGTGGAGGACATGGAGCTTGACAGGCATACCCCGGCTGAGGCCCTTAAGCGGATGAAGGAGCGCGCTTACAGGGCGTCGATTTTCGACCCCCTTGAGGCGAAGTACCCCTACGCCGGGGCCGACGCCGCGCTGCTGCTTTCAGAGAAAGACCAGGCCTTAAGGCATTACGGAAAGGCCGTCGGCCTTGACCCCTTAAACGGCGGATACCTGCAGAGGGCGGCCCTGGCGTTCTCGCAGCGTGAAGATTACGAAATGGCGGACAAGTTGCTGGCTTCCGGGGCCGCGTGCGAGCCGATGAACCCGGCCGTGCACAGGCGGTACGCCCTGTGGCTCTTCTGGCGAGGGGAGAGGGAGCGGGGGCTTGTGGAGATGGGCAGGGCGATATCAATAGAGCCGGAAAATACGAGGGGCTATATCGCGGCCATGCTGCTCCGGGGGCTGGACCTCGGGGAGATGGAAAGGGCGCTTCCGGAGAAGGCAAGGCCGTATCTGGACTACGGGGATTTCCTCCTCGAGACGGGCAGAAAGGGCATGGCAGAAAGGGCATACCTTAAGGCGGTCGAGTACGCCGTAGGCGAAAAGGAACCGGACCCTTCGTATTTCTTAAGGGTCCGCCGGCATTTCGCAAAAGACGGGCGTCTGGACGAGGCGCTTGGGGTTATGCGGAAGGCCGCCAGTGCCCTGCCCGACAACGCCGGCATACGGATAACTTTGGGGAGCCTTTACGAGAGGACCGGCATCCCCTACCGGGCCGCCGAGGAGTACGGGAAGGCGCTGCTTATCGACCCGGGCAACAAGTATGCGAGAAAAAGGATCGAGAGCCTGAAGGCCGGCAGCGGGGGAGCGGAAAAGGGTTCCTCGTATTGAGTAAAAGTCGTATCCGATGAATAAGCTGTTTGCAATAAGGGTGAAACTTATGAACACCGCTCGAAAGGGGCCTCCGGATGGACGCTGAACAGAGCGCCCTCATGCGCTTGCGCCGCGGTGCGGTCGAGGCCTTCCTGCTCCGGGTACTGGGGGCCGGGCTGCTTTTTTCGATGCACGCGGTCATAGCGCGCGTGCTTGGAAAAGAGGGGTTCGGGATGTTCAGCTACGCGGTCGCCCTTGCGGGATTGCTGGCGTTTGTTATGCCGCTCGGGTGGACTACAGCCCTATTGCGTTTCGTTACGGAGTATCGCGAGCAGAAAAGGTGGGGCCTGATGAAGGGGTCTATTATAACGGCGCACGGTGTTGCGTTTGTTAGCGTAACCCTGACGGCCCTGGCGCTCTGGGGAGTTGCCCATGCAATACCCATGTCCCAAGACATGGCTCGGAGCCTGCAGTATGCTTCATTGTTACTACCTCTATTGACCTTCGCCAATCTGCGCCGCGGAGCCCTGAGAAGTTTACAATGCGCAAAGGAGAGCATTATCCCCGATGACATTGTCCTTCCGGTGCTTGTGATCTTAGGTGTATATGTTTTCGCCGCAGATAACGCTACCGATGCGTTGCTGATATACGCGGGCGCCGCTTTGTTCGTTTTCCTGGCAGGCGTCGTCCTGCTGTGCAGGAGACTTCCCAAGCAGGGGAGAAGCGCCCCCCCGGAGTTCAATATCCGCAAATGGATGGCGATAGCCCTGCCCATGCTGTTAGGAGAAGCGAGTAAGATAATCATTGTCCGAACCGACGTGCTGATGCTCGGGGCCATGGTGAACATGGACACGGTCGGGCTTTACAGCGCCGCAAACCGGATTGCTACTCTGAACGTTTTTCTGTTATTGGCGATAAACACCCTGGCTGCGCCGATGTTGGCCTCCGCGTATCACGGGAACCGGCCCGGCGAGTTCAAGGCGATTATGCGTAAAGTGGTTAAATGGTCCACTGTCGGCACTTTGCCGCTGTTTATAATAATGGTTTTAGGAGCGCAGCATCTGCTGGCTATTTTCGGTCCGAAATTCGCGGAAGGTGCCGTTCTCTTGAGAATTCTCGCGGTGGGGCAGTTTGTTAACGCGGCTGCTGGGATAGTTGGATCTGCGCTTTTGATGTCGGGAAAGGAGCGCCAGTTTGCCTTTTCCACGGGATTGGTCGCCGGGGGGAACGCCGTCGGAAACTTTTTTGCCATCAGGGCTTTCGGCGCGGTGGGCGCGGCTTGTGTCACGGCGGTAAGCCTAATTTTGCTGAACGTATGGCATCTCTTTCTCCTGCAAAATAAGGGAAAGACCAAAGTTGCTCTTAAAACGTAAAAGGAGGCAAGGGTTGCTCTTAAAACGTAAAAGGAGGCAAGGGTTGCTCTTAAAACGTAAAAGGAGGCAAGGGTTGAGGTTTGTGTTTCTTCTATATAATTCGCGTTCGGGTTCTACTTTTTTTTGCAAGACAACTATCCATGTATTCCCCGGACACACTTGTGATGCCGGAGTTCAGGCTGCCTGAACTTTTAATAGCCAAGGGCGACGATAACTTAAGAAAAATGGGCACTGAAGATTTGTTTAACTTAATGAAACTTGACTATCAAATAGACAACCTTGGATTTGACGATGAATGGTTGTATGCTATCGCGGAGGGCAACAAGGGCAAAGGTATCAAAAGCTTGATGGAGAGCATCGCCCGGAATTTTTCGAAGTTAAAAGACCGGACTTTTAGCGTTGTGCTAATTAAAAACGGCGCATTGATATATTACTATCGGATATTGCTCCACCTCTTTCCCATGGCTGAATTTATCCATATCTTCCGCGATCCGAGGGCTGTTGTAAACTCCATGCTCCGCTTCAAGACACCTTATTTGGTGCAGGAACAGATGGGCAGAGGCAACGTGGTATTCATGGCAAGGACCTGGATGAATTACATGATGATGGCTGATGACATGAAGAAGGTTAGCGGCATCCGGATGACAGAAGTACGGTATGAGGACTTGTGCTTTTCCGTTGTCGACAGGATAAAGGATGTTCTCAGATTCCTGGACGTTCCCTTTGTAGCGCAAAGAGCAAGCGATGAAAATACATTTTTTAATGTGAGCGGGAAAGAAAAAGGCATACACGCGTTATTCGACAAACCCCCTGACATTAAGCGAACGGAGGGCTGGAAGAGAGAACTTCCAATATGGCAGGGCGTGGCTGTTGAGGCAGTTCTGGGACATAGTCTTCAGGCCTATGGATACGAAAAATGGTTCTTAAGTAAAGCGAAAAAATGGAATAAGCTTTTTTGTGTTTCTTATGCTTATCTTATGCATTATAAGTGTACATTATGGAGTTATTATAAACGGTTGTTTCATTACGTGAATAACAGAAAACTTTTCTGGATTCAGATCAAGCTGTTTCTTATCAGGAAGAGAATGCGTGTGGTTTATGGCCAAAGTAAGCCGGGACATAAGAAATGAATAATAATTCCATTATTTTTGTTGTTCTTCTTTTTACAGCGTATAACCTGCAGGGCTTTTATTTTGATATTGGCATAAAGATAGATCCCGCTGACATCGTAATAGTCATGGGTGTTATATACTTTGCATTGTATTTTTCCAGGGGCAATTCCATCAGGAGGTTCCCTTCCTTCCTCTATATTTCTCCGATACTTGCGTACTTTATATTTTTCCTCTGGTGCGGGACAAGTGCGTATATTTCCATTACTCCGAAAAGCGCGACGACTTTGTATCTGCAATTTGCGAGAAATTTCATTTTATTGCTGCTGTTGGCCAAGATTCCTCTTTCCGTGCGTGATTTCAGGAAAATAAACTCGACCGTTTTTCTCATCGGCGTCCTGTTCGCAATTATATCCCTGATATTTTATTACATGGGCCAATTGAAAATACATAGTATCCTTCATGATTCGGACCTCTGGAGAGGGCTGGGGTACGGGCTTGACAAGAGCGGCTATCTGAGGTTGAGCGGACTGCCGGGAGACGCCAATTTTTTCTCGCTGTTCATGACCCTTTCCCTCCTGTGCGGCATGCAGGTCGAGATGAGAAAATCAGTCAAATACGGCGGTCTTTTATTGGTGACGGCCTCTTTGATTCTGGCGTTTTCAAGGACCATATACTTCGTTATCCTCATCAGCTCCATACTCATGGTTTTGCTGAGGTTGGTCAGGCTCGATTTAAAGAGCTTGCGTTTCATCCCGAAGACCGTCCTCGGCATTTCCATATCGTTAGTGACCATAACTTTTCTGCTTGATGTCAATCCCTTCAATGTCATGAGAATCAGGGTTTTTGACATTCCTTCCGGTTCGAGGACCATTTTTTGGAGTGAGCTTTATGAAAAAACACTCGACAACAAGATTATCATCGGATACGGGCTCAGGACTTCCCAGAGCGCGCTTGGACATTATTCTCATAATACATACTTCGAAACCCTCGTAGACTCCGGCGTCATAGGTGCGCTGTTATTCATGGTTATTATTTTTGCGACATTCTGGGTATTGATTAATGAAAGGAAAACTCCGGCCGTCTTGAAGGTCATGAACCCGTGGAACCAGATGTTTATTCTACTGGTTATATTCCTCTTGTTTTTTTCTTTCGGGACGAACTCTTTTCTCTGGGTCGTAATCGGCATGTTAATATCGTCGTATAAATTAAAAGGAGAAGGAAATGAAGACGAACCAGCCGTTGATAAGCTTCCTGGTCGCAACCAATGAAGGCCCCGAGGATATTCTCAGGTGCCTGGGCAGCATACTGGTTCAATCGTATAGTAATATTGAAATAATCGTGCTCGATGACAATTCCGGGCATGGCATCTGCGGGGAAGTCGCCGGAAAATACGACGACCCCAGAATCAGGTGCATAACCTCCGGCAAGCCGCTCGGCGTTGCGGGCGGCAGGAACGTTCTTATCAAGAAGGCGAAGGGTGATATTCTGATAACATTGGACGATGATGCCGCTTTCAGGTTTGATAATTCTATTGAACAAATAACTCATGTCTTTAATACATTTCCTGATGTAGGGTTGATTGCGTTTAAAATTGTTGATATTGACGGGCATCATGAAAAGAAAGTGAGAGTTCCTTTTCGTAGGGCCGTAGTGAAAAAGAATCCCGATATCGTGGACATGTCCCAATATGTCAGCTATTATCTGGGCGGAGGGCATGCTGCGAGAAAAAAAGTCTATGAGGACTGTGGCTTGTATCAGGAAGATTTGTTCTTTGGAGCGGAAGAGCTGGACCTGTCTTACCGCATAATCGAAAAGGGCTACAGCATACTTTACTGTCCGGATATATTTATTGAACACTATCCGCACTTGAATTCCTTGAACCGCGTAAGAAGCGGATACATGTATTATTCGATAAGAAATAAAATCTGGATAAACTATAAATACTTGCCCGCTCTTCCTTTTGTCATAAATACGTGCTTCTGGAGTCTTGTCCTCCTTGCTGCTTCAATAAGGAAAGGCGAGTTCATTGCAGCGATAAAAGGCGTCCTGGCAGGGTTCGGCGGCTTCAAGAGGTTAAAGAGAACTGTGATATCCGATAGGACAATTCAATATCTCAGGCGCAATTATGGAAGGGTGTATATTTGATATATGCAAAAGACTTGCATGAAGACAGGTGAACCTGCAAACAAGCATGACGGGGCACTGCCCTTTATAACGGTTATTATTCCATGCCGTAATGAAGAGAAGCACATTGACAAATGTCTGGACTCAACTGTGAACACTGAATATCCCAAGAGCAAACTTGAAGTCTTAGTAATGGATGGCATGAGCGGCGATGGTACAAGAGAAAAAATCAAGGGGTTCTCCGGCAGATGGCCGTTCATCAGGCTCATGGACAACCCGAAAAAAACAGTGCCAGCGGCCCTGAATATAGGCATCGAGAATGCCAAAGGCGAAATAATAATCAGGCTTGACGCCCACAGTATTTACAATAAAGATTATATTCCAAAATGCGTCAAATATTTGCAGGAACATGATGTGGACAATGTTGGAGGTCTATGGGTTATATTGCCTGGAGACAATACGTATACAGCCGAGTCCATAGCGTTGGCTGTTTCTCATTTTTTCGGCGCGGGCAATGCTTATTATAGGATAGGCTCTGAAAAGCCCAGGCTGGTGGATACCGTGCCTTTTGGGTGTTACAGGAAGGAGGTTTTTAATGAAATAGGGGTATTTGACGAAGACATGATAAGAAACCAGGACGATGAGTTGAACATGAGGTTGCTGAAAAATGGCGGGAAAATCCTCCTTGTACCCGACATCGTATCATATTATCATGCGAGGGATACGATTTCCAAGCTTGGAAAGATGTATTTCCAGTACGGCTACTTCAAGCCGCTAGTTGCCTTGAAAACCAGAGGAGTTTTTACTTTCAGGCAGATAATGCCGCCGACCCTTGTGGCGAGCTCGATAACCCTTGGAATACTGTCGTTTGCATGGAAGGTATTTCTGTGGCCGTTTCTTTTGTTACTGTTTCTGTACGTTGCCGCTAATATATTTTTTTCATCTTCTATCGCAATCAGGAGAGGCTTAAAATATTTTTTTGTGTTGCCTTCTGTTTTTTTTACTATTCATTTCGGCTACGGCATGGGGTATATCAAGGGTATATGGGATTTTATCATACGAAAAAAATACAGAAAGAATATAATTACGGACATCCCTCTTACCAGGTGAAATGCTAATGGTAGTGAATGGAAAATAATGGAGAGCACGCCAATGCAAAAAGATACCATTGCGTTTAGCTTCCTCGACACTCATGATGCTTTTCAGGTCGCACAGTTGCACCAGGCGGCATTCCCTGAATATTTCCTCACAGCGCTTGGGACTGAGCTTATAAAGCGTTATTATAAGGAATTGATTGAATACAATAAATTGAGCATTGGGGCTTTCAGGCATGGCCGAATGATAGGGTTCATAGTTGGGGGGCAACATATTGAATTTGCCCGGTCCCGTTTTTTCAGGAAAAATTTTCTGTTTTGCTGTTATAGGGTTGTGCTTGCATTTATACGGTCTGCGATTGTACGTAGGGGAATGCTCAACAGAATTTCTCATGTTGTAGCCGCACTTCGCTCCCGCATGAAGCGCACTGGAAATAATTGCAGCTTACCAAAACATGATTTCAGTCTTTTGTCCATCGCAGTTGACTCTCAACTCAAAGGAAAGAGGATTGCACTGCATATGCTCAATAAATTCAATGGAATTTTATGCATGAATAGAATCAATACTTATCGCCTGTCGGTCATGAAAGGTAACGAGAGAGCAATATCATTTTATAAGAAAGCAGGCATGCGCATCGAAAAGGAAACCAGAGAATGCTATAGGTTCAGAAAAAACCTTGACTGCTGATAACAAAAGCATGCATATCGTGATAAAATTGCGAGGTTTCACGGCTAATGATAATTTGAGGTAAATACAGAATGAATATAAGGGACATATATCAAAAGCTTTATTATAATATCAAGCTTCTCATGCCCTCGAAAAAAGTCGTTTTCGAGGGCAGGGCCGATTATAGCCCTAACCCGCCTATTTTCATAATCGGATGCTACAGGTCGGGCACTTCGCTTTTAAGGAGAATGCTTGACTCCCACAGCAAGATAGCCTGCCCCCCGGAGTCGAAGTTCATAGTGGACTTATTGAAGATGCTCTCAAACAGGGAAGCCCTGGAAGGGCTGGAATCAATGGGGTTTGAGAAGGACCATGTGTTTAAGATGACGCGTAATTACATAGATTATTACTTTATGAATTACGCGCAATCAAAAGGTAAGGTCTATTGGGCCGACAAGACCCCGGACCATGTCGATTACGTGGATGTTCTAAGCGAATTGTTCGAGCAAAAAGCGAAATTCGTTTTCATCTACCGAAACGGGCTGGACGTTGCCTGTTCCCTTTACAGGCGCCACTTCCACGTGCCTGACCAATACGTATCGAGGAATAATTTTGACGACAGGTTTGCGGGATACGCCAATTTCTGGGCGGAGCAGGTCGGGAAGATGAAAAGCACCGGCGTATGCAGGTCCGGGGCGGCGTTTGAGATGCGCTATGAAGACCTCGTTACAAAACCGGAAGGCATACTCGGCGCCCTTTTTGATTACCTTGGCATTCCCTGCGAGCCCGCGGTAATCGATTATCATAAGTTTGACCATGACAAGGGCATTGAGGATGGGATTGTCACGATTCGCAAGGGAATAAAGCCCAGTATTAACAACTACCTGTCCCTGCCGAAGGGCAGAGTTGACGGAGCCATGAAATACATCGGCCAAACCATGCAAAAACTCGGTTATACCGTATGAATTTATTGTGCATACGCCTGGAGGCGCAACGGCATGGGACACGTCCCCTTTCATAAGCCGTACATAACGGACGACGAGATTGACGGGGTGGTGGACTCCCTCCGCACGGGCTGGATAACCACCGGCCCGAAGGTTAAGCGGTTCGAGGAGGAGTTCGCCGGCTACGTCGGCGCAAAACACGCCGTGGCGCTTAACTCCTGCACCGCCGCGCTCCACCTCGCCCTGGACGCCGTAGGGCTGGAGGAAGGGGACGTGGCGGTCACGACGCCCATGACGTTTGCCGCCACTGCCGAGGTAATCCGGTACCAGGGCGCCAGGCCGGTCTTTGTCGACATAGAGCCCGATACCCTTAACATGGACGCCTCAGGGCTTGAGGAGACCGTCGCAAGGCTCAGGGGGAGCGGGGAAAGGGTGAAGGCCGTAATCCCCGTACACTACGGGGGGCAGCCGTGCGACATGGACTCCATCTTGAGGGTCGCGAAGGACAACGGCCTCTGCGTCATAGAGGATGCCGCCCATGCGCTGCCCGCAAAATACCGGGGGAGAAACATCGGCGCCATAGGCGACATCACCTGCTTCAGCTTCTACGCCACAAAGACCATCACCACCGGGGAGGGCGGGATGGCGGTAACGGACAACGCGGAATGGGCCGAACGGATGCGCGTAATGAGCCTGCACGGCATAAGCAGGGACGCATGGAAGCGCTACACCGCCGAGGGCAACTGGCACTACGAGATTGTGGCCCCGGGCTACAAGTACAACATGACTGACGTGGCGGCGGCGATGGGACTCGCCCAGCTCGGGAAGGCCGGTTTCCTCCTCGAAAAGCGGGAGCGCATCGCGTCCGCCTACAACGCCGCCTTCAGGGGCCTGCCGCAGGCGGAAACGCCTTCCGTGCGCGCCGGCACCCTGCACAGCCGGCACCTCTATGTGCTGAAGCTCAACCTCGACGCACTTGCCATAGACAGAGACCGGTTCATAGAAGAGCTGCGGGAGCGGGGGATTGGGACGTCGGTGCATTTTATACCTCTCCATATCCACCCGTATTACCGTTTGACGTACGGGTATAAGCCGGAGGACTTTCCGGTTACGCATGAGGCGTACAAGAGGATTGTCTCCCTTCCCATCTACCCGTCAATGACTGACGAGGAGGTGGACAGGGTGGCGCAATCCGTCCTTGACGTCGCGGGCAGGTTCAAGAGGTGAAAAGGGCCTTTGATATTGTTTTCTCAACAATCGGGCTTATTGCGTCCCTGCCCCTTTTCCTGGTCCTTTCGGTTATCATAAAAGCGGAGAGCGGCGGCCCGGTTTTTTTCGTTCAGGAGAGGGTCGGGAAGGGCTTCAAGCCCTTTGACCTTTACAAGTTCAGGACGATGGTCGCCGGCGCCCCGGGACTCGGGCCGAAGGTTACCGCCCGAGCCGACCCCCGGATTACGAGGGTCGGCGGGTTTCTGAGGAAAACGAAGCTTGACGAACTGCCTCAGCTTTTCAACGTCCTTAAGGGGGACATGAGTTTTGTCGGGCCGAGGCCCGAAATGCCTGAATACGTCGAGGCGTTCAGAAAAGATTACGAGGAGATACTCGCCGTAAAACCAGGCATAACCGATTACGCCGCCATAGAGTTCAGCGACGAGGAATCCGTCCTCAAGAGGTTTCAGTACCCCGAGGAAGGATATATAAATGAAGTCCTGCCCGCGAAGATAGACTTGTACAGGAAATACATAAGGGAACAGAGCTTTATAAACGATATAAGGTTAATATTTAAAACGCTTGCGAAGATGGTGAAATAATCGAAGCTCATCCATATAATCAGGCAAGGAAAGAAAATCCGCCATGGTAGAGTCCGCTTCCAGGACGTTGCCGGCAACCAGGAACCTTATAATCAGGTACAGGCCCCTGGTTGTTACGGCTTTTTATATCGTGCAGGCCGTGCTGGCCAACTACCTTGCGTTCTTTCTCAGGTTCGAGTGGGCAATACCCCCGGACCAGGTCCTGCTGATGCTCAGGTACCTGCCCTATCTGGTCGCCGTCCGGCTGGTGTTTTATTTCGGAATGAGGCTTAACAGGGACCTGTGGCGGTATTCGGGCATAAGCAGCCTCGTAAAGATTGCGGCTTCCGTGAGCGCCGGGAGCGCGGTGTTCGTCGTGCTGGTCAGGTACGTCTTCGGGGAGATGGCGTATCCCCGCTCCATATATATACTGGACTGGATGATGCTGATATTCTTTGCCGGGGGCGCGAGGTTGAGCGTCCGGGTCTTGAGGGAATACCTGCAGTCCGAGGCGTCCGGCAGGAGGGTGCTCATCGTGGGGGCCGGGGACGCCGGCGAGATGATAGTGAGGGACATGCGCAACAACCCCAGGTATTCCTACAAGCCCGTCGGGTTCATAGACGACGACCCGTACAAGAAGGGGCTTTCCATACACGGGGTCCCCATCCTGGGGCCGATGAGCCTGATAGAGAGAATCGTCAGGGAACGCAAGCCCGAGGAAATCATCGTCTGCATACCCTCGGCAAGCAACAGGGCCGTCCGGAAAATATACGAGACGTGCAAGCCCTTTAACGTGACCATCAAGACTCTTCCGGGCCTGCGCGACATCCTGAGCGGCGACGTCTCGGTCTCGCAGATAAAACCCCTCTCCATGGAAGACCTCCTGCAGAGGGAGCCGGTAAGGACGGACATCCAGTCGGTAAGGGAGTATATCGGGGGCAGGAGGGTCATGGTGACCGGCGCCGGCGGCTCCATCGGCTCGGAGCTTTCGAGGCAGATAATAAAGTACGGGCCATCGGAGCTCGTACTGCTTGACAGGTACGAAAACGGCCTTTTCGAGATAGACATGGAGCTTCGCAGGGAAGGCCCCGGCGAAAGGGTCGTCGGCGTTATCGGCGACATCCTGGACGAGCGGAGGCTCGAGTGCCTGTTTGAACGGCACAGGCCGCAGATGGTCTTCCACGCCGCCGCGCACAAGCACGTCCCGCTCATGGAAAGCAACCCCGTCGAGGCCGTGAAGAACAATGTTTTCGGTTCAAGGAATTTAATA
The DNA here is from genome assembly GCA_965372535.1 of uncultured bacterium. Lineage (GTDB taxonomy): Bacteria > Nitrospirota > Thermodesulfovibrionia > Thermodesulfovibrionales > JdFR-86 > CBDVCR01. The sequence goes on along the minus strand of CBDVCR010000002.1, from coordinate 12,533 downwards.
GACGTCTCGGGGCGGCACGGCGTGGAGAGTTTCGTGATGGTCTCGACCGACAAGGCCGTGAACCCCACCAACATCATGGGCGCCACAAAGCGCATGGCCGAGCTGCTCGTCCTGGACGCCGCCTCGCGCTACGGCACGAAATTTACCACTGTCAGGTTCGGCAACGTCCTCGGAAGCAACGGGAGCGTCATACATGTCTTCAAGGAGCAGATTGCCCGCGGCGGCCCGGTGACCGTCACCCATCCGGAGATAAAAAGGTTCTTCATGCTGATACCGGAGGCCGTGCAACTGGTACTTATAGCGGCCTCCACGGGCAAGGGAGGGGAGATATTCGTCCTCGACATGGGCGAGCCCATCAGGATAGTCGATTTTGCGGAAAACGCGATAAGGCTTTCGGGCTTTGTCCCGGAGGAGGACATAAGAATCGAGTTCACGGGTCTCAGGCCGGGGGAGAAACTGTACGAGGAACTCTTCGACGACTCCGAGAGGATGGTCGGCACCTCACACGAAAAGCTCAGAATCGCCGTCACCGACCCGCCGTCCCCGGACGAGATAAATGACTGCATGGCTTCCTTGAGGGAAGCGGTCGAGCGCGGCTCGGAGGAGGAAATCTACCCCGTGGTCGGCAGACTGGTGCCGGGCTACAGGGCCGCCCAGGGGTAGGCTTTTCCCTTTCCGGGCCAGGCCCCGGCAGGAATGAAAGACCCTGCCTGTTGCATCCATAAGTCCTTGTAAAATATAATTAAACAATACATCGAATAAGGTTCCGGACGGGCAGGACGCCTGGCCGGCCCGAGGGGATGGAGATTATGGAACACGTTGTATGGCACGAAAACCTGGTAAACGGGCGAGAACGCAACGTGATGAACAAGCACCGGAGCGGCATAGTCTGGTTTACCGGGCTTTCGGCCTCCGGCAAGTCCACCATAGCCCACCACCTGGAGAAGGACCTGTTTGACAGGGGCGTCAGGGGGTACGTGCTCGACGGCGACAACGTGCGGCACGGCATCATACTCCAACCTGGGCTTCAGCCGCGAGGACAGGCGGGAGAACCTCCGGAGAATCGCCGAGGTGGCGAAGCTCTTTTCCGACGCCGGAATCGTAGTGCTCAGCGCCTTTATCTCCCCGTACAGGGAGGACAGGGAGTTCGTGCGGGACATCGCGGGGAAGGAAAATTTCTTTGAGGTCTACGTCAGGTGCCCCATCGAGGTGTGCGAGAAACGCGACCCCAAGGGGCTGTATAAAAAGGCCAGGGCGGGGGTTATAAAAAACTATACCGGCGTGGACGCCCCTTACGAGGAGCCGGAAAACCCGGACGTGGTGCTCGACACCGACGAGTTGAGCGTCGAGGAGTCCGTCCGGAAAATCCTCGAATTTCTTGACCATAATAAATTCATCCTGTTGATGTAGCCCCCGGGTCCGGCCCATGGAATTTCTCGAAAGACTGGCTGAAGCGGCGAAAGAGGCCGGGCGAGCCGTCCTCGATGTCTACGGCAGCGGGGATTTCGGGGTCTCCTACAAGGAAGACCGCTCTCCGCTTACCCTTGCCGACACCCGCTCCCATGAAATCATAAAGGCGCGCCTTAAGGGGCTTGCGCCCGGCATCCCCGTGCTTTCGGAAGAGGACGGGGGCACGGAGTACGCCGTCCGCAAGGGGTGGGAGAAATTCTGCCTCGTGGACCCCCTGGACGGCACAAAGGAGTTCATCAACCGTAACGGGGAGTTTACCGTCAACATCGCCGTCTTGGAAGCCGGGCGTCCCGTGCTCGGGGTCGTCCATGTCCCCGTGCGGGACAGGACGTATTACGCCGCACAGGGCATTGGGGCGTACAGGCGGGACGGGGAGGGCGGGCCGGTGAGGATACGCGTCAGGCCGTGGCCGGAAACAGGCGGCCTTGTGGTTGTCGCCAGCCGCTCGCACGGCTCCCCGGAGCTTGAGGAGTTCAAGAGGAAAATCCCGGTGGATAAACTGATATTCGCGGGAAGCTCCCTCAAGTTCTGCCTCGTGGCCGAAGGCTCCGCGGACATCTACCCCCGGTTCGGCCCCACGTGGGAGTGGGACACCGCCGCGGGGCACGCCATAGTGCTTGAGGCCGGGGGGAGGGTCGTGGACCTCGGGGGAGAGCAGGAGCTTGCCTACAACAAGGAGATATTGAAACACCAGGGGTTTATCGCGGCCCCGAAAGAGGCGTTTCCAATACGCATATGACACTGCGCCCAGCCGGGTTCCGCCCGGCCCGGCCCTGACGTTCCCGTGCCCGGCATTTATTAAGGGGAGCATAAAATAGATTACATGACGAACACCGGCCTGGAACGAATCGATCCGGCTTCCCCCTTTGCTAAAGGGGGGGTAAACTATTTCATGCTCTGAGTAATAAGCTGTTTAAGGAGAAGGAAGCGGGCGGTTGCGAGGATAATCGGGGAGCGGCTATTCGATTAGAAGGTTGAAGTCCTTGTTGTACCACAGGGGCTTGAAGGCTTTTTCCGCCCGGGTTTTCTTTTTGAGTTTCGGCTCCAGTCCGACGGCCTTCGATAGGCCGTCGAGGGCCTTGTCCATGTCTCCTTTTAACGCGTGGACTACGGCGCCGGCGTACCACGACTCGGCATGGCCGGGGTTCAGTTCGACCGCCGTGTCGAAGGCCCTGGTTGCGTCGTCGTATTTTTTGAGCCTTAAAAAGACCATGCCCATGCTGCTCCAGACAGAGGCCGTGGCGGGCCGAAGGTGCGGGCCTTTCTCCTCGGCTATCTCGATGGCGTTTTCAAACGCCGTGATTGCCTCCTCGTACCTCGAAAGCCCGGCAAGCGCAACGCCCCTGCCGGTCCATGCCTCAAGATAACCGGGCCTGACCTTAATCGCCTTCTCGAAGAGAAGGAGGGCGTCCTCGTACCTGCCCTCCCCGACGGCCTCATACCCCAGGCGGGAGAAATCCTCCGCAGGGGGCTGGCAGGACTGGGCGAGCAGGGCAATGACCGCCGCTGCATAAATCAATGTCGCGGGTTTTCTCATAACAGTCGCACTCCATAATAAGTTAACACATTCGTTTAAAAAATTGCGAAGGATTCCGCGGCGGGCTACCCGATGAGGGCCTTGAAGTCCGGGTCGTCCCGGAGAGAGGAGAAGTCTTTGTCGGTTCTGGCCTTTTCTTTACACTTGCCGTCAAGCTCGATGGCCTTTGCGAGGTCTTTGAGGGCGTTTTCCTTGTCGCCAATTAAAGCATAGACGCAGGCGCGGTTAAAATAGGCATTGGCAAGATCGGGTTTGAGTTTGATTGCCATGTCGTGAGCCTTAAGGGCTTCCTCGTGTCTTTCGAGATTATTGAGGGCGAAGCCCTTGTTGTCCCACGCCTCGGCAAAATCGGGCTTGAGTTCGATGGCCTTGTCGAAAGCCTTAAGGGCCTCTTCGTATCTTTCGAGTTTTCCGAGAGCGATGCCCTTGTTGTCCCACGCCTTGGCAAAATCGGGTTTGAGATCGATGGCCTTGTCGAAAGCCTTAAGGGCTTCATTGTGCTTTTTAAGCTTTCCGAGGGCGATGCCCTTGTTGTACCGTGCAAGGGCATAATCAGGCTCCAATTTAATGGCTTCGTCATAAGCCTCAAGCGCTACTTCAGGTCTGTTGAGCCTTTCGAGGGCAGCACCTTTGCCAGTCCATGCGCTAGCATTTTTTGGGTTTATTTTAATGGATTTATCTATGGCTTGAAGTGATTCTTTATAATTCTCCTTATAATAATAATTTTTTGCTATTTTAAAAAAGTCTTCTGCATTTAAGTTTACGCCAACAGTTTCGAGGATTTCGATTCTCTCGGCGAACTCGTCGAGCTTGCTCTTGATTTCCTCGGACGGTTCCTCGGTAATGGGGGGTAAAACTACCCCACTCATTTTTTCTTGTGCCTCTATCCTTATCCGTTCGATTTGCTCTTTGCTGATTCTTATTCTTTTAAAAATATTTTCAATCTCAGTGGCCAGTTTCTTAGACTTTTCAGCTTGCCTTTCGGCTTCTTTCGCCATATTTTCTGCATCTTCAACCTTCTGTTTGGCTTCGTTGATTTTATTGTCGAAGTCCTTGATTTTTTGTTCAGCGGAGTTTATCTGCTCCTGAAATTCCTTGCGCTGTTCTTTCCACTTTCTAATTTCAAGAAAACCGAAGAGTCCAAGAATTGCGACTACTAACGCAAAAATCCCAACGACAAGTTCGAGAAGACCTATTGCATCGTCAATATATTGAGGGGATTTTTCAGTGACGGCGGTGGACTCGGGGTTGACAATTATTGTTATGGGAGATTGTGAAGCCGGGACATTTATCACTTCCGGCGCGGTTTTATTCGTCAGGGCGAATGCGTCCGGCGCCGCAGCGGATACCGCAGCCACCGCCAGCCCAACCACCAATGAACAGAGAAAAACCCCTTTTCTCATGGCAGTCGTATATTAGCACAGAAAGCCGGGGCGTGTGAATATCGGCCTGTTCCGGGAGTAGCCCTGCCCGGCGGGGTTGGAAAACCCCGCCTATCGGGTGTTTGAAAAGGCCTGATTCCCATGCCGGGGAGCCGGCGCAAAGAAAACTCGAAATTATTGACTCACGCATAACAAATGTCCGCTTTGCTGTCATTCCCGCGGAGCCTGTCCCCGCGAAGGCGGAGAGCGGGAATCCAGGGACGTAACCATAGCGGAAGATGCGGAAAATACTGGATCCCCGCTTACGCGGGGATGACAAGGATAGTATATGACAGAACAAGAGGTATAGGACATTACTTGTGTGGGGCTCAATAGTCCCCTCGATTTTCTCCGTGCCTCTGCGTCTCCGTGGTCAATCCCGGCGTTTCTCCGAACCGTCGCTCTGCCGCCCTTTAATCATCCTGAGCCTTGAGCCTGTCCTGAGCTTGTCGAAGGGCCTGCCGAAAGGTCGAAGGACGCTCTCTTTTTTTATATGTTCAGAGCCTTTCCTTTAAAACCTTTGCAACCCCCTGATTTTGCGGAATATCCCGGCCCGCCCGGCTGTTCAAAGAGTGTTCAAGGCTGCCATGCCCGTCCGCCGTTTCTTCCCCCCTTTAGTAAAGGGGGGCGGGGGGGATTATTTCCTTGAATCCTCGAACCCTGTTTTTTCCGCCCATGTCAAAGAACGCTGTTTCTAATGCTCCACCGACCATTGTAATTCCCCCTCGCGGAACTTGTCCATGTGAACCAGTTCACCTTGAGGAGTTCACTGTTTTCCCTTCGGGTCTTTTTCTTATGAGCGCTGTTTCATGCCCGTACCCGGAAAAAGGGCATTTTCAGGGCAATGGCGAGCTATTGGTTATCATGGAACCCGCGGCTTGCTGCCGCGCATTCATTATTCCTTCTCAAGCACCACGCTTGCCACGGCGTATTCCTTCTCGTGGCTCAGGCTCAGGTGGGCTGCGCCGATGCCCTGCTCCCTGAAAATCCCATCGAGCCTGCCCGCGACAATGACGAAGGGCTTGCCGTTTTCTGAGACGGCGATTTCGACGTCCTTCACGGATATGTGCTCTTCCGCGGTGATGGCCTTGATGAGCGCCTCCTTGGCGGCGAAGCGGGCCGCAAGGGAGGGGAAGGGGTCGCGCTTGCGGTGGCAATACTCAACCTCGGCATCGGTGAAGACCCGTTCGAGGAACCTCTTGCCCGCGCTTTCGACCGATTTCCTGAGCCGGTCTATCCGCACGATATCGACCCCGACGCCGTAAATCACTGGCACTGCTCTATGAGGTACTTCATCTCCCGCACCGCCTCCTCAAGCCCCACGGACACGGCGCGGGAGATGATGCCGTGCCCAATGTAAAGCCCCCTGAGGCCGTCAATCTCGGCTATTGGCCTGACGTTCCGGTAGTTAAGCCCGTGCCCGGCGTTTATGGTGAGCCCGGCGTTAAGCGCGCCCGCGGCGGCGGCGTATATGCGCTTTAGCTCGGTACGGACCCTTTTGCCCCTGGCGTCGGCGTACATCCCGGTGTGAAGCTCCACCATGTCCGCGCCGATTTCCTTCGAGACCTCCACGTCCTCGGGGTAGGGGTTGATGAAAAGGCTCACCGGTATACCGGCCCCCTGGAGTTTCTTTATCGCGTTTCTGAGCTTGCTCTTGTGCTCGAATACGTCGAGCCCGCCCTCGGTGGTGAGTTCCTGCCGTTTTTCCGGCACGAGGGTGGCCATGTCGGGCTTTGTCTTAGTGGCGATGTTGAGCATTTCCGTTGTGGCGGCCATCTCGAGGTTAAGCTCCACCGGCACGATTTCCCTCAGAAGCCGGAGGTCCCGGTCCTGTATGTGCCTCCTGTCTTCCCTTAAATGCACCGTGATGCCGTCGGCGCCGCCCAGCACGGCAAGCGGCGCGGCCATTACGGGGTCGGGCTCCATGCCTTTGCGCGCCTGCCTGAGCGTGGCGACGTGGTCGATGTTGACGCCCAATATCATAAAATGTCCTCCCCTTTAAGTATTATTACTCAGGGCATAAAATAGTTTACACCCCCCTTTAGCAAAGGGGGGCGAGGGGGGATTTGAATATTCAGAAAAATCCCCCTCATTCCCCCTTTTCCAAAGGGGGAAGCCGGATCGATTCGTTCCAGGCCGATGTTCGTCATGTAATCTATTTCATGCTCCCCTTAATATGTACCGGTCAGTCGGTGTCGCGTATCCTGACAAGGGTTCCCTTTTTTTCGGCGCCGTAGCGGAATACGGTTATCCCCTTGCACCCCATATCATACGCCATGAGGTAGGCATTTTCAACTTCCTTTATTGTGGCCTCGGCAGGGATGTTTATGGTTTTTGAGACCGCGTTGTCCGTGTGCTTCTGGAAAGCGGCCTGCATCCTGATATGGCTCTCGGGGGGGATTTCATGGGCGGTCCTGAAAAGCCCCTTTACGTCCTCCGGCACTTCCCCGACTCCTTCGAGCGAGCCTTCCTCCATGACCCTCTCCCTGAGCGTCTCGGTGTAAAACCCCCTCTCACTTGCGATGCGCAGGAAGTGCCTGTTGAACTCGTAAAGCACCGTGTCGAGTATCATGCGCTTGTAGGCCACCGCAAAGAGCGGCTCGATGCCGCTTGAGCAGTCCGCTATTATCGAGAGTGTGCCGGTGGGCGCTATGGTGGTAAGGGTGGCGTTTCTGAGCACCGGCATGCCGGGGGCGTCGTAGACCGAGCCCGCGAAATTGGGAAACGCCCCGCGCGCCCCGGCCAGCTCGGCAGAGGCGGCCCTGGCCGCGTCCTTTATGAGTTTCATTACCTCCTCGGCCAGGGCGAACGCTTTTTCGTCGTTATAGGGGATGCCAAGCAGTATGAGCATATCGGCCCAGCCCATTACGCCCAGGCCGATTTTACGGTTGCCCCTGTGCATGTCCTCGATTTCCGGCAGGGGGTATTTGTTTACGTCGATGGAGTCGTCGAGAAACCTAACGCTCGTCCGCACCGTTTCCCTAAGGCCGTCCCAATCCACCCGGCCGTCAACTGCGTATTTGGAAAGGTCTATGGAGCCGAGCACGCAGGCCTCGTAGGGCAGAAGCGGCTGCTCGCCGCAGGGGTTGGTGCTCTCCATCGGCCCGAGCAGCGGGGTGGGGTTTACGGCGTTTATCCTGTCGAGGAAGACCACGCCCGGGTCCCCGGTGGCCCACGCGCTGTTTGCAAGCTCGTCGAAGACTTCCCTCGCCCTGAGCCTACCGGTGGTTTTTCCGTTCCTCGGGTTGACCAGGTCGTACTCCCCGTCTTTTTTGACCGCCTCGATGAACGCGTCGGAGGCGGCCACGGAGATGTTGAAGTTCACAAGCTCGGTGATGTCCCGCTTGAGCCTTATAAAGTCCATTATGTCGGGGTGGTCCACGCGGAGTATGGCCATGTTGGCCCCGCGCCTGGCGCCCCCCTGCTTGATTACGTCGGTGGCGGTGTTGTATATCTTCATGAACGATACCGGCCCGCTGGCGATGCCCCCCGTTGAGCGCACTATATCGAGCCTGGGTCTCAGGTGCGAGAAGGAAAACCCCGTGCCGCCGCCGCTCTGCAGTATCAGGGCGGCGTTTTTGAGCGTGCCGAATATGCTCTGCATCGAGTCCTCCACGGGGAGCACGAAACAGGCGGCGAGCTGGCCCAGCGGTTTGCCCGCGTTCATGAGCGTGGGCGAGTTCGGCAGGAACCTCAATTCGCTCATGAGGGCGTGGAACTTTTCCTCCCAGTGCGCCGGGTCCTCCCCGTGGGCCGACTCCGCCCCGGCCACCGTGCGGGCGACGCGCCTGAACATCCCCTCGGGGGTCTCGACGACCTTGCCCTCCTCGTCCTTGAGGAGGTACCTCGCCTTAAGGACCTTCATGGCGTTTTCGGTAAACTCCATGATGAGATTATATCAGAACGAAAGTTGTCATGAAACGGCGGTCGCCCTATCCGAGCAGTTCCGTGTAGACGCGGAGGTTGCCGCTTACCATGGCGTCGATGGAAAACTCCCTCTCGACTATGGCGCGCCCCGCCTCGCCCATTGACCTGCACCTGGCGGGGTCGGCAAGGAGGGTTTTTACCGCCTCCGCGACGGCGCCGGGGTCGCGCGGCGCAACGAGCAGCCCGTTCATGCCGTGCCTGACCACCTCCGGAAGGCCGCCCGCCCTGGCCGCCACAATCGGCGCCGCCGAGGCCGCGGCCTGAAGCAGCGAGACGCCCAGGCCCTCCATGTCCGCCGGGTGCACCAGGAGGTCGAGGCAGGGATAAATACGCTGGAGGTCGTCCCGGAACCCGGCGAAGCGCACGCTCCCGGAAACGTCCACGCTCCGGCAGAGCGCTTTCATCTCATCCTCAAGCGGGCCTTTGCCGAACAGCAGGAATATAGTTTTGGGGAAGGATTCGAGGATATCCGGCGCTGCCTGAATCAGATGCCTGTGGCCCTTCCTTTCGATGAACTGGGCGGCCATCCCGACAGCCCTCGTTCCGGGCGCGAGGTCGAACTCCTCTGCGAACCATTCCCTGTCGCATGCCGTGCCGTAGGCTCCGGTGTCCACGGCGCTGTGGACGCAGGTGATTTTGCCGGGCGGCACGCCCTCGCTTGCGAGCACGTCCCGGATGGCGTTTGAGATTGTGACCACCCTGTCGTAAAGCCGGTATTTGATGCGGGCCAGAAGGGGGTTTTCCGGGTTGTCCACGCGCCTTGAAAGTACCGTCTTCGTTCCCGAAAGCGAAGCCGCGATGCCCCCCAGGGTGTCCGCCCCCCGGCGGCTGTGAAGGTGCACGATGTCCGGCCTCTCGGACCTGATGACCCTCATGAGCCTCCGGATAAAAAGCAGGTCGAGCTCGCCGGAGAAGGGGATAAAGCGCACCCTGTCGCATATCCCAACGGCCTCGGCGCCTATGCGGCTCCCCGCCGGGCAGGCCAGGACGTTTGTGACCTCTCTTTTGCTCAGGCCCCCGATTAGGTACAGCACCTGGAGCGCGCCGCCGTAGAGGTTCATGCCCGTTTCAACGTGGAGGACCTTCATCATGCGTGGAGCACCCTGGCGGCGCTTTCGAGCACTTCGTCGCCGGTTATCTCCTCCATGCACCTGAAATTGCCGCCGCAGGTGGGGTGGCGCTTGCACGGGGAGCAGTCGAGACCCTTGTAAATCAACGCGGTGTTGTCCCTGTCCGTGTCGTGGTAAGGGAAGGTGGAGCCGAATATGGCGACGGTGGGGACGTTAAAGGCGATGCCCATGTGAGTAAGCCCGGTGTCGCCGCCGATGAGGAGCGAGGCGCGCTTTATGAGGGCCGCTGTCTGCTTTACCGTGGTCTTGCCCACCATGTTGATTATATCGGAGGAGGCCATGCGCTGCGCCGCCTCGACATCTCCCGGCCCGCCGAGCATGACGGGCCGAAGGCCGTGCTCCGGGATGAGGCGGCTTGAAAGCCCTGCCCATCTGCCGTATATCCATTCCTTCTGGGGCTTTGACGAGAAGGGGCAGAGGGCCGCGTAGCGGCCCTCTGCGGTTGTTTCTCTGAAGTCCGCCGCAAACCGCTCCTCCTTCTCCCCGATGGCAATGTCCATCTCGAACCTGCCCGGTTCGATTCCCAGACCCCGTACGAACTGGAGGTACTGGGCGCTGATTCTCTTTTCGCTCCTGTCCCAGGGGATGACCCTTGTCATCAGAACCCGGCTGCCTTCCTTCGAGTCGAGGCCGACCCTTTCCCTTGCCCCTGAAAGCCGGGCCCATATCGCGCTTTTCAGAAAGCCCTGGAGGTCGTATACCGCGTCGAAGCGTCTCCTTCTGAGTTCCCCTATAAACGACGTGATTTCAGAGGCAAGGGCAAAGGGCCGCGCTTTCCTCATGAGCCGGACCCATTCGTCCTTTCTCCATATGAGCACTTCGTCCAGAAGCGGGTTCCCCTCGACGATGCCACGGGAAGCCTCCTCGACGAGCCACGAGAGGCGGGCGTCCGGACAGGCGTTTTTGACGGCCTTGATTACCGGGGTGGCCATTGCCACGTCGCCCAGGGCGCTCAGTTTGATTATAAGGACGTTCCGGGGCCGCATGTCCGCAGTATTTCCATGGATTTTTCAAAGACCTCCCTGACTGTAATCAGGTCGAGACAGCGCGTCGTGCCCTCGGGACATTCCTCCTTTATGCAGGGGCTGCAGGCGAGGTCCTTGCCAATGATATGCGCGACGGTACTCAGGGGGCGTATCTCGCGGATGTCGGCAGCGCCGATGAAGGTTACGACCGGCCTTCCGAGCGCCCAGGTTATGTGCATGGGGCCGGTGTCGTTTGAGACGACCAGGTCGCAGAGGCTTATGAGGGCCATCAGCTGCCTCAGGCCGGTCCCGCCCGTCGTGTCGATTGGCCCGGCTTTCATGAGCGACTTTATCTTACCGGAAATGTCCCCGTCGCCCGGGCCGCCGAGGATTATGATGCTCCCTCCGGTGGCCTGTGCGAGCCTGTCGCCGAGTTCCGCGAACCTCTCCGGGGGCCACCGGCGCGTGAGGGCTACGGAGCCGGGGACGATGCCGAGGAGAGGCCGCCGGGCGTTTCGCTCATCGAGCAGGCGCCTCCCCCATTGCTCCTCCTCCGGGGTAACGAAAAGTTCCGGCGTCCTCTTCTCCGTCGAGGCGCCGGCCAGCGCGGCCAGCCCGAGGTAATGGTCAACCTGGTGCACCGGGGTGGCGGGGAAGGGGAGCTTTTTCGTAAGCAGGAACCCCCTCATTTCCCTTGGATACCCTATGCGCTCCGGGACCCCGGCGAGGAAGGGCGCAAGCGCGGCGTCAAAACAGTTGTGGAAGACGACCGCCAGGTCGAACCTCCTTTTGCGCAATTGCCCCGCGAGCGCAAGCCTTCCCCTTATGCCGCCGTGGCGGCCCTTGCCGTCCAAAAGGAGCACTTCGTCAACATAGGGGAGATTGGCGTAAAGGCCGGAGGGCGCGGGCTTTGTAAGCACCGTGACCCGCGCGCCGGGGTATGACTGTTTGAGCGCTTTTATGGCGGGCAGGGAAAAGACGGTATCCCCCAGGCGGTTGACTCCCCTTACGAGTATGTTCCGGTACTCAGGCATTATCTATAATAACGCAGCCGGGCGTTTTCAGTTTACTTGAATGCACTGGTGCATTCCCCGTGGTCTTGCCGCGGGGTTGCCGGCTCCTTGCCTTTTCAGGATACTCTACGGCGCGCTGCGGAGCGGTTATCGGAAAAGGGCGGAGGGATGTCCGCCCGGTTATACGTTCAGAAGGCTTACCCATATGGTGTTGAACATGTAAGACTCCTCGACTATGAACCGGGCCATGTCGCCTTCCGGGTCCTTGTTCTTTACGTAGCGCTGAAACTGGCTCTCCAGTGCCTTGAGCACCGCATCTTTTCTGTCCGCAAAGGGGTAGACGCATCTTCCGAGGACGTGTTCGCCGTCGAGGTCTATTATCCGCGCGGCAAAGACGTTGCCCGGCAAAAGCCCGGAAAGCCTCTTGTCCTTTATTGGCACATCCTCGCCCAGGGCGATGTCCCGGAGCGCGACCGTTCCGTTTCCGGCCTTCACCTCGTAGAGGCTTATCGCGGAATCCCTCATGGCCTCAAGCACCCGCACCGCCTCGGGGCCGGGCTTCTGCTCCTCGACGTAACGGTCTATAAAGCCTTTTCCATCGTCGGGCCGGTAATCGCATACGAGCCAGTCCTCGAAGTTGACAAAACCCAGCTCCAGCGCCCTGCCGCTCAGGAAGTCCTCCGGGAACTCCTCTTCCCAGAAATATTCGTAAGCCTTATCTATTTCATCCGCGTGGTTTTGCCGGGCGTATTGCACGACGGAATTGTACATTTCCGTACATCTGTCTTTTTTCACGACGCTTCTCCTTAAAAGAGATAAACCGGAACCCTCTTCGGCCCGATGTCCGGCACAGGAGTTCTATTTTACTATGAAGCTGCCGCAACTTTCTATGGGTTTGCGGGCAGATGAGTTTCCTCAAGCTCAGGGTGCATGGCGGGCCTTCGCAAAAGTGCGCAGGACATTTATTTTGGAATCCCGCAATGGAGGAGCAACTCGCAGACGAGGGCCGGGGTCGATTAACCCGTTCATTGCATGAGCACTATGGAAAAAGAGAACAAAAGATATGAAAA
>CBDVCR010000001.1:0-83015 GCA_965372535.1 uncultured bacterium | reverse complement strand
CAACCCTTTTAATCCTTATTAATCAGCAACTTAAGCCCTTTTTCAGGGACGACTAGCTATCCCCGATGGCAACTCGGCCCTGTTGCTGATGGCGGCATAGCTCAAGCACATCGCGGGCAGCAAGTGGGGCCTCAAGCAATATCTCAAGATAGAAAGGTTTGGCGGGAGCGTATGGGAATCGAAGGTACTACGTTTGGCCCATTATCGCTTTAATATCAACACGTTAGAGCACCTCATTCAGTTCCGGGGGACAGTTTGGGGACAAATTCGATTCCTCAAATATCTCCTCTATGAGCAAAGTTCTTCTTCCTATTCCTCGAAATACCACCTGCCTTCCCATGCCTCAAGGAGACCATTGAGCATGAGGACGATTTCCGAAGCATCGGCGCTCGTTACGTCAAGCAGGGAATCAACCGCCTGTAATATATCCGTGATATTCTCGTCTATGTCGGCCGTGGTCAATATCGCTCTGCTCCGTGTATTCTGAATGTGCATTCCGGCATCGAGGACAAGCGCCTGTTCTTCCACCGGGACTGACAGGGAATTTAACGCGTCCAGAACCTCTACAGTCATCTCATCAATGCTCTGCACGGACAGTTCCACGTCGGAATCAAGGATATGGTTGTACGTGCCGTCCTCGACGTAGCCAACCGTGCTCGTTAATGTAAACGTTCCGGTCATGTCGGGCGTAAGGGCATAGAAATGGATGCTCTTTATCTCTTCGGCACCAAGGTGGATGTCAACCACCCACGGGTTTTCCATTATCCACTGCTTCGTCTCGGGGTCGAAGAGGCTGAATTCAGGTGGATAGGTTTCCTTTACTCTCACGTCCAGGGCTTCCCCAAGGCTCTTGAGTCTCACCTCAACAGGCACGAGCTGATAGGGATGAAACGCTCCTTCGGAGTCCCTTGCGCTGTGGATGTAGTTCAATGAGTTAACGACCAGCGACTCAAACCGCTCATAATCCCCGGTACTCAGGCCAAGGTCGAAGGCATAGAAGAGCACGTTGCCCATACCGTAGCTTCTCTGGATAAGCGCTGGATGCGTTTCAGTGTCCTTTCTGGTGGTTTTCACTATCCAGCCGATGTTCTCAACCGGGTCAATGGCCTCGACCCTTAAAGCCCTCCCACGAGTTTCAAAATCATATTCAGAAGAAATATCGCTTTCCATAAGCTCCACCGGATAGTCGCCGTGGTTCAGATAACCTGTGAACTTTACTCCAAAAACATCCGCATCCAGGTTATGCCGGTTGAACATCGAAGATATAAATCCCCTGCCGGAGAAGACCTTCTCTTTAAGCGACGCCGCGTAATGGTCCTCCAGCGGGTGGTGGTCGCCCATTATCATGTAGTCGGTATATAACGGGTTTCTCAGCTCGCCCTGGAAGTCCTTCTTGCCATAGACGATGTGGTAATTCACGCCCGCGTCCCTGAGGGCGTTTTCGATAAGCGCCACATCCGGGCAGTCCCTGCCGCTCTGCCACGGGTAATTGAGCCAGACAAGAACGTTCTTCACATCTACAACGGCCTTGGTGACCTCCGCCGTGGGAGCCTTGACCTCAAAGGTATCTCCGGCCAGAGTCTTGGGTTCGGCTATTTCAGGAGTAGACACCTGTAAAATTGCGAGATAGGCATCCGGGGACAGGCCGGAAGTGGAGGCCACAAAGCTGCCCGTCACCGTCGTGCCCCGAGGCAGGTCAACGGCGGTTTCAAGGGTTTGCTCAACCGCCTGAGTCGTCGGGTTGACGACCAGCACCCTCACGGCAAGTCCCGTTATGTCCTCATTGCCCCTGTTTGTAATTGTATAGAGCAGAGTCACGTCCCCGCCCTTTTTTACCAGTTCGGGCTCGGCCGTGATGCTGCCCAGAATCCCCTCGCCTGTTTGCGACGAGCCTAAAATTTCAACATGCTCTTCCGATGTTGCCGAATAGTCATTCGGCCCTGAAATTTCAAGCTTCACAGTATATATACCTTCAGGATGTCTATCGGTATTCCAGTTAGCGTCATAACTATAAAACTGCCCCGGATATACATCCCCTATTTCTATCTCTTCGGAATATAAAATTGCATTCTGAGAGTCCAGAACGATTATCCGGCCGTGAATTGGATTGAGAATATAGTTAACGCCGTTATTTTTAATAAACGATGATATTCTTACCATCTCATTTGAGACGTATGTGTTTTTATCCGTAAAGATGTGGGATTCAATATCAATATCAGGCAATATTTGGAAATCACTTACAGCCTTGGCCAGGATGACTTCATTTTGCATTAATTCGGCTTTTATGCGATAACTTCCGGCATAGATATTGGACGTATTCCAGTTAAAATCATATTCCGCTGATTTTATCTCTTCCTGTCCTGTAATGCTTGCTTGTATCTTGAAAGGAGCAGGTGTAACAGAAAAATGTCCGGACGGTACTCCAATTTGATAAGCAAAAGCTCTATTTTCAAAAGAACCGTCGCCCTTGCCAAGAAAATATATGAATGCATCGCGGTCCAGAGCAATTATGTCTACAAATCCATCGGAATTAATATCAATAGAGTCATATTTCTTATAATATTTATAATCCTCAAGTTCGGGCAAGTGTTCAGCAGCCTCAAATGTTCCGTCTCCTTTTCCATGGAAAATGAAATGCCGGTGTAACCGTGTATCGGTAATTATATCAACGTTGCCATCATTGTTGAAATCATCTACAACAAGGGAATCCACGCCAGAGTGAAAATAAAATAAAGTCCTGGGGCTCCTAAATGTACCATCACCATTGCCTTCCAATAGATACACTTTCCCCGGGCCATTTACGACTATTAAATCCATATTGCCGTCATTATTTACATCTGCTGCCTTCTTCTTATCGAAATGTTCGTTTTCAGAAGGAGCGGTAAATCTTGTATCGAGGAATGTGCCATCTCCGTTTCCGAGGAAAAGATAAAAATCTATATTTACGGCCCAGTGATTCGTGACGAAATCATTATTCCCGTCATTATTAAAATCTGCAATCGCCATTTTAGTCCAGGAATAATAATTTGACGCAATTTGATGCCCGGAATGTATCCTGGTATCTATAGTCCCGGTTTCACGACTCCTGTAATAATAAATCGACTTGCCACGTATCGCAATCAAATCTGCCCTTCCATCGTTATTGAAATCCCCGAATTCGAAATTAGTAGAGCCGAAACCGACAGGATAAACTTCATTGAAAATACTATCCGTCGTTATTTCAGCAATGTATACTCCGTTATATGAACCATAAGCTATTTTATTTTTCAGCTTGTGTAGTTCAACTGCCGTATAATCTCCTTCTCCAAGATAAATTTGAAAGTATCTTGGAATATTTGCATATGACATTCCATCAGCTCGCCAGCCAAGCAAAAAGCTTGTGCTCATTTTAGTGACAGAAATTATATTTTTCTGTTCATTTATATTTCCTGCCTGATCAGTCTCAAGTACTCTGAATGAGTCAGGATTAATATCGGCGGCATTCAATCCAAGCTCTGACTCAATTAAATCATAGGCTATATCCGCTACAATCAATGCATCTTCAATATCTCTTTTAAACGTGGCCGTTGTTAGTATCCGGTATTTCCATCCACTCAATCCTGACGGTTTAAGACCATCCAAGTTGAACGTGGCAATGTGAGCGATTTTATTGTCTTCCGAATCCGCGATGAATAGATTGCCGGTGCCGGACTGCACTGCCTTGCCATTATTTGCCACTGATAGATTAATCAATACTTCAGACTCGGACTGATATTCATTCTTATCAGACGATACGCTGATCAATAATTCCGGCTCGTTTACGAAAAATGCTATTTCGGCAGTATTATTGTTTTCATCATATTCATCGATATTGTTTTCAGGGTCTGCAACTAAATACAATGTATGCTGTCCCCCTTTATTCAAGGTTTCATAATTCAGTGTTACAGGATATTCCTCATTGGACGAAAGTGTCTCATTTATTAAAAATTCCTTGATAACTTGACCCTGCTCCGGAGCGTTTTCATATATTTTGATATTTATCTGGCCTGTATCAGACCCGCGGTTCTTCAACGTCGCAAAGATTAAAACGTCTTTTCCGCTCTCAACATACGGTTCCGAGAGGCTGATATTTTCCAAGACAAGATCAGGTTTGGAAGGTCTGCTGAACTCAACAGTCAAAAATGCCATATTGTTATTTTCTTTTTTCTCGGTTATATGGTTGTCATGGTCGGCAACTATATATATATTATTGAACTCGGTAAAATTCCGGGTATCTATTTCCAGGGCAATTACTTTCTTTTCTTCGGCTTCGATCTGTTCGATAATTTTCTCAGCGAGTAACTCGCCTTTTCCGGGCTCCCCTAAAAAGGCCTTAACCGATACGTTTGAGGCTTCTTTATCCCCGCCGTTCTCGAGTTCAAAGCTCAGATTATAAATTTGACCAATATAAGGAATTGCTTCATCTGAGTTTACTTTCTCCACGATCAAATCAGGCAGCAGAATTCCATATCCGGCTGGATGCCCATAAGAGCCAGCTTCTCTATATCCATGGGAATAGGCCAGAATCGGTTTATTTGATTTAAGCCTATGTGAATTTTCAGTCAAATCTATAAGGGCATAACTTCCCGAGCCCGGCATGGCTCGCCATTCCGGCGATATTGACATCCCATCCAAAAGGATTTCCGTATTCTGTTCAGGAGCTATAACCGATACAAAGTTCTGATCAAAACCTGTCGGCACATATAAAGGATAATCCCTGATTGCCATATCCGTTGGAATTATTAACATTTCAAAGGGATCGCCAACACCCGCACAATAATAGCCTTTTGCATATTGAGCAACTTCAACGGGCTTGTCGCTTGAGATGCGAGTAGGGCCCTCTACGTCCACCTGTATCCACTGCCCTTTATCCAAATATATTGATTCAGAGGTAATCTCATCCTGGAAATTGATTTCTGTATTGTCGTCTGCCGAAACTATTCTAATAAAATCCGAACTCGCAGGTGAATATAAAGGTGCGGTTAAAAATTCTCTTCCCCAAATAGATGTGGGCATTATCTGAGCCAAGAGCGAATCGCACACTCCGCAGTCCTGAGGTATATAAGTGCAATCAACTCCACTGATTACGGAAATCGGTTTATCGCTTCTGATGTAATACCCGGTAAAATCAGTAATAATGAACCGTTGAAATTGATAGCTTTGCCCCTTATTTAATTTAATCCTGTTTCCCTCGATTTCTATTGTTGTATTGTCTCTCGTGGCAACTACATTGATACGCTGCAAACTTGCGTAGTCACCATAAGGTTGATAAGGAGAAAATGAATGAGAAGTAGTGCTGATATTAAAATATTCCGTACCGAGATTCTTGGCGGGGATAGCCAGATAACTCTCGTCTACTGTAGCTCCATATGAAGGGGCTTTAAAAATGACGGAAATATCCTGATCACTCGTTATGTGAATTCCCTTGTTTTCCGCCTTATTTCTATAATATATCTCGGTATAATAAAGCAACCCAAAAACAGCAGGCTTTCCAGGCTCCACTATTTCATTCCATACGAACCCGTTGCTTTTAATAGTGACGTTAGCCAACTTTTCCGACTGTAAAATTATGGAAGCCGAATAATTTGACATTATATTTTTAATTGTAGGACGTGATATCCAGAACTCTTTTCCCTGATAAGAAATGTCCTTTAACGAGATATTCTCTCCATATACGGCTATAGCGGAATTGTTGGAATCATCAAAATCAACAGGAGCAACATCCAGCAATTCCACTTCAATCGAGCTGCTCGCATATGGGTATGCCCAACCATCGAACCTATATTCCGCAAACGAATTTCCATCCACCGTTATGTCAAGTTCACCTAATAGTTCTCTATCGGCCCCTGGGTCTCTTCCGTAAACTCTTAACAGCCCCGAGCCGGCTAAGCTGCCGTTATTTCTTACTGTTATATTGATGCTCGTTTGTTCGCCTTTCTCAGGCAGCGCCGGCTCCAGGTTTATGTCTTTTTCGGTAACTGCCAAATCAACCCGGTTATGCAAAACATTTTTAAAAGCGATATTATTATTTTCATTATCTTCAATTACCTGGTTTTGCGGGTCGACCTTTGCATAGACTCTAACTGCATCATCCGGCATAACGGCTGAAACTGAAAATTCTTTAGTCCACCAACCACCAATATTCTTTTGAAAATTCCAACCCAATCCAACTATATTGCCGTTTATGTCTTCATAATAGAAGCTTACTGCCAATGGATTCCGCCAACTGAAATGCACACTGCTGCTGTTATGCACTATGGCTTTTATGGTGAAATTCTCCCCCGGAAAAGGCAGAGGCGGATTAAAGAAAATATTCTCAGGCATTATATAGAGGTCAACATTTTGATTTCCCGATACTTCGTCCGGATCTTTGACAATCACTTCGAGCATCTTAATATTATTGTATTCGTTGGATTCCTGGAACTGATTTTCAGGGTCAACCCAGAAGTAATAACGATGCGCTCCAATGCTCTGGTTGCTCAGTGTGAATTGGACAAATTGTTTCCTGAGGGGGCCGAATTCATTTAAAACAGTTTCAGATAAATATACTCCATCCTCAAGCGGGTTTCCCTCATATACTGCAACTTTCACATTACCGAGAGTCTGCTCACTGTAATTAATTGCAAGGCATTGAATCAGCAATTCAGTAAAAGGCATGGGCTCGTCCGGATAATACAGAACCTCCGGGTCCATCCCGAGGTCGATCTGTTTCAGGACTAATTGCGATTTTAATGCCTCATTATCGGTTTCGTCGGTTTCCATGATATTGTTATCAGGGTCGACCTTCACGAGGATTTCCTGAGTCCCGGCAGTCAATGTGTTTTGATAATAAAGGGTGATGACTTCCGAGCCCATCGAATAAATAACCGGTACGACGACGTCATCCCCGATTTGTTCCCGATGCGACTCGCTTATCGAATAAAACCTGACGACTACATTATTGGCATCAGCCATTCCCTTGTTTCTAACCACGGCCTGGAGCGTTCCGTCCTCGCCATAGGACAGGGCCGGTTTGGCCAGGACAATTTCATCTGAAGATACGCTCAGATTAGGCTTTACCTGGTTCAGGGC
The DNA here is from genome assembly GCA_965372535.1 of uncultured bacterium. Lineage (GTDB taxonomy): Bacteria > Nitrospirota > Thermodesulfovibrionia > Thermodesulfovibrionales > JdFR-86 > CBDVCR01. The sequence continues at coordinate 75,926 of CBDVCR010000001.1, read as the reverse complement.
GTTCAGGGCGAGCGCGGTGGAGTAAACGTCATCATCCCAGGAGCCGTTAGCGCTCTGATTGACAGCCAGGTAGTTCGCTGCTCCGTTCAGGGCCTGTTTATCCTGGTATCCATACGTTATCAATCCCTGCATTGCCAGAGACGTCTCGTACGCCGTAGATGGACTTGAGCCGAAGCCGCCGTCGAAGTTCTGCTTCGACCTGATGAAATTGACGGCCCTGTCTAAATTTTCTTCAAGATAAAAGTCATTTCTGTATTTCAAGAGAGCCAACAGTACGTTTGAAGTAACATACGTATTGCTTCTGTCGTCTGTCTTGGAAAAGCTCCACCCGCCATCCAGTTTCTGATTGTCAAGCAGGTAACCCAATGCGTAATTAAGGAGTTCTCTGTTCTCATAATCAATCGAGCCAAGCGCCCGCAGCGCTAATGCCGTATCCAGTATATTCAGGTCATATCCTTCATATCCGCCCCAGGCGCGGTAGAGGCTGTCCGAGTATGAAAGCAGAAGGTCCTTGTCCGTCCCCGGGGATGCGAGGGCCAGGATTCGCCGGGAGAGCTGGGCGGTGGCGTCAAGCTTCTGCGTACTCAGCCAGTTGATTGCCCCGGCGAGGTCCGCGCTCGTGGCGTTTATAAGCCTTTGAGCGCCTATCGCCTCGGCCGTGGCGGTCATGGAATCGGTTGCGGAGGCGGCGGCGCCCCATGAGCCGTCGGCGTTCTGCGTGGAGGCCAGGTAATTGAGCCCGCTTTCTATCTCGGGCGTCCGGGCATGGCCCGGGCCAGGCGTGCAAATCAAGATTAAGGTAATGACCGCTGTTATGAATATGCCCCCCTGTTTCATGGCTGCCTCCATTCCTATTGTTTTTTTACTTTTATTCTCCATCTCCATTAAAAAAGCCCACCTCCGAAAGGGTGGGCAAAGTTTCTTCCCACTTCGACGGCCCCTCTATCCTTAATGGGACAGGTGGCTTTGCGCCGCCGGGTCGCCCCGGCCTTGCCCTTTCGGTGGTTTGTTATATATGTAAAAACCTTTGCTTTATATGTTTAGCCTTAATTGCCAAGAAATATCTTGGTGCTGATGTAATAAATAATGATAATAATCCAAAATGTAATATTCCCTTTTGATGGAGCCAGTATTTTCCTGAAATCGCTCTTTAAGATTATTGGATTGCCTTCTTTTTTAGCTTTTGCTTCTGCTTTATAACAATGAATTGCTAAAATAAGCCCTACAATTATAGTTATGGTAGTTATCGCATTAAATATCATTTTTTCTGTCACCCATGGAAAGTAATTTTCATGGAGAGAGAAAAATACAGCAGTATCAGGAAAAGCCATCAAAATCATCAGAAATAGAAAAACTATTCCTATGTAAGCATACAATCTTTGCCTAGCAATAACTGCTATATAAATCAAGGCTGCAGGTATAACAATTAATGAAATAACTTTTTCTATCATTTCTCATCCATAATTATTATGCATACGTATTTTTTGTCGAATAATATGGAAATCTATAATTTATACTGGCTTGTGTTTGTACATATAGATTGTAAAGCAGAAGAAGAGCAACAACAGCAAATAAACATGTTGATATTCCCAAGATTGACATGGTAGTTAGAATTCCAATCATGACGCTGGTATCTGATAGTGCTTCCAAAATGAAGTCTTTAACTTCTTCAGGCAGAATCTGGCTCAGCACCATACCTGCTCCAAGCCCTGTGATTATTGCACCAGTCAAAGCAAGCCCAGCAATAGGGACAGCCATTCCTACACCCATAATGATAGGTCCCCACAATATTAAGTTTGTGGCAATACCAAACCATATAACCTTAATATCGTCTATATCAACAACCGCCCCCGCCATTCCCCCGCTAATCATATACCCGCCGGAGCCGGTGACGGGGTTTATGACTATGTAGCCGCAGCCTGTCCAGCCGTTGTAGCTGATGTCCGTCTTCGAGACAGTCACTTCTTTCCCCGCATTCACGGCATTCCTTATGTCATTTATTACCTGGGCATCAACCTGAAGCTGAGGAAGGACCGTGCTTATATTTGACCGGTCGATAGTATATATCGGTATGCCCTGCTCGTTGGCTATCTGGAGCGCCTTGACCGCCGATATGCCCTCGACCGGGTTTTCGGGTGTCCTGAACAACTGCTCCGGCACCGAGTGCTCCAGGGCCGAGCCGTTCATCCCGGAGGCCAGCATGAATTGCCTCTTCTTCTCGTCGTCTCCGTCACGCGCCTTCACCATCACCATGTCGTGGTCTATGTCCATTCTTCGCTTCCTTTTGAAGGCGGGCACGAACACTCTGAGCCTTCGTGCCCGCCTTGCCTCCCATGTTGTCAAAGAACGTGCTGCTTAAGCTTTAAGCCCTAAAGCGATTAACAATTGTAACCAAGAATTGGAAGACTCCAGTTACAAGAAAGACATAACCAAAAATCACTAAAATAAGATTATCGGTTTTTAAGAATAAGTATGATGTAATTGTTTCCTTATCCCATCGACCGACTTCAATCGAGTTAAAGATAATACCTACAATTAAATCAATTATTCCAACTCCAAAAATAATAAGTGATTTCTTGTAGGAGTGATGATAGTCACCTCTCTTTATCGAAATAAGCAGTGCAATAATCAGAGCAGTTAATATTATTAATCCTAAAATTAGATTGGGATTTTCTCTTATTAAGTTCAGCATAATTATCTTCCTCGGTTAATTGTAAAATGTGTCACTGATACATTTACCTATGGACCAACCAGCAGTAAATGATAGGATGTAAGGTAACAGTACAGCTACTGCAGGTATTAAATACGGTTTTAAATAGTGAGCAGTCTTATCTTTAACAATAATCTTGGCAACGCTTTTAACTAAACAATTCATAAATTCATTTAATTTATCCTTCCCATACAATGCAGCGATTGCGCCTTCCAATGTTGCAATAGCATGCATTCCAAAGAAAACTGCTCCTATTCCGCCAGTAGGTGCGGCGGTCACTATCGCTAATAAACTAAAAATAAGGGTAAGCACCAGCAAAACTGCCCCGCTCGCACCCCCGCTAATCATATACCCGCCGGAACCCGTCAGGGGGTTTATGACGAGGTAGCCGCAGCCGATCCAGCCGTTGTAGGTTATGTCCGTCTTCGAGACCGTAACCTCCATGCCCGCATTCACGGCGTTTAAAATATCATTAATCACCCGGGGGTCAAGTTGTAGCTGCGGAAACACCGCGGCGATGTTGTCCCTGGTGACCGTATATATCGGTATGCCCTGCCCGTTGGCTATCTGGAGGGCCTTGACCGCGCTTATCCCCTCGACCGGGTTTTCGGGCGTCGAGAACAACTGCTCCGGCACGCTGTGCTCCAGGGCCGATGAGTTCATCCCGGAGGCCAGCATGAACTGCCTCTTCTTCTCATAGTCTCCGTCCCTGGCCTTCGAAAGGCTCAACATCCTGTCTGCGTCCATCGCAAGCCCGCCCGCGCTAACGGATACGGGAACGCCGAAGGAATGCTCCACTTCCAGCGCCGTCTTGAAAATATTCTCGGACGGGAGCCTTATGTCAACCACCCCCATTGTCCTTGCCTGCACGTGGTCCATTGCGTCGAGCTCCGCGAAGTAAGAAAGCGCCGTGGCATAGAGCAGGTCGCCCAAGACGTCGTCCTTGGTAAGCCCCTCGTAGTTGCCCGACTCGAGCTTCGCCTTGGTGCTCTCAAGTTTCGCCTTGACGGCCTCCATCTGCGGCCCGGATATCCCGGCCAAATCCAGCGCGATGCCGAAGTACTCGCCCGCATTGACCTTGTTTGCCACCACGCCGCTTCCATGGCTCGGAGATGTAAACGTCATGTCGAGTTTCTGTATATGGCCCATGCCTATCGCCCCGCCCGTGGCTGCCACCTCGCCGTCCATTCTCAGTTCCGGCTTTAAGTTTATCAGATACGCCGGAAGCGAGGACGGAAACTCAGAGGGGTCTATGGGCGTGCCGTCAGGATGGGGCTCTGGCAGATAGGAGTTGATAACCGCCTCATCCTCTGGAGTGGCCGGAGAGTAGCTGAGCGTTATCTTCCTCCCCGCAAGCTCGGGCAGGCTCCTGGTGATGCTTATGGGCATTGACCCGGAAATTATGCTCTCGGCGGCGAGGTAGAACTCGATCTTATGCCGGTAGCTGTCGGGCATACTGCTGTACCGCGCCCCCGTTACCCTGAGCCTGTAAGGAAGCGTACCCAGAAGATACGGAAATTTCTGGACAATGATTTCATTCTTTCCAAGAACGTCGCCCACCGTGGCGTCAGGATGATTAGTAGTGATATAATCGCTGACCTGAGCCTGATATTCGCTCATCGCCTGCTGGATGTAGGCAGAGTCCACCCCGGTGACGTAGCCGTCCGTCTCGTTTATGATTGCAGAGGATATGAGGGCGTCGGCAAACCCCTCGGCGTCAAATGGAACCGCCGAGCTAACGTCCATGCCGTCCGTATAGGCATACTGCTTGAAGCTCGCGTCCAGGGGTATCCAAGTATCGCCTCCGCCCTGCCTGTGCCGCGCCCCGCGCGAGGGGATGTAATCAATCCATGCCTCCACCCAGACGTGCTCCATCTGGACGACCTTTATCCGCCCGCCCTCGACGAGCCCCCCTGCGGGTATGCCGCCCGAGGCCATGAAGTTAAGGGCCGCGTTGGCATCAGTAAACCCTCCGGCCCAGTTCATGACTTTTTCCATGGGCATCTCCACCGTGCCCATGGCGTACCGGGCCGGGATGCCCGAGGCCCTGAGAAGGGCGATAAGCAGGCTTGCCGTGTCGAAGGCATTGCACTGCATGGTCTGAAGGCAGTAGTCCGCACCCTGTATGGAGCCCCAGGTGGGCACGAACTCCACGTTATTCCTCACCCACTCGTAGATGGCAAGGGGCCTGCCGCCAAGCTCCTCGGCCCTGGTCTGTATGGCGGGAGTGAATTTTATCTCCACTGTCTCGGCAAGGTCGGCCTGCCCGGGCAGCCCGACGGCCAGGGCAAGCTGCATATATTGTGAGTTCTCATCCAGAAGCCCGGCAAGGGAACCCGTGGAGGCAACAAGGATGGGCTCGGCCTGTGCCCTCATGCCGTTTATGAACTCCTCTTTCTTGAGCCTGGGCTCCTTCCTGGTGGGCTCGGCGGCACGGTGGGGGAGGTTGTCGGGGTCGAGGGGAACGTGCTTCTTCGGCGGCTTTGCCTTTTTGACATGCTCAAGAGCTTTTCCCACCCGCTTGTCGAAATCAGAATGCGTTGCCGCCCGGTCAATGGACTCGATGTGCTCGAGCACCGTGTCCAGGTTCTCCTCGAAGCGCTTTACAAAATCATGATGCCTGTCAAGTATCTCCGGGGGAAGCCCGTCTTCCCTGAGCTTTTTTTCCGTGGCCCCGAACTCCTCCCTGAGTTTTTCCGCAAGCCTCTCCATCTCTGACCTGACCTTCGCCAGCCGGCCCTTCTTGTCCTTCATCTCAAGCGAGGGGTCGGCAAGGGCCTCCTCCATGCGCTCGACGGCCTCCTCGAACTTCCCGGCGGCGGTCTTTCCCCTTATGGTGCGAACACGGTTGTCTTTGTTGAATAACTCGCCGCTGTTCTTGACAGCATAGGCCACGTCGTAAACGCCCGCGAACGTCCACGAAAACAGGAGCAGGACTATAAATGATACGGCCCTCGCGATAAGCGTATGCCTGAAGTCCATCGTACCTCCCCCGAATGTTGTAAACATAAAAACCCGCCTCCGAAAAGACGGGCCGAAGATGCTGCTCTTTCCACTTCGGCAACCCCCTCTACCCTTCGATTAACTCAGGGCAGGTGGCTTTGCGCCGCCCGGTTACCCCGGCTTTGCTCTTTTCGGTGGCTCTCTCTTCCATACAAGTTGCGTGCCAGTTTGGTGGCAAATTAAATATGCAAAACTATCTAAAATAGTATCCATGCGGGTTTGAGCGGGAAATGATTTTTTTTATTGAGATTCCCCGGCAAGGGACAACCGGAAAATCAGGCTGATTTAGTGTGATATCGCATACCCGAAGTAATTGAGGTGCGCCATTTCACACAAAAATCGGACAATGTGGCATACCGTACTAATGGACGATGCTCTTCTTCAGCTTACCCGCAAGGACTACTCCTTCAATTCAGGAGCGGAACTCGACCCTGAGGTTTTCGGCCAGGTTCAGCCCTATCCCGTGCCGGTCTTTGCGGAATCAGCGGGAAAGGGTGAGCTTTCCTCGAAAAAGTCTCAAAAGCGCGATTTTTTTGTCAGGTGTTCAAGGCTCAGAGAAGGAGGATTTTGCCATAAGAAATATTCCCCGATAACCGGAATGCCTAACTGGTCAAATAACTTTTGAAAATCCCGCCGATTCTTTACTATTCCCGGCAAATCCCGCTTATTTTCTTAATAAATCTCAGATCAAATGGCCAATAATTCCAAACTGTGTGACCGACTACAGCGGGTTATTTCCGGGAGGATTCTTCAGGTTCCAGGCCGAAGTCGAATATCTCGGTATAGCCGCCGTAGGACTTAGTCCTGTAAGAGGTGACGTTGAGCATCCTTGAGATGATTTCGTTCATGCGTCGGCACTGGCTTATGATGATTTCGGTCTCCCTGTCGGTGTTCTCCCCGTTTGTCGCCTTGTCCTTAAGAAGCTCGGAAAACCCCATTATGATGGACAGCGGCTGCCTGAGCTCGTGGGCCGCCGCACCTGCCATGCTTACGGCGCTCTTGAGTTTTTCGCCTTCCACCTCGCTCTTGACCCCCCGGCTGAGCCTCCTTGCCAAGACCCATGTAATGCCCAGGATTAACAGGGCGGTAGCGCCCCATATAACGCTGAAGACAATTATGCTCCGTCTTCTCATGTCGCTCTGAAGCGCCCTGTTCAGGCCCGCGGGGATGATTACGCTTACGCCGCCGATGATGTCCCCGGCTTTCAGGCCCTGCTCCGAGTGGCAGCCAAGGCATCCCTCGGTTGCCACCAGCCTGGACATATACCTGAAATACTCCAACCCCTCCTGCTCGATTATCCCGTACCCCTCCGTCTCGCCGTTTTCGAATGCGCGAAGCATCCGGGCCTCCCACTTGCCGGGCCTGTTGGAAGGGTTAGCGGGGTTAAGGCTCGATATACGGAACCTGATAAAAGACCCTTTATCCGCTGCCATCTCGGACAACTGCCTGGTGATATACGCCGGGTTGAGCTTTGTGTACAGCTTGCCGCCGATATTTACCGTGTCCTCCGGGGAGACCCTCATGCTTGAGCGTGAACCTGCTTCGGCAAGCATTACATACACGCCCCCGTGCTGCGCGTTCCACAGCCCGGTAAGCACCACCTGCTCGAAATGGGCCCTCGCCGACTCCCTGAGCTGCATCTCGAAGTTGCGCCGCCTCGTGCCGTCCTCCCAGATATGGAGGACGGCAAGGAGAAGGGTAAAAAGGCAGACAATGGGGAGCGAAAGCAGCAGAGACAAAGCGAAAGGGCCTCTTCCTCTCCGCAGGATAAGTTCCGCGATTCTCACGGCCAAGGCCCTCCTGAGACGCGCGCCATAGTTTTAATTATAGACAAGCGGAAGGAAATGTCCACCCCGGCCCTATAAACAGGCCGTTTCCGGCGGACTAAAAAAACGGGGGCGAACTCAACACACAGGCAAAGGGATGACGCGGCTCATCGGCCCTTTCGCATCTCTTTAAAGGCGTTTATAAGCCCGTTCGTGGAGGGGTCGTGGGACTCGGCCCGGCCCTCGCCCGAAAGCTCGGGCAGTATGTTCTTCGCAAGCGCCTTGCCGAGTTCGACGCCCCACTGGTCAAAGCTGAAAATGTTCCAGACGACCCCCTGGACGAAAATCTTGTGCTCGTACATGGCAATCAGGCTGCCAAGTGCCCTCGGCGTGAGCTTCTTAATGAGTATGGAGTTGGACGGCCTGTTGCCTTTGAACGCCTTGTACGGGGCGAGCTTTCTGGTTTCCTCCTCGCCCCTGCCAGAGGCCCTTAGCTCTGCTGCCGCCTCTTCCTCCGTCTTCCCCCTCATCAGGGCCTCCGTCTGCGCGAAGAAATTGGAAAGCAAAATCGCGTGGTGCTCGCCTATAGGGTTATGGCTTATGGCAGGGGCGATGAAGTCGCAGGGGATAAGTTTCGTCCCCTGATGTATCAACTGGTAGAAGGCGTGCTGCCCGTTCGTGCCGGGCTCCCCCCATATGACAGGGCCGGTCTGCCAGGCGACCTCCCGGCCGCTGCGGTCAACGCACTTTCCGTTGCTCTCCATGTCCCCCTGCTGGAAATAGGCGGGGAACCTGTGCATGTACTGGTCGTAGGGCAGAATCGCCACGGTCTCGGCCCCGAAGAAATTGTTGTACCAGATGCCTATCATGGCAAGGACGACCGGGATGTTCTCCCCAGGGGGCGCCTCCCTGAAATGCCTGTCCATGGCGTGGCCGCCTTCCAGGAGTTCCACAAAATTCTCAAAGCCTATAGAGCAGGCTATGGAAAGCCCGATGGCAGACCAGAGCGAGTACCTGCCGCCCACCCAGTCGCGGAAGACGAACATGTTTTCCGGGTCGATGCCGAACTTCCTCACCTCCCCCTCGTTCGTCGAAATCGCCACGAAGTGGCTCTTTACATGGGCCTCGTCCCCGGCCGCGTCTATAAACCACTTTCTCGCCGTATGCGCGTTTGTCATCGTCTCCTGCGTGGTAAAGGTCTTTGAAGCGACCATGAAAAGAGTCGTCTCCGGAGAAAGTCTCTTGAGCGTCTCGGCAATGTGCGTGCCGTCTATGTTTGAAACGAAATGCGTGTTAATGCGGGGCTTGAGATAGGGCCTTAACGCCTCGGTCGCCATGACGGGGCCGAGGTCGGAGCCGCCGATGCCTATGTTTACGATGTCCGTTACCGGCCTGCCGGTATATCCCCTCCATTGTCCCGATACAATCTTGTCGGAAAAACTCTCCATTTTTTCAAGGACGGCGTTTACCTCGGGCATTACGTCCCTGCCGTCCACGCGGATGGGAGCATTGGAGCGGTTTCTGAGCGCCACATGGAGCACCGCCCTGCCCTCGGTCTCGTTTATCCTCTCGCCTGAGAACATCTTCTCGATGGCGTCCGGCACTCCCGCCTCCCCGGCCAGATCGAGAAGGAGCCTCAGAGTTTCCCCGGTTATGATGTTCTTCGAGTAGTCAACGAGCATGTCTTCGTGACGCAGGGAAAAGCGAGAGAACCTGCCGGGGTCTTCGGAGAACAAATCCCTCATGTGCCGGGTTTTCATGGACTCGTAATGCCCGGAAAGCTTTTTCCATGCGGATGTCTCAAGCGGGCCGGTCTTTTCAAGCATAGCGCGGCTCTCCTTTTTCGGGGGTCAGTGACCAGATTATATCACATCGCCGGGAGCCTGTATCCGCATTGTGCGTTAGATGCGCCGGCATTACAAGCAACAGATGCTCCCACTTCAGGAAGCGCATAATTGTCATATAAAGCAATGCTTCATACAGGCGGCCGGTTAAGGGAAAAGGGATTTATGGGGACACCGTTATTGCCCCGGAAAGGGCGCTTTCGCCGACAGGCCCGAGTGCGCTTACCCGGTAACGCATTTTCCCCTTGAAGGGCTCCCGGTCCTTGAACGCCGGGGTCCGCGATTCCCCAATATCCACAAACTCCCCGCCGTCCGCCGCCCGGTAGACCCTGTAGCCCCTCACCCACGTCTCGGGGCTTTCGTCCCAGTAAAGCACCACCTTGCCGTCCGCGACCGCGGCCCCAAGGCCGCCGGGGGCGGAGGGGATATAGTCCTCCGGCCCTACCCGGAGCTCTGCTGGGGCGCTTTCCTTCGTCACTCCCTCGGACGCGCCGTGCTCGACCGCCCTTACAGCATAGTAGACAGCGGCTTCCGGGGACAGGATGTCTCTGAAAGAAGCCCCGGCAAGAGGTTCGGAATTTACAGGCTCAATGGGATAGGCATCCTGCCCGGCACTCTTGTATATGTTAAACATGCCGTCCCCCGAGGGGCGCTCCCAGGAGAGGTCCAGTACGTTTTCGTGAATCGAGAAGGAAAGGCCGGAGGGAGGCGCAACACCCGAAGGGGGGGATGCCTCAACCCGGTTGGAGCTTCCGCTTTTCATCCCCCTCCTCCCCAGGGCCGCCACACTGTATGCATAGGCAACGCCCGCAAGGAAATCCCTGTCCATATACGCCTGCTCCTTCACAACGGCTATTTCCTCGAATTCCGCACCCGGAGCGGCCCTCATAACCAAGAAACCCTCTTTTACCCTTCCTTCAGGGTAATCCCACCTGAGTACGACGGCGTCCTCCCTGACCACGGCACGCAGGGCGGAAGGCGCGGGGGGCGGCACAGGCTCTATCCACCTCGGCGGGGCTTTCTTTCCGCATGAGACAACGAGTGATGAAAGAACAACTAAACAGAGGAGCCTCGGCCCGGGCTTCATTTACGTATCCGGGAAGCCAGCCTTCTGAGGCGGCGCTTCACCTCTTTGGGCGAGGTGCCGCCCTCGGAACTCCTGGATTTCACCGAGGCCTCGGCGCTCAGACGGGAGGAGATGTCGCTTTCAAACAGGCCGGAGAACTTCCTGAACTCCCCGGTTTTCAGCTCCTCGAGGCCCTTGCCCTTCTCGATGCAGTAAGCCACTATCCTGCCCGTCATCTCGTGGGCCTCTCTGAAGGGCATGCCCTTTCCCACCAGGTATTCCGCCACGTCCGTGGCAGTGGAGTAGGCCCTGGAGGCCGCCTCATACATCCTCTTTTCGTTGAACCCGAGCCGGGGCAGCATCCCGGCAAGCACCGCGAGGCACCCCTTCACCGTGTCCACGGTATCGAACACCGCGGGCTTGTCCTCCTGGAGGTCCCGGTTATAGGCCAGGGGAAGCCCCTTTATTATCGTCAGAAGGGCCACGAGGTCGCCGTACACCCTCCCGGCCTTGCCCCGCACAAGCTCCGGCACGTCGGGGTTTTTCTTCTGGGGCATGATGCTCGATCCGGTGGCAAAGGCGTCGGGGAGTTCGACGAACGAAAACTCCTCAGAGGCCCAGAGTACCAGTTCCTCGGAAAGCCTGCTTAAATGCGCCATGACCATGCTTGCCGCGAAGACGAACTCAAGGGCGAAGTCCCTGTCCGAGACCGCGTCGATGCTGTTTGCCGCCACGGCCCTGAAACCCAGAAGCTCGGCCACGTATTTCCTGTCGATGGGGAGGCTCGTGCCCGCAAGCGCCCCGGCCCCCAGGGGAAGAACGTTTATCCTCTTTTGGCAGTCCGTAAGCCTCTCCCGGTCCCTTTCGAGCATCTCCACGTATGCAAGGAGGTGGTGGGCCAGGAGCACGGGCTGGGCCCTCTGCATATGGGTGTAGCCGGGCATTATCAGGCCGATGTTCCTCTCCGCAAGCGAAAGCATGGCGGCCTGCAAGCTTCCGATAAGGCCGAGTATTTCGTCGGTCTCTGCCCTTAAATAGAGCCTGAGGTCCAGGGCCACCTGGTCGTTGCGGCTACGCGCAGTGTGGAGCTTGCCGCCCGCGGGGCCGATTTTTTCCACCAAAGCGGCCTCTATGTTCATGTGTACGTCCTCGAGTTCCTCGCTGAAGGCGAACTCCCCCTTTTCCATGGAGGAGGCGATTTCCCCAAGGCCCCTCACAATCTTTTCGGACTCGCTTTTTGAGACTATTCCCTGTCTGCCCAACATGCGGGCGTGGGCGATGCTGCCCTCGATATCGTACTTCCAGAGCCTGCGGTCAAACGAGACGGACTCCGTAAACGACTCAACAGCCTTTGCCGTCGCCTCGCTGAACCTTCCTGCCCACGGTTTTTTCATCACGCTAAGGATAAAATTTTATCGCCCCCCCGGTCAAGGCGCCTCTTTAGCCCCTACGGAACAACACCGATTAGCCACAGCGTTTGTATGCGGGCATTGAAGTATCAGGAACACTCTGGATGTGGCGGTGCAACCCGGTGGAGGGAGCTGGAAGGCGGAGGGCAGCGAAAAGGACATAAAGGGTCTGGGGGCTTAGTTGGTGGCGGTAGAGGCCACCGGCGGGCTTGAAGTCTCGGTGGTTTCGGCCCTTGCCGTTGAAGGGGTCAACGTATCCGTGGTCAACCCTCGCCAGGTGAGGGACTTTGCCAAAGCCACAGGCAGGCTCGCCAAGACAGACAGGATTGACGCCGAGGTGGCTGGCCCATTTCGCCGAGGCAGTGAAGCCGGAGGCCCGTCCTCCGAAGGATGAAGAGGCGCGCGAGCTTTCGGCCCTCGTGGCCCGGCGCAGGCAGTTGCTTGATATGGTCCAGGCCGAAAAAAACCGTCTCGAACAGGCCGCAAGCAAGGGCATTGGCAGGGAAATAAAGCAGCACATCGCGTGGCTTGAGCGGCGGTTGAAAGGTGTGGACAGCGACATTGACTCGGCCATCAAGGGCAGTCCTGTCTGGAGGGTGACGGACAACCTGCTTCGGAGCGTGCCGGGCGTGGGCAAGGTGATGTCCAGGGTTCTTATTGCTGAGGCGCCTGAACTGGGGAGACTTGACCGCCGCGAGATAGCTTCTCTTATAGGGGTGGCTCCGCTCAATCGCGACAGCGGCCTGTACAAGGGGCGCCGGTCCATATGGGGCGGCAGAGCCGGTGTGCGGTCTGTCTTATTCATGGCTACGCTTTCGGCCGTGCAGTTCAATCCCGTTATAAAGGCTTTTTACCGCCGTCTCAGGGAGGGAGGCAAGAAACCCAAGGTGGCCTGTCACGGCATGCATGCGCAAGCTCCTTGTCATCCTTAAATGCCATAATGAAAAACGGTGAGGCTTGGAGATGCGATTGTCATGTTTCCTCTTGACATCCATCACAGTTGCTTTACCCCCTCGCATGGGGGTAAAGCAAACGCTCATGCCGGCCCGAAAGGCGGGGTTTTCCAAGCACGCCGAAATGCGTCCACGCGATAAAACGGGACGTTAAACGACAAGGGAAGACTTACTCGAAGCGGTACGCACAACGCGCCCGCATCGAGGGACGCGCCCTTGTCCTATAAGTGCCGTTTCATGCCCATACCCGGTTGAAAGGGAAAAAGAAGCATACAGTTATGAAGAGTCTGTCAGACCATGAGGGTTGTTGTTAGCCTGGAACGCGTCCGTTCGAAAGGCTCCCCTTCGAAATGTTTCCGGCTCTTCCGGAACCCAGGCTGTAAACACATGCGACACTGAAAGTCGGCCTGGTTAACACTTATTAGGCGGGCCGCGTCCCTCTCCTCCTTGCCGTCCATACCTGCTTGAAAAAAAAGAAAATTCTTTTTTACAGGTTGTACGCAAAAGGCATAATTATTGCTTAATTATTACTTGGATCCCAATAAATATATAAAAATCGTGGTACGAAATGAATTATAATTGCCTTATGCAAAATCCGGAGCTTTTCGAGAAGAAGTTCTGCATACTTCAGGAAACCACGAGCGCCATAGTCGCCACGGACAACGTAAGCGCCATCGCCAACCTCATGCTGGAGTCCGCCCTGAACTACGCCAACGCCGAAAAAGGCTCCCTGATGCTTCTCAGCGAGCGGGACGAACTGTACGTCTTTGTCTCAAGAGGCGTTAGCGGCCCGCAAATCAGAAGCAGCAGAACAGAGATAGGCAAGGGGATTGCCGGCATGGTGGCGAAAAACCGCGTTCCCGTCCTTGTCGAAAACATCGAGGAAAGCGACCTGTTCCCGGGGGAAACAAGAGAGCGTTTCAGGACAAAATCGTTCATCTCATGCCCGCTGATAAGCAAGAGCAGGCTGCTCGGCGTCATCAACATCAACGACAAGAAGGACGAGAAAGCTTTTACGGAAGACGAATTCGACCTGGTTAAGATCATAGCGAACCAGGCGGCCATCGCCCTGGAAAACGCGTTTTTGATGAAACAGCTCAAGGCGAAGGCCGCGGAGCTTGAGGAGATGAATAAGAAACTCATCGAGAGCGACGTCGTAAAAACCGAATTCGTAACCCATGTCTCTCATGAGCTCCGGACGCCGCTCAATTCAATCAGCGGGGCCATATACTATTTGCAGCAGACCGGGGACATGCCCCCGAGCGACCAGAGGGAATATCGCGACATCATCGGCGACGAGACAACGAAGCTTGTCTCCATCGTCGAAAACCTGCTTGATTTCCTCAGGCTTGACGACGAAACGAGGGCGGTAAGAAAGACGGTTGTGAACCTCGCCGACCTCATAGAGGAGCTCGTAAACTCCAGGATGCTGAACTCCTTGCTCGCGAAAAAGGACCTGAGGCTCGAAACGGACATCAAAAAGGACATATCGTACATCGCTGCCGACAAGACCAGGCTCGCCCAGTTCTTTCTGAACCTCATGGAGGGCCTCAGCCACCACCTTGAGACCGGAGACGCAATTGACCTGAGCATCCACGAGAACAATTTCATAGACGTGGATTTGGTCGTCCCCAGAAAGATGCCCGAGGCGATACTGCCCTACCTCGCCACAACAGGATACATCTTCCAGTCGGACCATCCCCGGGAGGGCCTGAACTTCTACCTTGCCCGGAAGGTGGCGGAGTTTCACAGGTGGGAAATGACAGCGCAAAACATTAACGACAAATTCCACGTCACCCTGACAATCCCAAAAGGAAAAAGGGAAAAAAGGGAGGCCGTCGTCAACACCGCCATGGAACTGTTCATCGAGTTCATCTCGGACCTGCTCGACGTCAACGTCTGTTCCATCATGCTCAGCGACGACCTGTCGGGGGAACTTACGATTAAGGGGGCCATGGGGCTTTCCGAAGACGTCATAAAGCGGACGAGAATACGGTTCAGCGACAGGATTTCCGGGTGGGTTGCCATCGAGGGCAGACCACTGCTCATAGAAGACATAGAGAGCGACCCGCGTTTCGGAAGGAAGAACAATCCGCGGTACAACACGAAATCCCTTATTTCAGTGCCTATAAAGCTGCGGGACAAGGCAATAGGGGTGCTCAACCTCAACAACAAGAGGACCTCATCCCCCTTCACGGTCCGCGACCTTTATATCGCCCTCGAGGTGGTCGAAAGGGTTTCGCATTTTTTCGAAAAGTTCTCCATGGACGGCCCCGTGGAATATGATTTCAAACAGTTCATCACGTCCTTCCAGGGCCTCCTTGACGCCGAAAAGAGATACCATAAAAAGAAGAAGTTGTTCCCTGACCTTATCTCGGACGTCATGGACGACCTCGGAGTCGAGGAGGGGGAAAAGGCCCTCGCGGTTTACGTCTCCATGATATACGACCTCGGGCTTATGTTTATCGACCAAAGCATTCTTGAGAAGAGCACCAAACTCTCTCCCGCCGAGGCCCGCACCCTAAGGGTCCATCCGTACACGACCGTAACCCTGCTGGACGACTTTGAGTTTTCCGAAAAAGCCAGGGACGCCATACTCCACCACCATGAAAGGTACGACGGCTCGGGCTATCCGGACGGTCTGAGGGGGGAGGAAATACCCCTCATTTCACGGGCCATCTCCGTTATCGACGCATTCTCGGCAATGACGAGGGAAAGGCCGTACGGGAAAAAATTCACAAAGAAAGAAGCACTGCAGGAAATAAAAAAGGGCTCGTGCACAATCTACGACCCTTCGGTCGTCAAGGCCCTCGAAAAAGCCCTGAAATCCCGGCAGCCCCCTCCCTGAAGAAACGCCCCTTTTCCCGCTTTCACTTCCTTGCGCGTGGTTCTCGATACCACTCCCCTTCTATTAGACTCAAGATAAAATTGTGATTTGAATTACAGTTTTTTCCATCCGGTTCGTTTAAATTAACACAGAACGGAAAACAACGGTTCTTCTCTGCTCAGAGCAAACCCGGGGAAACCCGGGGACGCAGAGCAACGGGGCTAAAGGACGGCCCGGAGATAAGCTGTCCCATGCCCGCCGTGCCGCCAGAGATATTTCTCTGGCGGCTTTTTTTGTTGAAAGGGGAGGATATCTTGAAAAGAAACGGAAAAAGTACAGCAACAGTTTGTTTGATTGTCTTTTTGACCTTTGTTTTAGTCGCCTCCGCGTTCGCTGGCGAGGCCACCCTTGCCTGGGACGCGCCCACAACTAACGAGGACGGCACGGCGCTGGGCGACCTTGCGGGCTTCAGGGTGTACTACGGCGCCGCAAGCGGCGGTTATTCGTCGAGCATAGACGTTGGAAAAGTGACAACCTACCGGGTCACCGGCCTCACAAACGGCCTCACCTACTATTTCGCGACCAGTGCTTACGACTCGGCGGGCAATGAAAGCGCGTACTCAAACGAGGCCAGTATGACCCCGGCAACCGCGGATACCTCCGCCCCGGTGATTTCCGGGGTCTACGCCGGGGACGTTACCGTCGAGAGCGCGACCATAAACTGGACCACTGACGAGGCTTCCGACACCCGTGTGGAATACGGCGCAACCCTCGCCCTCGGAAGCTCCACCGCCCTCGACCCTTCGCCTGTCACCACCCACTCCCAGGGCGTAAGCGGCCTTTCGCCTTCAACACAGTACTACTACCGGGTACTGAGCGCCGACGCCGCAGGCAACGCGGCAGTCTCGGAAACCCATACCTTCACCACGTCCGACCCGCTGGATACGACGCCTCCGGTAATAACCGCGGTACAGACCGCAAGCATTACAGACTCTTCGGCGATTATCTCCTGGACGACCGACGAGCCCTCGTCCTCCAGGGTCGAACACGGCCTTGCCTCAGCTTACGGGAGCATCACCCCACTTGTTTCCGACCCGGTCACCATGCATTCCGTGGAGATTACGGGGCTTTCGAGCTTTACCACCTACGTCTTCAGGGTCAGGTCCGCCGACGCAGCGGGCAACGAGGCCATGTCGGCGGAACACTCTTTCACGACATCGAACCTCTCCCCCGTGATAACCGCTTTTTCAGCAGCCCCCGCGACCGGGACCGTCCCCCTCCTCGTGGACTTTACGGCACAGGCATCGGACCCCGACGGCGCCGTCGTCGCCTTCGAGTGGGACTTTGACGGCGACGGCACATTCGATGAGAACACGGGCGCGGTATCGAGCGCGTCCCATATATATTCAAACGAAGGCGCCTGCAACGTGCGCCTGAAAATCACGGACAACGGCGGGGCCTCGACCATATCGCCTCCGGTGACGATAACGGCAACCTCCGCGCTGAACGAACCTCCGGTCGTCTCCTCGGTCAAAACCTCGCCCAATGCGGGAACAGCGCCGTTAACGGTGGTTTTTTCCACCGTGGTCTCGGACCCCGACGGAAAGATAGTCCTGTACGAGTGGGACTTTGACGGAAACGGAGTTTTCGACGCCCAGACCGCCGCAAGCCCCGTCTCTCATACCTATCAGACCCCCGGCACCTTCACGGCAAAAGTCCGGTTTACGGACGACGGCGGAGCATCGGCAAGCGGCGAGACGGTTATTACCGTTTCAGCGGACCCGGGACAAGACCAGGGAGGCACAGGCACCGACGTGACTCCACCCGGTTCCATGGATTCGACAATCCCCTCCCCGTATGCATGCTTCATAGCAACCGCCGCTTACGGAAGCTCCCTGGCTCCCGATGTAGTGGTGCTCAGGAAATTCAGGGACGAATACCTGCTTGGCAGCCTTCCGGGCAGGGCGTTCGTGGCCGCCTACTACAGGCTGTCTCCGCAGGCGGCGGACTTTATCTCAAGACACGAAGCGCTGAGGGTCGCCACTAGGCGGGCGCTTGCGCCGATTGTCTATGGAATAAAGTTTCCCAGGGCCTCCTTAGGCGGCATTATTGTCCTTGCGGGCATCGTCATGTTCCTGATAGCGCACCGGAAAAGGAACAGACACGAGAAGGCACGCGGGTAATATCTTCTTGGCCGGTCACGCAACGGGCGGACCCCGGAAGGGGTCCGCCCGATTCACATAACACCCTTTGAAGTACAGATTTATTATCAACCGGTCAGGTTCTCATCCGGCGTTGAATCCTTCCAAGGCCCCGTGAGCAGGGATTCCGGGGCATTCATATGTCGGCCTGCCAACGGTCCCGTTAGAAAGAGGCGTGATTCAAATCACATCTTTTTACCGTTGTTTCGGAAAATAATAAAACATTCCGCTTATGCTTTGCCGAAAGCCGCGCCTTTCGATGGAATCATGAAGGTTTGATGAAAACATTTTCAGTGAAACACGGCGCCCCACATCTTCTTGTCTTTTTCGTGGCCGTTTTGTCCATAACCGGATATGCCGCGGGAAACGGCTTTGCCGAAAATATTGCGAAGGACGCCCCTGGAGGACTCGCGGAGGGTTCGCTATATAATGGGACAGGAAATGCCTATGGGGTCCTCGGCAGCGTCACCGGCATTGTAACCGATGTTGACGGGACGGCTCTTTCAGCGGTCATGGTCCGGATAGGCGAAGCAATGGACATTACGGCCGGCAACGGAGAATACACTATCAAGAATATAGTAAAAGGGAAAGGCATAACCATTACCGCAACCGGTGACGGATATGAGCCTTATGCCGGTATCGTGGACGTGGAGAAAAAAACCGAATCCATAATTAATATAATGATGACCCCCGTTCCCGCCGAGCCAGACCCCGTTCCCGCCGAGCCAGACCCCGTTCCCGCCGAACCAGACCCCGTTCCCACCGAACCAATAGGCTCCGAGCCGGCCCCCGTTATCTCCGAACCAGACCCCGTTGCCACCGAACCAATAGGCTCCGGGTTGGACATCACCCCTCCGGAGGCCGTAACGGGACTGATAACAAAAGTTGTTTCCTCAAGCCGGATTGACCTCTCGTGGAATCCTTCCACGGACGGAGACGGTTCCGGAGTCGCCGGCTACAGGGTTTACAGAGACGGCGTTGAAACAGGAACCTCTACTTCCACCGTCTACAGCGATACGGGGTTGTTCCCCGCAACAGCATACTGCTATACCGTTACCTCATATGATACGGAAGGCAACGAATCAACCGCAGGCATCCAGGCTTGTACCGCAACGAGTCCTTTGCAAACCCACCGCCCGGTAACCCTTCTCTGGGATGCGCCCACGACCAACGAAGAGGGCGCTCCACTTGATGACCTCGCGGGCTACAGGCTCTATTACGGAACTTCCACCGGCAACTATACCGAATCGTTTGACGTGGCAAATGTAACGCAATACACCGTCGGGAACCTCCCGACCGGCTTATACTATTATTTCGCCGTAACGGCATACGATACACAGGGCAACGAAAGCGCCTACTCGACCGAAATAAGCACCTACCTTTCCCGCTGATTCCCGTTTCCGCAAACAACAAAAAGCCCGCGGTTTTTGCATGCCCTTAACCCTCTGCCGCAATGTGATTTGAATCACATTTTTTTCTGTCTGTTCTTATTATTATTTAATAATTAATGCATAGGTTCTCTGCTCAGAGCAAACCTGGGGAAACCCGGGGACGCAGAGCGACGGGACTAAAGGATGTCAGCAAACGCTATCCTATGTCCGCCGGGCCGCCAGAGAGGATTTCTCCGGCGGCTCTTTTAGTTACAGGGAATTGACTGAATGCGATGCCGAACGGAGAAAAGCCGGGAAGGGACGATGCCTCAAAAGACGGGCGATGCGGGAAATACTCGATTAATTGAGAGTGTAACGTTAAACGACAGGTGTCGAATTACTTTACATGCCACGGCCCGTAAAACATGTATAACAGGCTGATTAAAGGTAATTCGCCGTTGGGCACGGGTCTTGCAAAAAATACATGGGAAACCGTGTAAAAACCGACTTGCCAGAGGGACAGACGTGGAAGAAAAAAACGTTATAGACAGACTGAAACCAGTACAGATTTTCGCTTCGCTTACGGATCAGGACCTGCTCCATATCAGCGCGAAACTGAAGATTAAACAGTACAGTAAGAACAAGACGATACTTTATGAGGAAGACACCAACGAATACATGTATATTATCCTGTCCGGGAAGGTGAAAGTTATCCAGATAAGCGAGGACGGGAAGGAGACCATCCTGGCCATACACCGGACAGGGGAATTCTTCGGCGAGATGTCCTTGATTGACGGCAAAACGGTCCCCGCCACCGTGCTTGCGATAGAAGACACCCTGACCGCCGTCATTTCCAAAAACGATTTTTATTCCCTGATACATTCCCAGAGCAAGATACTCGATCGGCTGCTTCAGATACTGTGCGCCCGTCTCCGCAACTCCTGGGACATGATACAGATACTGAACTTCAAAAACGCGTCCCAGAGGTTGAAGATGCTGTTTTGCCTGCTCGCTGAGGAGTACGGCAAGGAAACGGGAGAGGGCGTCACGCTGGACCTCAAGCTCACCCACAGGGACATAGCGAACATGGCGGGCCTTACGAGAGAGACCGCGACAAGGGTAATCGACAAGCTCCAGAGAGACAAGGAAATCACCGTCCTGAAAAACCGGCACATACGCCTGAGCCCGGACTTCATGCAAAGGGATTTAAGGGAGGGGATGTAAACCGCTCCGCGCGCCGGGCGGCGCATCGGAGACAGGCCCGTTTCTCTGGCCCCCTCCGTCCCGGCCCTGCACCGGCATACTGAAAAGACCGTGTTTCTTCATTAGGTCATAAAGTGTCGGCCTGCTTACGCCGAGCCTTTCGGCTGTCCTTGCTATGTTGCCCTCGCATTTTTCGGTGGCGGCGATTATCATTTCCTTCTCCACCCTGTCCCTCCCTTCCCGGAGGGTCATCGTCTCGGCGATCCCGGACTCCTGCCTTGCGGGGGTATCCATGAACCCGAGGCCCTGGGGCTGAATGACCGTCGCCTCCGACATAATGACCGCCCTCTGAATCCTGTTCTCAAGCTCCCTCACGTTGCCGGGCCAATGACAAGACTCAAGAAGCTCTACCGACGAGGGGCTGAACCCCCTCACCCTCTTTTTGAACTCCGCGTTGGCCCTCTGCAGAAAGAAGCTCGAAAGGAGCATGATATCTCCCTTCCTCTCCCTCAGCGGCGGAAGTTTTATCGTAATCACGCCCAGCCTGTAGTAGAGGTCCTCCCTGAAGGCGCCTTCCTTCATGGCTCTTGATATATCGATATTCGTTGCGGCGATAATCCTCGCGTCAACGGCTATGTCCTCCCTCCCCCCCACCCGCTGGATGGTCTTCTCCTGGAGAAAGCGGAGCAGCTTCACCTGCAGGTTCGCCGGCAGCTCGCCTATCTCGTCAAAAAAGAGCGTGCCTCCGTGCGCGTACTCGAACTTCCCCTGCAGCCTGGCGTGCGCGCCGGTGAAAGCGCCTCTTTCGTGCCCGAAGAGTTCGGACTCAAGGAGGTTCTCGGGGATGGCGCCGCAGTTTATCGGCATGAAGGGACCCCTGTTCCTCAAGCTGCCGGCATGAATCGCCTTGGCCGCCAGTTCCTTGCCCGTACCGCTTTCGCCGACTACCAGCACGTTGACGGCGGAGGAGGCGACCTTCCCGATAATCGAGAAAACAGCCTCCATCTCCGGGCATTGCCCCAGCATGCCTTCCAACCCGGCGGGCTTCCCTTCGGCAATGGCCGTGTGAAGCCTGAGATTCTCCCGCTCGATCTCATGCAGGTGGAAAGCCCTCTTGACGATAACCCTCAGCTCCTTGAGGTCTATCGGTTTCCGGTAATAATCATATGCTCCCATCCGCACGGCCCTGAGCGCGTTTTCCCCCTCCTCGTTGCCCGTTATCACGACAATCTTCGTCGAAGGCCGCTCGGCCAGAATTCTTTCAAGGCACCGCAGCCCCTCGACCACCGTATCCGCATGCGGCGGCAGCCCCAGGTCGAGGGTCACGACTTTCGGGCCGTGCCTCCCGAAAAGGGCGAGCGCCTCTTCGGCGTCTTTCGCCATAAGCGTTTCGTACTCTTTCGCAAAGCCCCACTTGAGTTGCCTTCTGATATCTTCGTTGTCGTCGATGATTAAGAGCTTTTCCATCCCGGCGTCTCCCTGTGGCCTCCCGCAAAGGCGCAGGCCGCGAAGCGGCATAAAAACGTCCGCGCCATTACACTGTGCACCTCGAGGCCGGGGCCGGCAGATACACCGTAAAGACAGAACCCCTGCCGACCTCGCTTTCCACCTCCAGTCTGCCGCCATGCGCCTCCGCTATCTGTTTGCACTGGTAGAGCCCTATGCCAAGCCCTTTTTGCTTTGTCGTCCTGAAGGGCTTGAACAAATGGTTTTTCATAAACTCATCGTCAATCCCGCACCCGCTGTCCTCCACGCGGACATATGCCATGCCGTCGCTGCGGCCGGTGCCTACCCTTACGACGCCGTCTCCATTGCACGCTTCAACCGCATTGAGCAACAGGTTCATGACGACTTTTCTTATCTCCTCGACATCAACAGATGACGCCGCCTTCGTGCCCCGGCATACCAACTTCGCCCCCGGTTTTACCCTTGCGACCTCACCCACCGCCTCTCTTGAGAGAAGGGCCAGGTCCACTGGTTGCGGGCGCAGGGAATGCTTTTGCGGTATGGTCTTCAGCCTCTGCATTATGCTCTTCATCCTCGCAACCGTGTTTCCGATGGTCTTGAGCGTGTCTTTCTGAAAATCCGGCTCATCCATGTAATCCTGCGCATTGTCTAAAAGCACGGAAAGCGAGGAAGCGAGGTTTTTAAGGTCATGGATGACGAACGAGGAAATCCTCGCCACCGCCGCCATCTCCCTTGCCTCGGCAAGCTCCTCCGAAAGCGAAAATTTCTTTATTGAAAGAGCAGCTTGCCTTGCAAGCGTCTTCATGAGGTCATAGTCCTCATAGATAAACTCCTCCCGGCTCAACCGTTCGCCGAACACCAGAAGGCCTTCGACCTTATCGTTGCCAATCAAGGGCACTGTCAACGCCGCCCCGGTGCGCCGGACAAAAGAGGCTTCCTCTTCGTCAGGGACATACTCTCCGTCAAAGGGGCTGAAAGCCCTGCCCCGGTCCATAAAATACGCGAGCATTCCATCGGAAGCCCGAAACTCTCGCGGTTCTTCCGGCATCCCCTGGTTCGCCCCGAGAAGAAATTTATTTTCTCCTGCCGCAAGGTACAGGGAAGCGCCCCTGAGGTCCAGGGCCTCCCTGCATGTGGCAAGTATAACGCCCTGTACGTCAGCGGCCGTCTTACAGGACGAGAGCCTGCCGGTGAACCTGAGCCACTCGTTTCTGTAATCATGCTTTTGGGCATAAAAATTCTTGTTGATAATCACCCTGGCCTTTCTCCTGAGCTTTTCGGAAAAAAGAACGAGCAGCACTGCGGCGGCGCCGGCAAATGCGATGAAAATAGTCAGGTCGCGTCCAAAAGAGACATCCAAATACCTCATGCCCTCGCCTATTACCCCGAGAGCGAGAAAATATATCCCTATTACGAGAAGCGCCAACGACCGATGGACAACGTATCTTGACACTTCGACCCGGACGTCATTGCCCCTGAAAGCCCTCGAATATCCTATAAGAAGGAAGGCCAGTATCATTACCCCCGACCTTGCCGGCAAAAGGTCCATGTTTATGGTCCTGTACAGAAGTCCCTGGCTGAAATAGAATACAAGCACCGCCAGAACGGCGCTTATCCCCACGACTTCGAATTTCATCCTCCATCTGTCCTCGCCCGAGGAGGCCGCGAAAGTGGCCTCTATATTTACTAAAGATGCGACGCAGTAGACCATTAGCCCAGTATAAAACCAATATCCGGCTTGACCGAGAAACAGCGTTTTTTCCGACCGGATGTCGGGGGAATAGAAGAAATCATCGAGCGGAATAAACAGCGCGCCCAAGGGGAAGGCGACAGCCAACGCCATGAGAAAAACCCAGATAAAAGAGGGGAAGTTCCCCGACCTTTGCCGCGCATAGGTGAGACTGAAGGCCAGGAAAGCAGCAGGGAGTAGCGACTCGAAAAAAAGAGCGGCCCCTTTAAACGCAAGGGGCTCTCCCGGAAGAACAAGGGCAAACCTGTCCATAAGCTCGATTGCCAAAAGTAAAAGCAGGACGGCGCCAAGGGACGCGTTCGGGGCCGACCTCTTCTTCAATATCACGAACAAGGAAAGGGCGAGGAGAAAAAAAGAGGATATGGCCGACAGGGTTATTTCAAACATTTTGTCTCACCTCTGGCGTTAAAGCTTTTTTCGGATAGCCTTAAAGCCCAAAGGAATATTACCAGCATTGAAAGCGCTATGACGAAAAAGGGCACTCCCCCCCGCCGGTGAAGGATGCCGTCTAGTATCCTTATATCGACGTACGCCCCGAGGACTGAAAGCATCACAATCCGCAAGGCGTTTTTCAGCACGGTTACGGGAAAAACCGCTAAAATCAGGAGTAATCTTCCGGACCGGCTTTTCAAGAAGAGGTTGCCCAGTAAAATGCCGAACATTAAAAGCACAAGGCTCGAACGGATGCCGCTGCACTGCTCGGCCACTTCGATGCTCAGCCCGGGGAGATGAAACACAAACCCTTCTCTTGCAAAAGGAATCCCCGAAAGCTCGAACAGCCAGTAAGAGACCTCCGTTGAACCGCTCTCCAGGACCCAGATTATTTTATCCGCCATCAGGGTAGGAATCGGCGCCATAAAGAAAAGAAATAGAAGGGGAAACAGTGCACGCCGGAATGCTCGAATCCCGTAAAGGAATATGAATCCGCCTATCCAGAATATAACAAAAGAAAGCGAAATGAGTGAATAAGCGTCGTTTTGATTTACGCTTCCAGGGGATTTTTTCCAAATAAGATACAGACAGATTCCGGCAAAAATAACGGCGACCGCTGGAAATGAATACCTCACGTCCTCAAATATAATCTTCCTTCTCGAATAAATCAGATACCCGCTTACAAGCGGCACCAGAACCACGTGAGAGTAAAGATTATTATGCAACGACATTGAAAACAACTCGTGAATTGGTCGATAAAACATCATAAGGGCAATAATATTAAACAGCAGGAAGGAAATATTCCTTGGGGTAACTCGCGACTGCGGCTCAAGATGAATTCCTTCAGCATTAAGGGTTTTCATATGGCTTGTCGCGTAAAGGCGGCGCGGCTCACAATATTTTCAACAACAGCTTGTCTGCCCGTTTACATACTCGGTAAAGATTACATTTTCCTCCAGAGCTATCCTCACCTTGAGCGCCATGAAAAGCTGTCCAAAATCGGTAATGAACTCAATTCCGGCCCCGCCCTGCGGGTATTTCTCAAAAAAACTGTTCGCGAGGCTTGAGACCTCTTTCATGTCGTCCTCGAAAAGGTTCATGATGCGTTTCAGGCTCTCGTCCTTCTCGGCGGACATTTTGAGGGCGGGGTAAACCTCTTCGTCCTCCCTTTTCAGGTGCGCAAGCAACCCTGCTCTGGCTGACAGCAGTTTAGCCTGCCCCTCTTTTGTTCTGACGCCAAGTTTCTTGATGTCCTTGAGGGTTTCGAAAATAAGAGAATTTTCTCTTTTTAACTCATCTATCAGTCCGGTCATTTGTTTTTTCCTTTCTCTAAAAGATTTAAAAGCAACACGATGAACTTGCCTTTTTCAGGTGTCCCGAGGGGGCTTCTTGAAGATCCGTACATTCAACAAAAACGGCTTGTCTTAAAAGATTTTTTTTCAAACAGTACCATGTTTCGATGTAATCCGAATAACAAATTTGATAACCGGCCCCTTATAGACTTTTTAAGCCATCTCACGGATATTCCCATCAGAATGATTAAATATCTCCAATAGAATGGCAACCACCCTCTTTGCCGCATTTCCGTCCCATAGCGGTGGGATAGCGGTTTTAGCATTCCTGTTACGCAACGCATCAAAACACTCATTAATAATTGACAGCTTTTCCGTCCCTGCAATTCTGTTTGTCCCATGTGTAACGGTTATTGGTCTTTCGGTATTTTCCCTAATGGTGACACATGGAACACCGAGAATGGTCGTTTCCTCCTGGACTCCGCCTGAATCGGTCAAGACCAGTTTTGCCAGAGAGGTCAAATGGAGGAAGTCCAGGTATCCAAGAGGACCGATACAGTAAATTCCCCTCTTGGCGACTTTATAACTCAGGCTATCTTCTGAGATTTTGAAATATTCCTCATATCCGAAGTCCTTTATGTGTTTCATCGTCCTTGGGTGAGCAGGAAAAACGACTGGCACCACCTCGGAAATTTCTCTCACCGCATCAATGATTTCCATAAACTTCCCCCTGTCGTCCACATTTGACGGGCGGTGCAAAGTGAGAACCGCATAATCCAAAACACTATTGGAGGCGCTGTTTAATCCAATTTTATTTAAAATATCCGAGTGTCTCGCTTTTTCCCTATATTGCAATAAAGTATCAATCATTACGTTTCCGACAAAAAAGATTTTTCCTTTCGAAACCCCTTCTCTACTAAGGTTCAATATCGCACTTTCCTCCGTTACAAACAAAAAGTCTGAAATCGCATCAGTTACAATCCTGTTGATTTCCTCCGGCATGGATTTATCAAAACTCCTTAAGCCCGCCTCAATATGCGCAATTTTTATGCCATGTTTTACAGCTACCAATGCGCAGGCCAACGTAGAGTTGACATCCCCGACAACAATGACAAGTTCCGGCTTTTTCTGAAGCAGAACCTCCTCGAAAGAAATCATTATTTTGGCCGTTTGTTCAGCGTGTGAACCGGAACCAACGCCAAGGAACAAATGGGGCCTGGGAATTTCCAGGTCATCGAAAAAACTTTCCGACATGTCCCTGTCGTAGTGCTGCCCGGTATGGACAATCAGCGTCTCGATTTCCCGCACCCGGGACAGCTCCCTTATCAAGGGGGCGACCTTCATGAAATTGGGCCTCGCCCCGGCGACAATGCAGATTTTTTTCATAGTGGCCTCATGCGGTCTTGCCGCATTGTGCAACATGGGCACTGTCAATGGGTTTTGATATAGCTTTTACCTTCCCGAGAAGCCTTATCTTCGTCATTGTCGAAGCCTATTACCCAGAACCCCCGCCTTGCAGAAATGGATAACAAGCAGACGTTCGACGTATCCCAAGCCAATAACGCCGATTCAGGCTTTCTTGTCACGGATCTTTATGCAGAGATCGTTGTTTTTCATGTTCGTCACCTCTTTGTTTATCCGGCATTGCACATGCCAAAAAAGACTTTTTCATGAAGTGACCTTTATAGGGTTAAGGATATTTTGATTAACTGACTGTTTTGGACCGGCAGCTCTTTCTTCATCTCTTGACTATACTGGCGAACACGCGTTCCCTTATCAAGGGGCTTATTCCGAATTTAAAAAAACTGTCCAGATAGTAAGTCAGCAAGAGGTAAGAGAAAATGCCTGTGCACGCCAACGCCACAAACTCTCCTGCCCCGACAGTGACAAAGGTTTTCAGTCCCTGCACGAGCAGCACCACTATGATCATGTTTATCAACGGCAGCAGGAAATTGTTAGCATATTTTTTGATCCCGCATTTAGTGATGTTAATGCTTATCAGGCTAAACACGATAACCGGGATGGATATGTTCAAGAGAACCACTATTGAAGTTCCCAGGATGTTCCACTTCAAGGTAAAGGGCAAAATCAAGGCGGACAATATCGACAGGCGGAGTATCTGCATGGCGGTGTCCGTTTTTGGCCTCCCTATGGCGTAAAACATGTAACCGAATGTGGCGGCTATTGATCGCATCGGCCCGGCGCATGCCAATACCTGCATCGCTGGCACTATTGCCAACCACTTTTCTCCTAAAAATATCCTGGCAAAGTCCGGTGCCAGAACAACTATCAGACCTGCTATGGGAAAAGACAAAAATGCCGTAAGTTGAGTTACTTTCAGGAATGCCTCTCTTAACCTCGGCATGTCGTTTTGCAGCTTGGAGTATGCCGGAAATATCACCTGCGAAATCATATGGCTTATCTCCGCGGAAGGCATGGTTGAAATCCTGTACGCCATTAAATAAAAACCAAGCGCGGTCGCACCCAGTACCTTTCCGACCATGATATCGTTGCCCTGGTTGACCAGGAATATCAGCATGCTCGACCCTAATACCCATCTCCCGAAGCCCCACAGATCCTTTGCCTTTTTGAAATCAGAACTCAGGCGGGGCCTGTAAGGATGGATTATGTAGCTCATAAGAAATTCCACTAGATTGCCCGCAAGCAGGCCGACAACGAGAGCCCAGGCGTTTCTTAATATCAATGCTGCGGAAACGGCGACGATAAAATCTGCCAATGTGCCACTGAATCGATAGATGAACTGCTTATTGAACTCTAGGTCCTTCTGAAAATATATTATCCCTATATTGGTAAAACCTTTAAAGAGGATTGAATACCCTATAACCCGAATGATAGGCTTTGCCTCCGGGGTATCGAAGAAGACAGCCACATGAGGAGCAATCAAGTAGAGGATCACGAATAGGATAACCCCCCTTAAAACCAGGATAGTCCACGCGCTGTCAAGATAGCTTCTTATATCATCTTTTCTCTGGATTAAGGCGGCTTCGAATCCCGTCTTGGAGAATGTTTCCACTGCGCCTAATGTCAACAAGGCAATCCCGAGCAGTCCGAAATCGTTAGGGGCAAGGATGCGGGCAAGGATCAACAGCCTGACCAACTTGAAAGCCTGGTGGGTCATCCTGATCGCCAACACCCAGAAACCGCTTATGATCACTCTCCGGGAAAGGCTTTGAGCTTGAAAAGTTGTATCCATTATCAGGACGCCGAGGCCTGGCTGCGGGAATTTTCAAGGGATCAATCGTCTGATAGCTTTCAGGAGGGCTTGCACGGCGCGTCAAGCCATATTGCTTTTTTTAAAAGCACGCATCTATTGCGGGTTTCTCCGAAGGACAAGTGAGAAAACCTTATGCCTACTGCAACTGCACAATCCTCAGGTTTGATGGTGGAGATGGACTAGTAGTATCAGCACCACCGGTAAGTGGATGTGGATATACATATGGCGTATAACTAGGTCTTTCAGAATAATAATCCCTATCTTCCTGAATATGGTCAAAAGCGTAACCGCTTGAAGCTATGGTAACTGATGTTAGCGGTTGTTCATTGTATATATTACCCCAAATATAGAGGTTATTAATTTGGTCAGGAGCAGGGTATGCAGAGACTATACCGCCCGTAGAACAATTAGTTTTCCATGACCGATAATTAGTCAAATAAATCGGATTAGTGAAGTCGCCAATGTAGGTATTGCCAAATATGACGCCTGTCCCCCCCCTGATGCCCATTCCATTATAACTATGCTCTGAATTTATAGTGTTATTATAAATCTCATAACTAACACTTCCCCGCCCATAGTAGCAATTTCCATGAGCGTCGATTGGAACCGTGTTAAGACTGCCGTTGTCATTAATTGTATTGTACCTGAAGACATAACGTGAACCGTGGTTAGATGCTATGGAATGTGCATTGCTTGGGGTATTAGTATGTTCAAAATAGTTGTCCTCGACATAAACAGCTTCGTCTGTTCCTAAATTTATCGGCCTCTGCCATCCCGCATCATTATCACCATATATAACAACATCATATTTTTGATTATCAATAAAATTGTTGTGGTCAATTACTCCCTTCGCATAGCCCCGTATCTGAACTGCGCTTCCGGTACATTGAGTAAACTTATTATTATCAATGCGGAAGCCTTTTGGGTTTCCAGCAAGATTGATGCCATTTGACGAATAGTTGCCACCCCTTATCGTGAATCCCGTAATCCTCAAGTTATCAACTCCGTTTGCATATAATGCGTAATCCCCACCCGTCTTTGTAATAACAGTTTTCCTCTGCCCCGCACCCTGTAGAGTAATTTGAGCGGATATGGTAACCCTGCTGGTCCATGTAGAAATACCTGCCGGAACTACTACAATGTCACCGTCACTTGCAGAGTTTATAGCCGCCTGGATGTCTGCCCGGGATGTACTTGCAGCCTGGATAACACCTGCATAGGTTTTCCCACCTCCGATAAATAAGCATATTATCACTAAAAGAAATGTCAGGTGTTTCATATCTTCTCCTCTGCACTTTGCATTCAGAGCAGATTAAATCTGCTATATTAATAAATTAAAGGAAAACCATAAAAAAAAACGTGATACAAATCACACTCATCATTTAACTCTTAATTGATAACTTTCCTCGATTGAAGATTCTTTTTTCCTTAACGCGATGAGCAAATAAAGAATCTACACAGTTCTTGAAACCCATGAACATATTACTAACAGATGCGTTTTCCAGGATATAATCTCTTGCGTTTTTAGAGAATTCCAGTCTGATATCATCATTTTTCAATAAATGCAGTATCTTTTTCTTGAGTTCTGATAGATCATTATTCGGAACAACGAATCCATTGTATCCATTGATCAGGTAATAAAATTCCGGACCTTGGAATCCATTCGCGGTAATTACCGGCAACCCCCAATAAAATGCCTGGTTTAAACTCAAGCCAACATTGCCAGGTATCGAATATATATCAGCCATTTTAAATATTTTGCTTATTAGATGATGATCGTGTATTTCTCCAAGATAAATTGTATTATCTTTATTCATTTTCTTCAACAGATCATTGTTTACTCCAGATCCAACTATAACAAGGCCAGTTCCCTTCATTGTTATACCATTAAATATCTCGATTAAATGATGAACCTTTTTTCTCTGATTTTCGACACCCATCCTGCCCACAGAGAGAACAACTTTCTCAAAAGGAATGCCAAGCTCTTCCTTTATCTGTTCTTTAGATATATTTATTTCAGGAAAGTCTTCAAAATTTAAAGTATTATTTGCAATTGATATTTTGTTTCTATTTTTCCCCTTGATATATTTAATTTCATGTTTTGAATACAGAATTATGCCGTCACATATGCTGTGAATATGATTGAAAAATAGATGTCTAAACTTATTATCCGAGTCGTAAAGATTAATACCTATAGTCCAATAAACAATGGGTATCTTTTTCAACTTCAGCCAATGAACTAATGGCCAGACAATAAAGTCCTTAAGACGCAAGTAAATTATTACAACATCCGGCTTGATCTCTTCGATTTCCCTTTTATATCTATTAAATTTGAATTCAATTTCCTTGAAATCGAATTCCAAGGGGTGGGGGTTTTGCTTTTGAAGTTCGTTGCTTCTAACAATGAATTCCCAGCCATGTTGTTTAAACCTCCGAGAAATATAATTGTAAACAGAAACCCTATAATGCATTACCCGATTGGATATGATCAATAACTTATTCACAGGCAAAATGCTCCTTTCAGATCAATTTATTCAAACAATATATTCTTTTTCAAGGTAAGAATATTATCTAAAGATTTCTCTTTTTAACACGTACTATTCCAAATAAAGCCAAAAGACGGCTAATATGATTTATGTCTTTAATTAAATACTTTAAAAAAATATGAATTCCGAAAAAATATGTGAAAGGTAAAATGAGAGTATATATGCTAAATGCGGTTACAGACTTTATCAGAATATAGGCTTTATTTTGTAAATTCTTTTTAAAATAATTTAATGATACGTTTCCCGAGAGGAATGCCCTTCGCAAAAAATAGCTTTTTTTACAACGAGTAGGCGGGACCATTTCATATACATTGGCATCATTGCACCAAATAAAAACATATCCTTTATCAATCATTTCCTTGAAAAAATAGACATCTTCACCCCCGACTTTGAACGCAGGATTAAATACATTGTCTCCATCTTTAAAAATATTCTTGCTGAGCAGAACATTACCTGTACGAGTATTTCTCCAATGCATTACCGTTCCTGTTTCATAAGCTGGCCTTTCACAGAATTTGCCCTTTTGTATCCATTCAGGAGGTCTTTCCTCAAAATGTGGCATTACTGGTCCAAGAACACCATCGGCCTTGTAAAAATTATATGTTTTGTATAGATACAAGAGCCATTCATCAACAGGAAACTCATCATCATCAATAAAAGCCACAAAATCACTATTTGCATTCTGGATAGCCTTATTCCTTGCGAGGGCGATATTCTTTTCAGGCTCTACGTAATAATCTATGGCAATTGAGGATTTTTTCTTCATATCGTTAACAATACTTTTTGCGGACATCTCATGGTCATTGTCAACTACGATTATGGAGTAGGTAAATAACCTATCAGTCCTTTGATCTTGGAGCCTTTTTAATAAAAACTCTAAATACTGCTGTCTCTTATATGTACAAATGCATACACAAATATGACAGTTTCCCATATGCTTTTCCCTATTTGATAGAATTTCTTTCAAATGCAGATAATCTGTTGATTATTTCTTATTAAGTCTTATGCTTATCTTCTATGTTTTTATGATGAGAGTGAGAAATATCTGAGATATTCACTGCGGCAAGAAGAAAAAGAAAACACAAATTATTTGTTCCGTTTAGAAAGTTTGATTCGGTGATATTGCACAATAAGATTATTGAGAGAAGTACCATGCGAAATCTCCCATATTCAAAATTAACCGCAAAATTTCTCATTGTACTTCTATATGCAGACAATATTACAGCTATAAGTAAAAATACGCCTACAAAACCAAGTTCAACATAGACATCTATATAGCCATTATGTCCCTGTCCCGGCCTCCAGCGGTGTCTTTCCCATAAATCATGTGTCAGGTCTCCGATCCAGAAACTACCATATCCGGTTCCCAATATTGAATGAAGGGATGCAATGTCTATAATGTCATTCCAAAGGCGTATTCTTCCGGTAAATGTCATATCACGTCCTGACCTCTCAAGAGCGAGTGTTAGTAATGTTTCCTGGGCAAATGATTCTACCGCAAGTTCAAAAATCAAGAAGGAAAAAGCAATGAAAAAAATACCTATTATAATGTGCCTCCCCATGTATTTCGGATTTGATTTCATAAAGTGAAGCATGAATAATATGCAGACACCGAACAAAAACCCGAATATTGATGTAACGCTACGAGAGCCGGTTAGCAACCACAGTGCCATTAATAAATAAGAAAGGTCAATGTATATTTTTTTTCTTTTCCCGGCCCTCATAATATTCCATAGGAAGTAGATCCCACTGACCATAACCACTTGACCAAGAGTGTTTTTATGTAATGTCAACCCTTTCCACATTTCAGACAGCCCATCTTTAGTTACACCAATAGCTGGAAAATATTTGATAGATATGATCGACAGCGGAAGGTAAAGATAGAAGCACCTCCTTAACAGTGTTGTCATTGCCTCGAAAGGTTTGGACTCTGAAAGGACTATCAGAACCATCACAAGAGCACCGGCTGTTTTTATCCATCTTTTGAAGGATACCCCTCTAAAATCGGACCAGAGTATACTGATTGCCATATAAAGGAACAATACAAAAATCCATGTATTATTTCTTAGCAGATGGGACCAGTCTACTTTTCTTCTTAAAAGTATTAATATTCCTATAGCTATAAAAATACTATATACAGTTCTCTCGACAGGGTTACCTCCCAGGTAACTCGCCCTTATACTATCGCCAAATTGATTTAACCAATGGCTGGGACTTTGCGATACAGCAAACGCGTACCAGATAAAAGGCACCCAAAGAGCAAAAGAGATATTCGCTTTCCGTTTAGGATCCATTTGTAATCTCATTACTGTCCGGTTAAGTTTTCAATTTTTTAATCCGCTCAGTGGTGAGAGAAATAATCTCTTTATTTTCAATAAGTTAGCTTTTCCCCTGGCATGCTGTCCGGTAAAGTCCATATTTTTACATCGAAAAAAACTTTCCTGAATTATATGAACATCCCATTTCATTGGGCCAATTATGCCTTTACAAGTATATTCCGCCACTTATGACCTGAATGCCATCACTTCATCAATACTATCTACGATGCTTTTTAGCGTGACGCCACAAACATTGAGCTTGTTCGGTCGATGATGCTTTAACAATTTTATTTGCGCCCTGACGTCCTCCACGTTTTCCAGAAGCGTAAGACGTCCAATGTCAGCCAGATGCCGGTCAACAGCTCCGATTTTTCCCCTGAAGATGCTGTATACCGGAACGCCCAATGCCGCGGCCTCCCTGTTCATGGTGCCGCCTCCGCTGATGACAAGGTCCGAATGCCATATTAAATTGAGCCCGTCGACCACATGATTCGGTATAATGATTTTCCTTTCAGCAAACAGAGACGGCCAAATTTTCTTTAATCGAGCGGCCTGTTTTTCGTTTCTCGGCAAGATGACAAGCCGGACGCATTCCTTTTCGCATAAAAACTCCATTACCGCCCTGAACAGCTCTTCGCTCTGGGGACTGCGGTAATGTGCCTCTGCCGCCGGCGGGCGGATGGTGACCACTATGTCGCTCTCTTTGATCCCCAGTTCATCCAGTATGTTATAAGACGGTCTGAAGCCGGGGACATAGACATCTTCCTTGATGCCTGGATATTTGAGAACCCTTGCCTTGTCGAGATTGAATTCATCATCTCGAATCACCTCGGGCATTATTACCCACGACGGGGAAATGAATTTAATAAGCGCCTTGGCGTGTTCATAATCGGTTATCACTATCGAAGGTATTTTCAGTAATTTTGCGAGGGTCAACTGGGCTCTTGACCCATGAGACACCGCCAGGTCCGGTTTTTCACTCCAGACAGCAGGCGTAAGCTGCACAGTCCTTAACAGCAGGCCAAACACCTTGAGAAACTTGTTTTTTCCATAGTGTCGCCCTATTCGTTTGTAGCGCAGCTTATAATAATTTGCAAGACCGCACACCTGGAAACAGTCACGAGCAGTCAGAATAATCGTGAAACCCCTTCTGTCCAATTCATCAATGATCGGCTTGAAAAACGGCACATGCGGCGAGTTATCAAGGTCAATCCAGATTTTTTTTTGCACCGGGACTCTCCTCGACATTAAAGAACTTAAAGGACAATTTTCTTTGGTTTGAAATTTACTTTCCGGCTATCGCCGGATTTCCTGAAACAGACTACCGGCTCAGCCGCCCATCGGGGAGAAAAGAACTTATAAATATATTTCATGACATACTTAAAAGTTAATGCCTTCGTCTTTGAGTTCGATTTCAATTTCTTGAAACGCGAACTGCCTTCCGGCACGGCAAGATAGACGGTGTCCGCAGCGAATCCAAACGAACTCAC
This sequence comes from uncultured bacterium, assembly GCA_965372535.1. Classification (GTDB taxonomy): domain Bacteria; phylum Nitrospirota; class Thermodesulfovibrionia; order Thermodesulfovibrionales; family JdFR-86; genus CBDVCR01. The sequence continues at coordinate 41,044 of CBDVCR010000001.1, read as the reverse complement.
AAACTCAAGGAGCGTCCGATATGTGAAATACCTGACATGAGCGTAAAACTCGTAACGCGAAGACTCGCCAAAGGGGTCATGAAACGTCTTGCCCGTCAGCAAAAAAGGCATCAGGTATGACAGACCCGAATAGTTGGGAGCGGAAAGGTACAGGCATCCGCCATCGTCCAGCAGGCGGTAAATCTCTTTCAAAAAATGGTCCACGTGGATTAAGTGCTCAATGGAAGCGAGTGCGATAATCGCGTTGAAATGACCGTCAGGGAACGGATATGGCTTTTCACTGTCGTCGATGTCAAAAGACACCGTTTGAAGACCGCTTTTTTGCATGGTCCTCACACATGTCGGGCAGATATCGTTACATAACAGCTCACCGTGGTAATGTTCCTGAATTCTCTTCCCCACCACGCCCACTCCCGCGGCTATGTCGAGTATTCTACCGTGGCTCCGCAGTTCAAGAATACCGGGAAATATCCTGTGCCTCTCATGCAAGCTCGGATATTCCCGGATATCGTTAATACCCCTCAGCCGTTCCTCTTCGAGCCGGATAGCGTCTTTACGCATTATTTTTGCACCTCTTTCCTCGGAAAATCGTTTTTCAAAAAAGAAAGGACATGTCGGGAAACCATCTTGATGGAGTCGACACATCTTTTGACAAAGGGCATGGGGTCCTTCCAGTGCAACACCGAGAATACGTGCGGGCTGACATATGGACGGATATAGTGACCTAAAGGATACCGTTCTTCTTTCCTGTACCTTGCGCTGCTGAACATATCCCTGAATTCATCAATCCAGTAGACGCCGGTTCTGTAGCCTGTCGCCGCCGGAAGTTCGTCACGCATCAGGTGCCTGTATTCGAGCCAGGGGAAATTTATGCCGCACCGCACGGAAAGAAGCGTGGACCGGTTGTGGCGGCCGTTTACTTCCATGAACTTATAGCCGCCGTCTCGCGGGTCTTTTTTAAACTCGGTGCAGGAATACCCGTAATACCCCAGGGCCTTGAGAATCTTGCGTCCCGGTTCGATTATTTCCGGGATATCCTTGCTCCGCACCACCCGGGGGACGCCAAACCCGGGGGGCGACAGCCTTACCTTCTGCGCGGTAAACTCCACCAAGGGTTCCCCATCCCAGAAATACGAATTATAATTCACGCCCCGGCTATCATCGCCGGGAATGTATTCCTGCAGCATAACCTCGATACCCACGGCCGCGGCTTGTTTGTAAACAGACAACATATGGTCAAGGTTTTCGACGCAAACCATCTTTACCCTGAAAACTTCAAAATACCTGTGACTTTGGCATGGCTTTACAACGCAAGGGTATTCAATGCTCCTGCCATAGCTCTCCACGTCGTCGGCTGACCCGGGAACCAGCGTTTTCGGGGTCGCTATGCCGATTGCATCCGCCAGGGCATATATGTACTTTTTGTCGATCAACCTTTCCACGACTTCCCAGCCCGTACATGCCACAATGTAGTATCGCCCAAGCAGGGCCTTATGCCTCGAAACCACCCCGAGTGTTTCGTCATCAGCCGGGATAAGCAGGCAACCCGGGTAGCGTGAGGCTTTTTCCAAAAGCAGGCTTATGAACTCGCTTTCATGCTTTTCCGGATGTGGAGCGCATATCCTCTCTTTTACATATTTTGAAACATACCCCATATCCTTTTTCTCGTAATAGACGGCCACCACAGGCACGCCCATTAACCCGAGAGCGGATATTACCCCCATGCCGCTGGTATGGCTCGAAAGGACAACGGCCGGCATTGAATTTCTGTCTCGTCCAAACATATTTGCGTTATCTAAAAGAGCTTCGGGGGCAACGGCAGGCGGCTCAGATTGTTTCGACATGCGCACAGTTAAAGAAATACTGGATATTCTCCTGTTTGAGATATTCCTGGGCTTCCTTAATTCGCCGCTGAATCACATGTTCCGGCATCTTGTCCGGCAACTTCGAGGCCGGGGTTTTTTCCTTCTCGTGATATGGAAATATTATTACGGAGCTGAAGCGCGCTTTTTTCATGAACTCGAGGGTATCGGCAAACTCCCCATCAGTCTCGGAAGGAAAACCGACCATTATCTGTGTGGAGAGCCTTATTGCCGGGTCGGTCCGCTGTATGCCTCCAATGACTTGAAGAAGCTCCTCCGCGGTATGATTCCTCTTCATCAGTCCAAGAATCCTGTTATTCCCCGATTGGACGGGGCACATGACGCTCTTTATCCTCTTTGATGCAAGGAGTTCAATAAACCTGTCATGGTACCGTATCAACCACCTTGGATGAATTTCGTCTATATGGAAACCTATCCCGCCATTATCGGACGTCTCCCCCAAAAGACATTCCACAAGTTCCGGAAAGCTGCTGTTCCTGTCAATTCCATACGCGCCCACATCATCGCCGGCAACGATAAAATTACGATATCCGGCCTCAACACACTTCCTGTATTCCTTCGTCACAACTTCAAGGGGCCTGCTATTGATTGGGCCGATAGCATATTTAATTGCACAGTAACTGCATTCTCCAAGGCATCCCCTGCTTGTAATTAGGTAATAACTCTTCTTATTTTTGAAAACATCCTTGACCCTCTTTTTCCCATACCGTACTGTTTTGTTGAAAGTTTCTCCGGAAAATTCAAATTCTCTCAGAAGCTTGGCAAAAGCGGTTTTTAAAGGTGTAGGTTCTATCTCATTAATGCTTTCATCCTGCTCTTCGATTTCAGAGAATTTAATGCTGATGTTATCGAAATATGAATCGATATTATTAATGTTTTTGGGTGAAACATGGTTTATTTCCGAGAATTGCCGAAATCTGGAAGGGGCGATATCCGGAAGACAGCCGAAGACTATCATTTTAGCGTTGTAGCCCTGAAGGGCCTCGACCCTGCTTAATGAGTTCTCCTCTTCCGTCCTCTTAAACGCACATGTAGCCAATAAGATATAATCCGCTTTTTCGGGCTTGTCAACGATTTCGTAGCCGTTTAAAACGAAGTACCTGCCGAGCTTCGATACCTCGGCTCCCCTCCTCTTGCAGCCATCACGCTCGATGTAGATTCTCATGTGATAGTCCCTCACTGGTTCTTCGTCTCCGCAGGCATCGATTCCTGAAAGAAACCAGCCAGTTCCCTTGGTAAAACGTGCCAGCATTGTCCCTTGTATTCCGTTTTCATATACATGAGAAACTCCTCATAATACTTATACTGGTACTCTTCGTTGCCTGCCCCCGTCGAGCCGAAGCACATATAATCCGGGTGTGTGTTTAAGAGGGCCATGCCGCCGCATTCGACTATCCAGTCAAGTTTTTTCTTCCAGATGTCAATACTCTTTTCCCGCATAAGGACAAAAAGGGTGAAATCCTGCGGGAGAGTATATGGGAGTTCAATATATCCTTTTCGGCCATGGTTGCCCACCACCCTGAATGGAAAAATGGTCCCTGTTCCATAAGGTTGCGGCTCAAAAGGATCCGTATCAAAAGTCGAGGCATCGTATTCTATGTCCAGGGAGCGTATCCATCGTAAATTACACATCATCGAGCCGGACCTGAACCCAACGGAATCCCACTCCTTCAGATACCTGTTGATCTTCTCTGCCCGCTTCGCGAACTCTTTTTTCGAGCTATAAAGCCTGCCGTCATGGTACAAATCGTGCACCCCGACTTCAAACCCGTTTCGCATGAGATAATCACGAAGTTCAGAGGAAACCTTATAGCGCTCGGGGACAAAATTAAAGGAAGAACGGAAACCGGCTTCCTTTTCAAGCTTGATTAAATCACCGCACTTTTTTTGGCCCTTTGCCGTATCAACGTCGTGCGTAAGGACAAGGGCAAACTGTTTTTTCTCCGGCCATCCCTTCCACCAGGCCGGGGGAGTGCCCGCTGATTCGTCAATCGGCCATATGCCGGCGCACTTCGGACGCTTTCGGGCGACATATTTTCTCCGCACATGAATCTGCAGGGCCCTCGGAATCGCCGGTTTGAGATGGTAGTAAATTTTGGTGACCATTTCAAAAATTATTGCGCTTGAAGACGAACGCCCTTTACGTCGCCTATCCCATATGTTTGTACAACACCGTTCCCGCGGCCTGCAGCAGGGGGACGGGCATCCTTTTTAAAATCCGGCGCCGCAGACCGCCCGCTCTTGCGCCATTGCACACGAAATCTTCTTTCCTCAGGTCATACTTGTAATAGCAAATGACTTTCTCCTCTCCTCCCCACCCGGACTTGAAAACTCTCAACCCCTTGTTTTCAGGCTCCGTTCTTCCAAAGCAAAAACGCCTGTAGCCTTTCTCCGCGTGCCATTTTATCGATTCCCACATGACCATGTTGTTTGCCCTGAGGTGCTGGAACCTCCTGTCAGATGCCCCGTATTTGTACATCGCCGTGTCTCCGAACCTGAAATATACCGCGCCGGCTATCTTTTGCCCTTTATATGACGCCAAAGCCACGAACCCCATGTCCCTGGAAATGACTTCTTCATGCAGCTTCCTGAAGAACGAATACGGCTGTGGAGGAAGACCGTGCTCCTTCCTCGTCAGACAGTTAAGGCGGTAAAATTGTTTTATCGACTCGGGCGAGTTACATATCTCGACGCACACCCCTTCTTTCATGGCCTTTTTGATATTCCGCTTCGTATTGCTGCGGAATTTAGAAAAGATTCCCTCCTCGTCCCGCGTGAGGTCCAGCGTGTGAGAGAAAAAATACGACGAGGCAACGCCTTGCAGCATCCCCCTGCCGCCCCTCAGCTCGACGACCTTCCACCCGGCCTTCTTCCCGTATCTTATCATCCGGTTGAATACGACGGAAAACAGGCCTCTTTCGGCAATTATGGGTTCGCAATAATCGGAAAAAGGAAGCGATATTCCGCGCTTTGCCGTAAAAACACTGTTTATTTCCATTACCGGAATCAGGGCCAGCAGCCTGCCGTTATCGAGCACGCTGAAATACAAGGGGGTATAGCTGTATGCCCCGCTGAGCACCCGCGCCCATTCCGCGGTATGAAAAAACGAATGGCCCCGCGCGGACAACAGCATGTCGTCCCACCCGGAACAATCAACCGGGTTTATAATCCTTACTTCGACTCGCATGCCAGGTACTCGGTGATTTTCTCGGCTACCCACTCCTGCTGCACGTCCCTGAGCCCGGGGTACATGGGCAAAGAGAGGATTTCCCTCGAAACGTTTTCCGAAACCGGGAAGTCGCCCTCTCCGTGGCCATTGCCAGCGTACGGCTTCAACAGATGAAGCGGACACGGGTAATGCAGCCCGGTGAAAACATGGTTTTCCGTAAGATGCTTCTCAATCCCTTCCCTTTCCGGACTCCGTATTACGTAGAGATGGTAAACCCCCCTCGACCAGGAAGGCTCATGTGGAGTCACAACACCGCCCACCTTTCCGAGGAGTTCGTCATAGTAACGGGCGTTCCTCCTTCTGCTTTCGTTCCATCCGGTCAGGCGCCTGAGCTTTACCCTCAAAAAGCCCGCCTGTATGGCATCGAGCCTGCCGTTGTAGCCCTCCATCTCGTGGCGGTACTTTCTGGTCTGCCCGTGGTCCCGGAGCATCCTGACCTTCGCCGCAAAACCCTCGTCGTTCGTCGTGACCGCCCCGCCCTCTCCGCAGGCCCCAAGGTTTTTTCCGGGATAAAAACTGAAGGCAGCGGCCAGGCCCATGGAGCCGGCCTTCAGCCATCGGTTTTGTTTTATGGAATAATATTCGGCCCCGTGGGCCTGGCACGCGTCCTCGATTACGTATAACCCGTATTTCTCCGCAAGCCCCAGGATGGCGTCCATCTCGGCCGTCTGCCCGTAAAGGTGCACGGGGATCAGGGCAGAGACTCTCCTGCCCGTTTTCCTGTCAACCGGCCTCCCCGAGGTCTCGTCCAGATTGCATTGCGTTTCCAGGTACTCACGGAGTTTCTCCGGGTCCATGTTGTAAGTGCGCCTATCGATGTCCACAAACGCGGGCGAGGCGCCGGCCTGGGAAATCGCCTCCGAGGTGGCGATAAAGGAGTTCGGCACGGTGACGACCGCGTCGCCATCCTTAACGCCCGCCGCGATAAGGGCGAACCTCAAGGCGTCGGTGCCGCTTCCCACCCCTGCGCAATACTTGGTGCCGCAGTATTGCGCGAAATCCCTTTCGAAGTTCTCCACCATTGGCCCGCCGACAAACCCGCCCTTATCGAGGGCTTCATTGAAAACCGCTACCAACTCCTCCCTGAGCTCCAGATGGGGAGCCACAAGGTCCAGAAACGGCACCCTGTTATTCATCCTTAATTCTCCTTACTACCCTGGCCGGGTTCCCGGCAACCACGGACCCGGGCGGCACGTCCCTGGTCACCACGCTCCCGGCGCCCACGAGGGAGTTCTCGCCGATGGTCACGTTTGAAAGTATCGTGGCTCCGGACCCTATGGAGACACCGCTTCTGACCACGGTCGGCTCCACACGCCAGTCATCGTCGGTTTTCAGTTTTCCTTCCGGAGTCGCCGCGCGCGGGTAGCCGTCGTTTATGAACGTAACGCCATGCCCCACAAAGACTTTATCCTCGATGGTAACCCCCTCACAGATGAACGTATGGCTTGATATCTTGCACCTGTTGCCGACCCTGGCGTTTCTCTGTATTTCCACGAAGGCTCCGACCTTCGTATCGTCGCCCACCGAGCACCCATACAGGTTGATGAACTTCGAGAGCCTGACGTTTTTTCCCAGACAGACGTCGTCCGCTATGCAAAGGTATCTCATAGGGGCTGAGCCTCCCCGTTATTATCCAGCGACTTGCTGCACGCCTCAAGCAACCGGACCACCCTGAGGCCGGCATGTCCGTCGTTAACCGGGGTTTTACCGTTCATGACGCAATCAATGAAATATGAGGCCTCAAGCTTGAGGGCCTCGGTCTGCTCAACCCTGGGCACCCATACGTCGCCTGAGCGGTAGCTTACGAGCAGGTCATAAATGCCTTCCGTGCTCTTGACCTCGACGCCCCTGTCGTAAACCTTGATCTTTTCGTCGGGCTCGACGTCGTTCCAGACCAGCATCTTCTTCTCGCCGCCTATAAGCGTCGACCTTACCTTGACCGGCGAGAGCCAGTTCAGGCTGAAGTGGGCTATCATGTCGTTTTCGCAATAGACCGTTACGTAGGCCACGTCCTCTTTCCCGTTGACGTGCGCCCGGCCGGAAGCCGCCAGCGCGGTGCTTCTGTCTCCGACAAGGTAGTCCATGATTGAGAAATCGTGCGGCGCGAGGTCCCATATTACGTTTACGTCATGCTGGAAAAGACCGAGGTTTATCCTCACGGAATCGTAATAATACAGCTCCCCCAGTGTGCCAGCGTCTATCAGCTCCTTGATTTTTTTCACGGCGCCGGTAAAAAGAAACGTGTGGTCCACCATTATCTTCAAGCTTTTCTTCTCCGCAAGCTCAATCAGCTCCTCCGCCTGGGCCACGCTCGATGTAAAAGGTTTTTCCACAAAGACATGTTTACCGTTCAGAAGAGCCTTCCTGGCAAACTCGTAATGAGTCGAGACCTGCGTGACAATCGCAACGGCGTCGATGCGGGGGGAATCGATAATCTCACGGCAGTCCGTGGTGACATTCATATTGGGATAGGAGCCTTGCGCCCGTTTTAGCGCGTTCCGGTTCAAGTCGCACACGGTGACGACCTCGGACCCCTCGTTGCCCATGAAATTCCTCACGATATTAGGACCCCAGTAGCCGTACCCTATGACGCCTATCCTCAGCATACTCAACCTCCGGCTTTATCCGCCCTTTTTATCATGCTCTCCACAATGCCTCTTGCCTAATAAGCGCCCTTGAAGGACAGAACGGCCCGGGGGGTTTGAAGGAGTATCTTGATGTCAAGCCATACCGACCACTCGCTGATGTACTTGAGGTCCATCCTCACCATCTCGTCAAAGGTAGTGGAACTCCTGCCCTCCACCTGCCAGAGCCCCGTGATGCCGGGCCTCGCCTCAAGCACCCTCCTCCTGTGCCATATGTCATAGTCATCGAGTTCATACGGAATGGGGGGCCGTGGGCCCACCAGGGACATATCGCCCTTCAGCACGTTAAAAAACTGGGGCAGTTCGTCGAGGCTGCTCTTCCTCAGAAATCCGCCGATTCTCGTCACACGCGAGTCGTCCTTTATCTTGAAGACTCCGTCTTCATCGATATTGTTCCGTGCTTGTATAAGGGTTTTTACGTATTCCCTGTGGACGCTCTCGTCGTTGCCGACAAACATGGTCCTGAACTTCAGGAACATGAACTTTCTCCCTTGCCGCCCGACTCTTTCCTGCCTGAAAAGCACCGGCCCCCTTGACGACAATATAATGGCAATCGGGACAATTACAAAAAACGGTGAAAAGACAAGCGCTCCCAGGGCTGCGCCCGCGACGTCCATTGCCCTCTTTATCGACAGGGAAAGCTTCCGCGAGAAATTCATGTCCAAGAGGTCGGGGTAAAGGTTCAAATCCGGCGGGCGGTACTGCCCCTGCCTGCCTTTTTTTTCGGGATAAACAAAGGTGCTGATCTCGATTTTTCGCACATCTTCCGGGCCTAATTCCCTGGAGAGCTCCTTATATATCTTTATGTCGGCGGTGGTGTCGTCAATTTCACGCGGCTCGGTAAATATCACGCCTATGACGGAGCCGTCCCGGTACCAGCCTTTCGGGTCCGTCTGTCTGGTAACGGAAAAAAGCACATTGGCCGTCTTTCTTGTTACCGTATCCCTTTCGAAGCCGTGAGGTATTTTTCCGATGCCCAGCAACATGAGCATAAAAGGTTTCCGTGAGCGCTCGGTCCGCTTTCTTTCCCAGTTCAGTATCTCTCTGAAGTGTCCTTCGACGTATAGTCCGAACGTCCGGTCGAGCAAGTGTCCGGAACAATGCTCGCAGCACGCATTGTTTTTCTGATAAGCGGCCTTGCCGTTCAGGAAGGATTTCATTTTCATATCCTTTCGGAAAACGCTCAGAACGTTTTCTTCACTTCCACCGATACCCTGTTGACCTCGTAATCGTCCAGGTCGACTTTTGACCCGGATTTCGCATACTGGTATGAAACGGCAAACAGGACATCCTTAAAAAGCATATAATCCAACCGCACCGTGGCGGAGTAGCGTTTTGGGTCGGAACGCGACTGCTTTCTCTCTATTTTTTCTCCGTAAACGTTCAGGCTCCCGGCCGTTCGCGGGCTCAGCTCGTACTTGACGCTGCCCCACGCTCCGTATCTTCTGGCCTGGAGCGCATCTGTAACCGTGTCCCTGTAATCCCGAAAGGAAGCCGAAACATTAAAAGAGGCCCTTTCGAGGTCTTCGCCCAGGGACGCCTCGTATTTGTTCACCCGTATAGAATTTCCCGTGGGGTTTTCATCATACGTGCGCGAGCTCTTAATGGTGGTTTTGAGTGCGGCAAAGGCATGGCTTAGTCCGGTGTCCCAGAAAAACTGGCTGAAAGCGTCCCCGCCTTCCACGTCGAGCCAGGTATTGCCCACCGTAAAGAAGAAATACGAATTTTCCGCGTACTCATGCCTTGACCCCGCAAACACGTCGTTTTTCTCAAAATCCCTGAAATCCGTGTCTTCCCGCGTATAACTGTATCCCAGGCTGAAAGTCGTCTTCTCCGACATCTCCTTGACAATCGACACATACGCCGCGTTGTTTGTCTTGTCGATGCCGCGTTCGTCTTCGTACCGGATACTTCCGTATATGTAGCCCGGCGTTAGATATACGGTGGGGGCGAGCCTCAGCATCAGGTTCGGGTTCAGAACGAAAATATTCCTGTCCGACTGGTTCACAATCAGGCTTTCCCTGGTAAAGTCTCTCGTCACGTCCAGCGTCACCCGCTCGAAGTCGTCTCTTATATCGATAAAAAACACGTCCCTGAACACATTGATGCGCCCCTTGGCGCCGAGGGTATGGGTTGCCTCGTCGCTCCTCGTCCGCTCGGCAAAATACCTGTAGTCAAACTGGTAACCGATGTCCCATTCCCATGCGGGGGCCTCGTATTCAAGCTGGATGGAGGGCTGGACCCTCGTTATGAAATCGTCCACCCTGTTTTCCTTCGTAAGCAGCATGTTATCGTTATACTCTTCGACAACGGCAAGAAACGGCCGCAGCTTGAATGTGGCGCCCTCTGCCGTGCCGACGAACGCGAGCATTGCCATCGAGACGGGGGCGAGGGTCTTAAGAGACATCCTGCTCCATAAAACCTCATGGCTTCCTGGGCCAGGGTGCGACCTGACCAATAAAGGGCGGACTTTGAAACCCCTCGAACAAAACCCTTCCGGCAATGCTCCGCCTTCTCGGTTACACGGGATAACCGAAAAGCTGCTCGTCTCGCCTCCACCGGACATCTCGGCCCCGGCCGGGTTAGGGCCGGAAACCCCGCGTATCAGGCCCCTTCGGCCTCAGGCCGCCTCGATGTCGTCGTCATAAATCCTTACGCCGATGCTTCTGCCGAGAATCTGTATATTTACCAGAAACCGGTTTCCGTCACCCTTGCGCTCCAGGACCCCATCGGCCCCGGCAAGAGGTCCTCGCCTGACCCTGACCCTGGCGCCTTCCCTCAGTTCCGGGTAGATGTCCATCTCCTTGCCGCTTTCGACGACTGCTTTCAGCGACCGTATCTCCCCGGACGGCACTGGCGTGGGATTGCTCGATTCGAGGGCGACAAACGTCACCGCGCCCCTGGCCTTGAGGACGCTTACGTATGATTCCGGGTCGGGATGGATATGGACAAAAAGATACCCCGGAAAGAGAGGGAACTCCACCAGCTTCCTCCTGTCGCTCCATAACCTGTAGCGTTTGGCGGACGGAAGCAAGGTCTCTATGCCTTTTCCGGCCAGTTCGTTCCGGGTTACGAACTCATGCCTTGATTTGACGTAAAGCACAAACCATGAATATGACTCGCCCATGGAATACCCCTATTGCACCCGCTTTGACCTTTTAAGCGCGTTGATAATGGCCCGCCTTCCCTCGCAGGCAATGGAATCTCCCGCTCTCATGAAACTTATCGGGTTTCTGTTGATAAAATCGATAAAAAGTTCATTGGTGCGAACGACCTCTTTCTCGATATTGTCCAGGCGCTCCATCAGGCCCTTAAGTTGTCCGCCGTTGGCTTCCCCTTGCCCGTGCGGCTCGTCCTGCCAGTACCTGTTTTCGGCGTCAATCGACTGGATTACGTCGTTGACGATATCCACGGAAAGCTGGCGCGTCTCTTCGGCAAACGCGGCGAGCAGGAGGAAATCACAGATAATGTTTATAAACCTCGGTATGCCCCTGCTGAAATTGTGGACGATATCGACCGTCCCATCAAGAAACGTTATGGCATGGCGGTTGCCGGCTACATCGAGCCTGTGAAGTATGTACTCTATGGTTTCCTCGCTCGTCAGCGGCAGGATGTTGCAGCTTATGCTTATCCGCTGCCGGAGCTGCCTGAGTTCGGCCCTGGCAAGGGTCCTGCCGAGTTCGGGCTGGCCGGCCAGGATTATCTGTAGCAGTTTTGTCCGGTCGGTTTCGAGGTTCGACAGCATCCTGACTTCCTCAAGGAGCTCCGGGCCGAGGTTCTGCGCCTCGTCGATAATCAGGACCGAATGGTTTCCCTCGGCGTACTGCGCTATCAGATAATCGTTCAGGTCCTTCAACAGCATGACCTTGTCCTTGCCCTTGACGTCGAGCCCGAAGTCGTCGTTGACCATGGAAAGCAGCTGTTCGCAGTTTACGTTCGTATTAAAAACCTTGGAGAGGTTCACCCTCGTGTCGAGTTTTTTTATCAGGTCCTGTATAAGGGTCGTCTTGCCGGAGCCCACCTCGCCGGTAAGGAGAACAAACCCTATCTTCTCCCTTATGCCGTATTCGAGGTAGGTCATGGCCTTCTTATGCGTGCCGCTCGGATACATGAAGTCCGGGTTGGGCACCAGCTCGAAGGGCTTTGTCCTGAAGCCGAAAAACTCCTCGTAAGCGCCCATTATCATCCTTCCGCGGGCTTCCCGCATCTAGAGCTATAACACGCATAGCGCCCGTATGGATTCTCCGCGCCGGCGTCGTTGTAAACGACGCCGAGGACGTTACAGTCCTTAAGGACATCCAGCGCGTCCCTGACATTGTCCCTCGAAGCCGCGCCCGCCCTGACGACAAAGACAACGCCGTCCACCATGGAGCCGATTGAAAACGCCTCGGCAAACGGCAGCAGCGGCGGGGTATCGATGATGACATACCGGTCGGAATAACGGTGCTTCATCTCGGCGAGGAGTTCCTTCATTCTCAGCGAGGAGAGGAGCTCGGCGGGGTTTTTCGCCTTCCTGCCCGACGGAAGGAACGCAAAGCCCCCCTTTCCGACGTCAAGCAGCGCGACCCGCATATCGAGCCCGTCGGCGAGGCAGTCGGAGAGTCCGGCTTCCGGGACCGTGCCGAAATAATCGTGCAGGGCCGGGTTCCTGAGGTCGGCGTCCACCAGCAGGACCGTATGGTCGTACTCCCGGGACAACGCGACCGCCAGGTTGAGGGCGGTGATGCTCTTGCCCTCCCCGCCTACGGCGCTCATTACCGCCAGGGTGTTCTTGAACCCGCCCTGTTTGGTGAGCCTGACGACCATGGACTTCAGTTTCCTGTACTCTTCCGAAACCGGAGAATCCGGCTCATGCAAGGTGGCGGCGTAGGGGCTTATGTTTTCAACGGTAACGGCGCTTTCCTTTTCGGCACGCTTCCCGGCGGGCGAAAAAGCGCTGCTTCTGTTGTCTCTCAGCCGCGTTGCCTTCTCAAGCGCCTTTTCAATCCTGCTCATATTTTCTCCTCGCCATACGCCTTCGCATCAGACAAAGACCTCGAAAAAAATCACGACGAAAACGCACAACAGATATAACCCTGTAAATCCGAACAGAAAGACGTCCTTCAGCCTTTTTCTCCTCTGCTCCTCCTCGTTGCTCATGGTCGGAATTACCGCGAGCACCGGCAGGCCGAAAGATTTAACGCCCTCTACCGATTTTACCGAGTCGTCGAGGTTGTCCTTGAGGACAACGGCCCCGAAACCACCCGCAAGCCCTGCGAATATGCCCAGAAACAGAAGCTTCATCCTGTTCGGGCTCACCGGCTCCACAGGGGTGATGGCAGGGTCCACGATTCTGAAAGTGGCGGCCTTGTCCTGTATCTCCATCTGCTTTGCGACCTCGGACTGGCCGAAGCTCATCACGAGTTCCTTGTAGATGCTGTCGTAAGTGTTTCTCTCCCTCTCAAGGTCGATAAGTATCTTCTTCTCGGCCGGGATGTCCCTCAGGTATTCCTCCTTCGATTCTATGAGCCTGAGCAGGTGCTGCTCCCTGGCGTTAAGGGCGGCAAGCTCGACCTCCCCCTTGGCCAGTTCCTCCCGTAACTGCTGGTGCAGGGGGGTGAAAGCGGAAAGGTCCATCTCAAAACCCGCCCCCCCTCCGCCCGTTCCCCTCGCCTTTCCCTCCCTTATCTGCGCTTTCAGGGACTCTATCTCCGCCCTTGCCCTTTCCGCCTCTGGATGGGTCTCGGTATACCTGGTCAAAAGCATGTTCAACCTGTCCTGGAGCATGAGGAGCCTGCCCCCCAAAGTATCCTCGGGCTTCATGCCGAGCGCCGCCGCGGTGTACGGGTCCTCGTCCTCCATCTGCTTTTTTATCATCTTCTTTTTCGCGTTCAGCTCGCTCTTGAGTATTTTCAACTCCTCGATTTTCTCGCTGGCGTCTTTTATCTCCTCCGCGACCCTCCGCTCGTCAACGGCCACGAAAATGCCCTTTTCCTTCCTGAAATCGACCATCCCCGACTCCACGCCGTCCAGCTTTTCCTTGAAAAAGCTCATCTGCTCGGCCAGGAACCTGCTGGCGCCGTATGCCTCTTCCCTCTTTTCGGATACGTTCATCTCGATGTATTTCCGCACCAGCGCGTTTACGAAGTCTCTGGCGAACACGGGGTCGCCGTCCCTGTAGGACACGGTGAAAAGGTCCATTTCCTCGGTGCTTTCGATTTCAGTCCTTCTCTGGAATTTCTTGACGAGTTTTTCCAACTCCGCCGGCGACTTCCCGCTCATTTCGATTCCGATTTCCTCCATCACGTCCATCAGGAGGCTTCTGCTCTCCATTGCGTAAGCGAGGACCCTGAACCTTTCCTCCATGGACGGGGTTACGGCAATGTCCTTTACGAGGCGCTTGATGACGTTTTCCTCGATTAATACGGTACAGCTTGCCTCGTAGACATTGGGAAGCAAAAAACCGGCCAGCAGCGAAAGGCTAACGACCGATATCGCACTGAGAGCGAACAGCCCCTTTCGCTGGCGGACGAGCTTAAAATATCCTTTTATATCCTGCCCGGACGGTTCCATGGCCGTGCTCCTAAAACATCCCTTCCTTTACGACCACATAATCCCCTGGCCTGAGTTTTACGTTCTGCTCCAGCTCGCCGTCCTGCATCAGTTTTTTCGCCTTCACGGCTATGGCAAGCTCTTCGCCCCCGTTTTCCCGGAAAACGACGATGCTGTTGAGCTTCGCGAACTTCGTGAAACCGCCCGCCTCAAGTATTGCGGCCATTACGGTCAGGCCCTCCCTGTACACTATAAACCTGGGCCTCTGAACGGCGCCCACCACGTATACGTTTTTATCGACCACGCCCGGGATGAAAACCACGTCGTTGGGCTTTATCGCCACCTCCTCGGTCATGTCCCCCTCCACGAAAAGCCTGTGGAAATCAGCTTTTACTTTCACGCCTTTCCTCAGCACATAGGCGTTTTTGAGGTCGGCGTTGTCCAACTCGCCTATCTGGCAGAGGAGATGCAAAAGGGTGGTCCTCCGCGTGAGGTTGTAAATTCCGGATTTCACCCCTCCGCCGAAGACGTAGACCTTGTTGTTGGTTATTTCCTCGACTATCACGGTGACGACGGGTTTCTTGATAAGCCTGGTCAATTTTTTCGTGAGCAGCCTCTGCAGGGCTTTTGTGGTAAGCCCCGCCGCCCTCACGTCGCCCAGGGCGGGGACGGTAATCTTCCCGTCCGGCCTGACTTTAACGGACAGGCTCAACTGCTCCTCGCCCCAGACCGAAACGCGCAGGACATCGCCCTCGCCGATAATATAGTCCTCCGCGAAAACCCACTGCGGCAGAAGCAGGGCGATAAAAAGAAAAAACGCCGAAACCCTCATGCGCCCTCCTCCATGCTCATCCCTCTTTTAACTGGACAAGCAACGACCTTGCCTGTTCAGACTCCGTAAAATCCCCGGACCTCAGCGCCCGCTCAAGGTGCTCCACCGCCCGGCGTTTATCGCCCAGCTCCTTATAGGCCAGCGAGAGGTGGTATCGGACCGAGGGGTCCTCCGGCATAATCTCGACGGCCCTCTTGAGGACATCCGCCGCTTCCCCCGCCCTCCCGCTCTTGAGCAGGACGAAACCGAAGGTGTCCAGTACCGGGCCGTCGCGGGGTGCGGTCATATACGCCCTTGTGGCCAATAAGAGAGCGGTTTCAAGGTCCGTGTCGCCCTGGGCGTAAAGATAGGCGAGGCTGTTCAGCGCCGGCACGTGGTTTCTCGAAAGCCTCAGCACTTTCTTGTAGCTTGCGGCGGCCTCTTCTTTCCTGCCCATTGCATGAAGCGCCGCCCCCCGCCCGAATACGGCCGGAACATACGCCCCGTTTACACCCTCGGCCTTGCCGTAATAGTCGAGGGCCGAGGCGTAATCCTTCCTAAAGGCGTGCATATCCCCGAGCATCGCGTATATTGCGGCCCTGTCGCTTCCCGCGACGTTCGCCCCCATAAGCACATCTATCGCCCGTCCGGGCTTATTCATGTTTCGGTAGAGCCTCGCAAGCGTCATGTAACCGACCGGCGAGCCGGGTTTTGCGAGTATCATTTTTCCGGCGTTTTCAACTGCATCGTTTTCCCTGCCCATAATCAATAATATTCTCGAAAGCTCCGCCGCAAGGCCGGGACTTTCCGGCTCACGCTTCAGGGCCTCGCGGACTTTCCTCAGGGCTTCCCGGTGTTTCCCAATGAACACATAGGCATTGACGATGAGAGGCAGCCCGCGGCCGGGGCTTAACTTCTCGATTCTTTCAAAGCTCCGGACGGCTTCACGCGGCCTTTCCATCGAAAGGAGTATTTTCCCCTCCATTTCGTGAAGGGCGGATTCCGAAGGGTTTTTACCGATGCCCTTTCCGAGCACGCCAAGGGCCTCGCCATGTTTGCCTTTTCTCAGGTAGTATTCCGCCAGCGCCATGCTCCCCTCGGCCTTTCCCGTCTCCTCGGCCATGACATAATATCCGAGCGCCTTCCCGTCTCCGCCGGCGGTTTCGTATATGCGTGCGATTCCGAGCAGCGCCTTTACGTTTCCGGGAGAATTTTCCACGGCGGCATCGAGCTCCACCACCGCCTTTTCGTGCTCGCCCTTGAGCATATACAGCGAGGAGAGGTTGAAATACGAGGCAAGGTAGCCGGGGTTTGAGCCTATCGCCTTCTTTAAATACCGGATGGCCTCGTCTACCCTGTTCTGCCTCCCAAACGCCTCGGCGATAAGGTTAAAAAGCACCGCGTCGGTTTCGAGGCCCCTCACACCGCCCTTCAAGACCTCTATTGCCCGCCGGAACTCCTCTTTCTCCATATGGTATGAGGCGAGGACGACCCTTGAGTTCAGCTCCCCGGGGGCCGCGCTCACGGCGGCCTCGAATTCCTCCCCCGCGTCTTTCAAATCACCCCTGCCGAACTGATAGAGGCCCTTCTCTATATGGGCGTCCGAAGGCCCGGGGGCTATCTCAACGGCTCTGCCAAGTTCCCGCATCCCTTCTTCATACAGGCCCTTTTTCAGGTAGGCGCTGCCGAGTATGTAATGGGCAAATACGTTCTCCCCGTCCATACCGGTGACCTTCACGGCCTCGGAAATGGCGTCCTCGGTCCTGCCCTGTCTGAGGAGAATAAACGACACGAGCGTCCTTGCCTCAAGCAGCGACGGGTTATAATCAAGCGCCCTGTAAAACCGGCTCAGCGCCTGTTCGAGTTCGTTCTTGTTGTAATGGCAGAGGCCGAGAAAATAATACGCCGCGGCGCCGGGGCGGAGCGAGAGCGATTGCTGAAGAAAGTTCATGGCTTCCTCGAAGTCCTTTTTATAAAAGAGGACCCTTCCCTTCAGCACGTATCCTTCGGGCCGCCGTGGATGTTTTTCGATTATTTCGTCCAATACCGCGAGGGCTTCCGTGTACCTGCCGGAACCCGCATAAAGAGCGCCCTTCCCGTAAAGGGCCTCGAAATCCGCGGGATTGGTCTTTAAGAGCAGCTCGTAGCTCTCAAGCGCCCCGTCAATGTCTTTTCTGCTTTTCCGGAGAGCCGCAAGCAGGCCGAGGGCGTCCCTGTTTGAGGGATACCTTCTCAGCAGCTCCTTAACCTTAGCCTCGGCCTTTCCTTCCTCCCCGGCCATCATGTAAACCCTGGCAAGCGAGATGGCGGCCGTTTTCCGTCCTCTCTCAAAGGAAAACGCCCGCTTGAGCAATTTTATGGAAAACGGATAATCGCCTTTCGCGGCGTGGGCCAATGCCGCGAGTTCAAGGGCCTCGGCATCGTCCGACGGACCTTCCGCAAGGCCGCCAATTTCCTCAAGCGCCTCGTCGGGCCTGGCCTTTCGAAGGTAAACCCTTGCCAGCTCGATACGGACGTCCCTTGAGGAAGGGCGCTGCCTTTGGACCTTGAGGAGCTCTTTTTCCGCGGAATCGACAGACCCTATCACGAAATACGCTTTCGCGAGTTGAAACCTGGCCTCCACAAAGTTCTGGTCCCTGTCGAGGGCTCTGCGTAAAAGCACGATGGCCCCCCTCGGGTTGCCGCTTTCCAGAAGCTCAAGCCCCTCCCCGAACATCTCCTCTTTCGTATTCTCGGCACACCCCGCCATCATAAAAAATACCGCCAGGGCCGCCGAGACCGTCCTAAACAATGTTATACCCTCCGCTGATGCCCATGTCGCCGCTCATGACGCGTTTTACCAGGGTCCTGAACTTCCGGTAGTCAAGGGGCTTTATCAAACAGTAGGAACGATTGAACCCCTCAAGTATGTTGATGAGTTCGAGGTTTATCTGGTCGGACAGGATTATGGCCGGAATCCCCCCGGCCTTGAGCTTCTCGAAAAGGAACGCTCCGTAGGGATAGCTCGTAATTATCAAGCCCAGCTCGTTGGAGTTCAGAAGCGGCGACAGGCTCCCGGCACCCGACGCCGTCTCGATATGATAACCCTCGGACACAAGGATGGCGGAGCAGATGCGGGAAAAGCAGGCCTCGTCGATTAAAAGTATCTTTTTCTTTGACCAGAGCGCCATTTCACCGGAGAAGAAGCAAATCCGGCGCCGGAAGGGCGGCAGAGACCTCAGGGTATCCCGAAAAGGCAAGGAGTTGGCAACCCCGCGGCAAGACCACGGGGAATGCACTGGTGCATTCAAGGGTCATCCATGCATATTCATGTGAACGGTTTGTACCGGGAAAGGCCCATGAATTTCCGGGGCGCTCACCTTTCGGGCCGACCGGAACTGTACCCAATGGAAGCAGAATTACAGGCACCGGATTTTAAAGGAATTTTTTGTGTCCATAGGTTACAGGTCGGCATGGGACTAAAATTTCGTCCCCATCGGAAACAAGGCTGCGGCGGAACGGCTCAGAAGGCTTTATTATTGGAGCGGGGGGGATTGTCGTTGAAGCCCCCCATATCGTAAAGTCTTTTGTAAAAAGCCTTACGGGATATGCCGAGCATCCTGGCGGCCTTGGACTTATTGCCGATACAGTTGCGGAGCGCGTCCCTGACGGCCTGTATTTCCATCTCCCTCAGGGTCCTGGAAAAAGTATCGGGCGCCGCTTCCTTCGCCGCGGACGAAAGTTCCTCCGGCAGTTCCCTGAGACTAATCGTACTGCCCCTGGCGAGGACGACCGCCCTTTCCACAACGTTTCTCAACTGCCTGATATTGCCCGGCCAGTGGTAATTCCGGAATATTTCCATCACCTGCTCCGACACCGTGAGGACCTTACCCTCCCTGGAGCAGTACTCGCCGACAAAGGCGGAGACCAGCGGTGGAATATCCGCGACCCTCTCCCTCAGAGGAGCCGTCGATATTTTTATTACATTTATTCTGTAAAAAAGGTCCTCCCTGAATTTCCTGGCCCTTACCTCTTCTTCGAGGTTCCGGTTGGTAGAACAGACGAGCCTAAAATCGACCTTTGTCCTCCTGTTGCTGCCGAGCCGCTCGACCTCCTTTGTCTCCAGCACCCTCAGGAGTTTCGCCTGAAGCGAAAGCTCAAGCTCACCGACCTCGTCAAGGAAAAACGTCCCCCCGGATGCCTCCTCGAACTTGCCCGTCCTGCTTGAGACGGCGCCCGTGAACGCTCCCCTTTCATAACCGAAAAGCTCGGACTCCAGCAGTTCCCTCGGTATGGCGGCGCAGTTTACGGCTATGAATGGCCCGTCCTTTCTCTTGCCGCTGTAATGGAGCTCCCTTGCGGCCAGTTCCTTGCCCGTGCCCGTCTCCCCGCAGACAAGCACGCTGCTTTCGGAATCCCTGACCGACTTAATCGTCTCCACCATCTTGCGCATTGTCCTGGTGTGCCCGATAACGTGCAGCCCGTTGTCGGACGGAAAGTTGCTTTTCAGGTCTCCGAGTTCCTTTTTCAACCGGCGAAGTTCGACCGCCCGCGCGAGGTTCTCCTTTAGCCTTGTGCAATCGGGAGGTTTTATGTAAAAGTCAAAAGCCCCGCCCTTTATCGCATGCACGGCGGACTCAACGGTCCCGAACGCCGTCAGGAAGATGACCGGGATGTCCGAATGGTTCTCCTTGATGTACTCGAAAAGATGGTTGCCGTCCTTGTCCGGCATCTTCAAGTCCGTTATTACCGCGTCCACGTCCTCTTTCCGCATCAAGTCCGAGGCCTCGTCAACGTTCGTGGACTCAAGGACTTTGTAGCCGCCGGCAGAGAGCACCGCGGAAAGCACCTTGAGGGCATTGGGCTCGTCGTCCACGATTAAGACCCTGCCTTTTGCGTCCATCTCATACCTCCGGGTTATTTACCGGAAGACACAGCCTTACGGTGGAGCCTTCGCCCCGGGTGGTCTCTATTTCGAGGCGGCCACCGTAATACTGAAGGATTTCACGGGTGATAAACAACCCGAAACCCCTTCCATTGTCCTTCGGAGGCGGGGTGATGTCAGCGTCGGACATCCCCCTGCCGGTATCGGAAATCTCGATTACGGCAACACGGGAGCCAAAGCGGTCTTCCGCCCGGCTCCTTACGGCAAGCCGCCCGCCGCCGGGCATCGCCTCCAGCGAGTTGTTTATGACGTTCAGGATTGCCTGCTCGAACTGGAAAGTGTTTATCGGCACCTCGGGGACATCACCGTATTCGAATACGGGCTTCACGTTGCCGGCCTGCATCTGGAGGGAAGTGAAGACCTCTATCTTTTCGAGCAGGGAGTTGACGTCCACCCTGGAGGGCGCCGCATCCGACAGGGACGCGCTCAGGAACCTCGAAATAAAATTATCGAGCCTTGATATCTCGCTTCCCATCAGGCTTGTGAACTCGACAAGGGTGGGCTCGTCGGAATACTTTTCCCCGAGGTAGACGACAGCGCCCTTTATGGCGTTAAGGGGGTTCCTGACCCCGTGGGCGAGGGTCGAGGCCATTTTACCGATGTCTATCAGACGCTGCGAGTCCTGGAGCTTCCTGAATACCGAACATGTGGAGGTTGGTGAAATACATACTTTTGCGCCGGCGACTTTTCCGTCCCCGTCCTTTAGAGGGCTGATCGTTATATCGGCTTTCGTCTGGCCGCCGAGACAGTTAAACGCATAATCCTTTAGCGTCCGGGGCTTTCCCTCCTTTATCCCCGCGCCTACCGCGTCCGCTTCCCCGGCCAATATCATGGGGAGGACTTCGTGGTACTTTTTCCCGATAACCGCCGGGGAACGTTTCCCGGTAAGCTCTGCCATGTTTTCGTCCCACTCGTTTATGCAAAGCGTATGGTCAGTACGAAAGCAATGTATTTGCTCCACAACCACCAAGCTCTCCTCCTGCTAAGCGCATCCTCGGATGCCTTGCTTCCTAATAATTACAGTCTTAGACCTCCCTAACGCCGTTGTCAAGGATATTTTTAATTTCGAAAGGTGGTACTTTTCTTGCTACAACATAGACGCGGAGGCGCAAATACCGGGGAAAGAGGGAGCCGTTATGTGCGGGATTGTGGGATACGTCGGAAGGAAAAACTCTCTTCCCGTCCTTATCGACGGACTGAAAAGGCTCGAATACCGGGGATACGACTCGGCGGGCGTTGCCTACCAAAACGGCGGCGGCATCGAGATACACAAGAGCAGGGGAAAGATAAAGGACCTCCTGGACATCCTGCCGCCGTCTCCTCCCGCGGCAGGGGCGGGGCTGGGCCATACGAGGTGGGCAACCCATGGAATGCCCTCATCGGTCAACGCCCACCCCCACGGCGCCGAGGGGGTCGCCGTGGTCCACAACGGAATAATCGAGAACTACCGGGAGCTTAAATCAGACCTTCTTTTAAAAGGCGCGACGTTTGTTTCGGACACCGACACCGAGGTCATCCCGCAGCTGATAGCATGGTACCTGAAAGAAGGGCTCACGTTCAAGGAAGCCTTCAGGAAAACGGCCTCTCAATTACACGGCTCTTTCGCCGTCGGCGCGATAAGCGAGACGGAGCCGGAAACGCTTTACGCGGTGAAAAAGGGAAGCCCACTCGTGATAGGCTGCGGGGAAGGGGAAAATTTCTTCGCCTCCGACACGCCCGCCCTGCTCCCGTATACAAGGAAGTTCATCTTTCCCGACGACGGACAGATATGCACCCTGAGGCCCGAGGAGATGGAATTCGAAAACCTTGACTCCGAATGCCGCGTACCGTTTGAGAAAAAAATCGTCGAGGTGGACTGGACGCCCTCCATGGCGGAAAAGGAGGGGTATGAATACTTCATGCTCAAGGAAATTTACGAACAGCCCCGCGTGGTGAACGACACAATAAGAGAGTGGATAGACGACCCCCCGAGGCTCCTTGGAGAGCTCGGCCTCGGCAAGGAAATGATTATGGGGCTGAGGAGGCTGCAGATAGTGGCCTGCGGCACCTCCTATCACGCGGCGCTCGTGGGCAAGTACATCATAGAGAACATCGCCCATATCCACGTGGACGTCGATACGGCCTCCGAGTACCGCTACAAGGAGCCGATTATAGAAAACGGCGCCAACCTCTTCATCTCCATCACCCAGTCCGGCGAGACGGCCGATACCCTTGCCGCACAGCGGGAGGCGAAGAGAAAGGGCGCAAGGACGCTCACAATCTGCAACGTGGTGGGGAGTACCGCGGCCAGGGAGGCGGACTCCGTCCTCTACACCAGGGGTGGCCCCGAAATAGGGGTGGCCTCCACCAAGACGTTTGCCGCACAGATGGCCGCCCTCTGCCTCCTCACCATAGCGCTCGGGATAAAAAGGGGGAGGCTGTTTTCGGAGGAGGCCAACCCCCTGAAGGCACAGCTCAAAAGGATGCCCGCGCTCATGGAAAAGACGCTCACAAAAGGCAGGGAGGTAGAGGAGCTTGCCGCAAAACTAATCCACGCAAACGGTTTTCTCTTCCTCGGCAGGGGCATCAACTACCCCATCGCCCTTGAGGGCTCGCTGAAGCTCAAGGAGATATCCTATATCCACGCGGAAGGCTATCCGGCGGGGGAGATAAAGCACGGCCCCATCGCCCTCATAGAGGACGGGCTTCCGGTCGTGATAATCGCCCCGGTGGACCACGTTTACAATAAAAACCTCTCAAACATAGAGGAGGTAAGGGCCCGAGGGGCAAGGGTGATAGCTATAACCGACGAGCGCTCCTGCCTCCGGGACAAGGTGGACGACCTTATCGAGGTCCCGCCGACCCACCCCGCGCTTTCGGCCTTTGTCAACGTCATACCCCTTCAACTGCTCGCATACCACGTCGCCGTGCTCAGGGGCTGCAACGTGGACCAGCCGCGCAACCTGGCAAAGAGCGTAACCGTCGAGTAGGGAGCGCCGCACCCACGCCCCTATCCCGGATATTTCATGAGTATTATGAAAAATAGAACAGAAGGCATGAAAATACAAAATGTCCATAGGAATATTCTATTTTTAGTTTTAGATGCGTTTTGTCACCTGAAAAAGTTAACGGAATTTCCGGAGCACTCACCCTTCGGGCGAGCCCGGGGGTCACGGACCCCCGCGAATTACCGCATCCGCGGCGTTGCGGGCCACTCGCGGTATTGATAGAGCCGGGGGACGCTGTCCCCCTTCGCGCCCCGCGCGCCTTGCGTCTGCGGCAAACCAGACTCGTGCAATATCCGGGCTATGCCAAAAGGGGAATGGAAAAAGGCCGAAATTAAAGGGCTGCCCCTTTCCGGGGCAGCCCTTTCGGTTTGAACAAAATACCCGTCTTACTACCCGTCTTACGCCGCCCCGTACGCCCGCCTCCTTGCGATTATCCCGACGATGAGGATAATCCCGCCGACAACCGCCATCGAAAGCGTCGAGGGCTCGGGCACGCCGACCGCGCCGGTGGTCTTCGGGGAGAAGGAGTCGTGCTTGCCCGGCATGCCATTGCCCTGCAACCCGCCTATGCCGTTATCATCGGCGACCAGGAAGACCCACTTGCCAGCGGCGTCTCCACTGTAATCAAGGGTCCCGGGCAGGCCATAGAAGGTCGCGGGATTAAAGGGGGAGGGAAGTGCGGACCAGTCGCCGTCCACCTCCCCGAGGTTTGCCCCTTCATATGGCGTTTGGTAGGAACCGAAAGCGACGCCGGGCGAAAACACGGTATCGAAAAGATACGTCGTACCTCCGGCGGCAAACGAAACAGGGTCAATGCCCGGCTCCGCAAGGAGCCAGATGTTGGCTCCACCAATGTTTGTAAACGGCGTGATGCCGTCTGTCACGCCGGAAGCCGGAAGCGCAAAACCGTGGCCCCCGAGATTGCCGCTGAAGCAATCCCAGTATTCCGTTGCCCCCGTGCAGTTGAAATCACCCGTGCCGACGCCGAGGGAGGGCACCGCATATGCAGCCGCGCCCAGGCCAAGCATCAGCGCCATGACCAGCAAACCGATTAAGAACCTTTCCTTTTTCATGACAGCCTCCTTTCTTGAGTTGTTAATCAATCAAATTTGAATTCCGCACAAGACATAGCAACACCAATGCCAGCATCCAATGCGCCGTTTTTATTGGCATTTTTTGAAGCATCCTCCCTGCCGTAAACTTCTCCGACACAAGGCTGCAAGTCCTCTCCCCGCGGCGGGCGCTCCTCCGGGAGAGATTGCCCGGGAAAAAAAGGGCCTTGCGGCCGCCAGGCGAAAAACCGGCCAACGGAGAGCTGAAAGACCTTCCCGCTCCCCTGTCGGCATTCTTTACAATCTTTTCTCCCCCCGGGCCGATGGCGCCGATGTTGCAAAAACGTTGTTGCGAAAAAAACCGTTATCAAGACAGGGAGTTCTCGGGAAGATGACATGAAGGGGAATAATTTCTTTTTAAAAGGAGGAGAGATGGAAAAGCACCTGAGAAACATTACGGCTTTGCTGTTGAGCGGCATGTTGGCGGCATCCCTGGCCGCCTGCGGAGGTGGAGGGGAAAGCGGCTCCGCACCCCGGGATAAAAACCCAACACCCGGACTTGAGGCCACGTGGGGGACAAACCTCCTTGCCTCGGGCTCCGAGGATAACTGGTGGAAAAGAGGCACAATGGAGGTATCCTCAAACGGTTCGGCATCCGTCCTGACCGTTGACAGCAGCGGGACGAGCGACAACACCACGGACACGTTAACCATATCGGATGACGGGACGGTTACGATTGGGAGCGACGGCACTTTTTCGGGCCACTGTGATTCCAACGATACGGTTATACATGGAATAACCGCATATAACAACGACCCGACCGGCCTGTTTACCGCGCTTAAGCAGGCTGATTCCTACTCCCTCGCCGACCTCGAAGGCGCCTGGGGCGTAAACATCCTGGTCTCCGGCCCCAGCTCGCCCTGGTGGGAAAGGGGCGCGCTTACGGTAAATGCATCAGGGGAATTCACCGCAACGACCACGGATATTTTCGGCGACCCCGGCTACCTGAGCTACGGCGGGATAATGAATATCACGGCAAAAGGAATTATCACTATCGATGAGTATCCCTCTCTGGAAGGCCGCATGGATTCTGATAAAACGGTCATAGTCTGGACCGACAAATGGCATAACGATACCATGGAACTTGCCGTATTGACCAGACAGGCTGCCGTCTATTCCACGGCCGACCTTGAAGGCACATGGAAGATGAGCACCCTGTCAACAGGCGCCTATTCCCCGGTTGCCGGAAAGGGCACGGCCATGATTGCCCCGGACGGCACGGCCGGCATCTCGTACGAAAACAGCAGCGGTGAAAGCGGGGAAATAGACAGGGCCCTGTCCATTACCCCGGAAGGAACCGTAACCATCGAAGGGTTCGGTACTGTGGAAGGCTACATGGACTCGGGCAAAACCGTGATGGTCTTTACCCAGACGGTGGATTTTATACTTGATATCTCAAGCGAAATCACCATATTCACTAAAGGCGCCCTCTAAAAATATCTTTTTACTGCAAGGGGCTGCCTAAAAAACAAACCTCTGGGCAGAACAGGGCCGGCGGCGGAAAACATGACCAGCAGCGGTTTCGCAGGCCGAAAAGCAGGGGAGGAAAGACTTCAGGCTCTCCTGACTTTGGAGTTTCCGTTCCGGTCCTTTATCAGGTTCCTGGTGTCGACGACGAAGTTTGAGTGCTCGACGATGAAATCAGGGTCATACTCGGGATGGTCTGTAACCACCAGAACGCAGTCGTATTTTCTCAGGTTTTCGGGGGTCAACGGCACGGACTCCATGTCCAGGTCGTATTTCCGCATCCTGGGGGGCCTCGGAATATAGGGGTCGTTGTAGTCGACCTCG
The DNA here is from genome assembly GCA_965372535.1 of uncultured bacterium. Classification (GTDB taxonomy): domain Bacteria; phylum Nitrospirota; class Thermodesulfovibrionia; order Thermodesulfovibrionales; family JdFR-86; genus CBDVCR01. Next base: position 15,131 of record CBDVCR010000001.1, on the reverse strand, counting down.
ACACCGCGGTCTTTCAGGAGTTCGATAATCTTAAGCGACGGCGACTCGCGGGGGTCGTCCACCCCTCTTTTGTACGCCAGGCCGAGGATGAGGACTTTCGCGCCCCGAATGCTCCTTCCGTTTCCATTAATGGCCTCCATGGTCTCGTGGACCACGTAGTAGGGCATGGAGGCGTTTATCTCGCCCGCGAGTTCGATGAACTTGGTGTGGAAATCGTACTCCCTCGCCTTCCAGGTCAGGTAGAAGGGGTCGATGGGGATGCAGTGCCCGCCGAGGCCCGGGCCGGGATAAAACGCCTGAAAACCAAAAGGCTTGGTGCTGGCCGCGTCTATTACCTCGCAGATGTCGATGTCCATCCTGGCAAACAGGACCTTCAGCTCGTTTACCAGGGCGATGTTTACCGCACGGTATATGTTTTCGAGCAGTTTCGCCGCCTCGGCGACCTTAGTGGACGAAACAGGGACGGTGCGCTCCACAATCTGCCCGTAGAGGGCCACCGCCGCCTTGAGGCAATTTTCCGTGTACCCGCCCACGACCTTCGGGATGTTGCCGGTATTGAAGTCCTTATTGTTCGGGTCCTCGCGCTCGGGCGAGTAGGCGAGATGGAAATCGGCCCCCGCCCGAAGGCCGGACTCCTCAAGTATCGCCCTCATGTCCTCGTCCGTGGTGCCGGGATAGGTCGTGGACTCAAGGACGACGAGCTGGCCCCTCCGGAGGTGCTTTGAGACTGACCTTGAAGTGCCGACGACAAACGACATGTCCGGTTCCCGGTATCTGTTAAGCGGCGTGGGCACGCAGATGATTATGCAGTCCATGCCGGAAAGCCCCGAATACTCGGAAGTGGGGGTAAAAAGCCGGCCGCACCCGGCGATTAAAGACGATTCGATATGCCTTATATAACTCTTGCCCTCTTTAAGCATGGCAATCTTTTCAAGGTCTATGTCAAAGCCGGTCACGCGGAAGCCCGCCTTGCAGAACTGGATGACCAGCGGAAGCCCCACGTACCCCAGTCCGATCACCCCTACCCGGGCTTTTCTCGTTTTCAGCTTCTCTATAAGTTCCATATCAAGTTCCATATCGCCTGTGTCCTGTGTAAAGTTTTCCGACTTCCCCGTCCGTTGCACGGAGATTAATTAGCAATTTCGTTGCCACATGGAAACAAAAAGACGCGGCGTGAAGTTTTCAGGTCAAATGTTCTAAAATAGACATTTAAACCCATGCCGGCCCCCTAAGGAGAGTTTCGTAAATTGGATATAGCCTCCATACTGAGGCAGCTTGCCATATCGGCGGTACCGCTGCTTATAGCCATCACCTTTCACGAGGTGGCCCACGGCCTTGCGGCCTACAGGATGGGCGACGGCACGGCCAAGGCATCGGGCCGGCTCACGCTGAACCCCCTGGCCCACATCGACCCGGTGGGCACGGTGCTCATGCCCCTGCTCCTGCTGGCCCTTTCGGGCGGCCAGTTCGTCTTCGGCTACGCAAAACCCGTCCCCATAAACCCCTATAACTTCCGAAACCCAAGGCGGGACATGGCGCTGTCGGCCGCCGCCGGGCCGGGGATGAATGTGGCCCTTGCGGTGGCGTTCCTGCTGCTTCTTAAGATGGTCCTCGTCCTTTCCGGCGTGCTCCCCCGGTCAATATGGGTCCCCCTCATCCTCATGCTCGAATCCGGCATCTTTATAAACGTGTTCCTTGCGGCCATAAACCTCATGCCAGTGCCCCCCCTGGACGGGGGAAGAATCGTGACCGGCTTTCTCCCCCCCTCCCAGGCCGCGGCTTTCGCAAGGCTTGAGCCCTACGGGATGATTATCGCCATAGTACTGCTCATGACCGGCCTTTACAGGGTGTTCGTAAACCCGGTGGTCAACCTGCTGTTATATTTTCTTAACCTGTTATCAGGTCTGCTTTAGAGGAGGACGCAGGTGCGGAGGGTCTTAAGCGGGATGCAGGCAAGCGGCAGGCTCCATCTCGGAAACTACGTGGGCGCTCTCTCTAACTGGGTAAAGCTCCAGGACGAATACGAGTGCTACTATTTCGTGGCCGACTGGCACGCCCTCACCACCGGGTACGCAAACCCCCGGGACATCAAGGAGAGCACCGGAGACATCCTCGCAAACTACATAGCTGCGGGTCTCGACCCGGAGCGCAGCACCATCTTCCTCCAGTCCCGGCTGCTTGAGCACGCCGAGCTTCACCTGATGCTCGGCATGATAACCCCCATCGGGTGGCTCGAGCGGGTACCCTCCTACAAGGAGAAGAAGGAAGAGCTCTCCGACCGCGACCTCAACATGTACGGCTTCCTCGGCTACCCTGTGCTCCAGTCCGCCGACATCCTGATGTACAAGGCGGACTTCGTCCCCGTGGGCGAGGACCAGGTGCCGCACCTTGAGATTACCCGCGAAATCGCCCGCAGGTTCAACCACCTCTACCTGAAGGAGGTCTTCACCGAGCCCCAGCCCTTGCTGACGAGGTTCCCCAAGGTACCCGGGGTGGACGGCAGGAAGATGTCCAAATCTTATGACAACGCCATATACCTGTCCGACGACCCCAAGACGGTGGAGCAGAAGCTCCGCACCATGATGACCGACCCCGCCCGCGTCAAGCGCACCGACAGGGGCGACCCCGAAAAGTCCCCGGTCTTTCATCTACATAAAATATTTTCCACCTCCGAGGAGCAGGACGAGGTGGCCAAAGGCTGCGTCACCGCGGGAATCGGCTGCATCGACTGCAAGAAGGTCCTCATAAAGAACGTCCTTAATGTCATGGAGCCCATCTGGAATAAGCGCCAGGAGCTTATAAGCAACCCTTCGCGCCTCGAGGAGATAGTGAGCCACGGCACGGACAAGGCAAGGGAGGTCTGCCTCAAGACCATGGCCGAGGTCAGGGAGGCCATGGGGTTTGGCCCGTAGGAGGGTCTTCGCGGTGCTTGCGTTCCTCCCTTTTCATCATAAGGGGCGACAGGTTCCCCTTATGTATCCCCCCTGGTTCGGGCGAGGGTTCGGACCCCCTGACGCAACTGTACGCTCAGCCTGCGTAACCTTCTGATTTCCTGCTACGCTATCCCGGATATTGCACGAGTCCGGCAAAGCTGGTAACAAGCGCAGTCTGGCAGCGTAACAGGCCGGGGTGAGAGAGGTCGGCCTTTCAAATCGGCTTGCCGGGCCATGTACCAGATACTAACACGGTTAGTTTTATATTCACATTGAACCCTTGAAAAAAGCTTATTTTAGATGGCAGTCCCGGCATTGGGATGTGAAGTATTTCATGCTCCAGGTAGTAAAAACCGGGGGCGCGGGTTCCGCGGCCCCCGGTTTTTCCCGCCACTTGGAGGGGTCATCCGTCATTGTCCGGCCGTGACCGGACGGAATGTCACTTCAGCTTTCCTTTGCGATGGTTTGCCGATACCTTTTTTATGTCCACGTGACACATCTCGCAGTCCATCTTGCCGCGGGTGAACTGGCCGGCGGCGTAGTCCGGACCTTTGTAGTGGCACTGGCGGCAAGTCGACTTGTCGCCCGGCACGGTGTATGCGGGTATCCCGTTCTGGCCGAAAAGATCGTTGAGAAGCTGAACGCTCTTTGCGGCCACGTCCCCGGACAGCCTGGCGCAGCGCTCGGAGCGCTCGGAGGAGCCGCTGGCCATCCCGGAGGCCCTGCACCAGTGGGTTACGGACAGATGGCAGAGGTTGCCGTCCGCCACACTGTTGGGGAGGGCAGCCGTGGTCTTTATCGTCTTTCCTATCTGGTCGAGCATTGCCTGGAACTCGCCGTTTGCCGCATAAAGGTTGCTTTCGGCGCTGGGCAAGGGGGTCTCGGCATACCAGCTGAGCAGAGCGGAGATGAGCGATTTGGCATTAGCGTCGTCGCATATAAGCCCGATGGCTACCGAGGCGCCGTTGAGCGCACCGCAGAAGGAGGCGAAACCCGCCACGCCGCCTGCGCCCCACCTCATCATATCAGTGGGGATTTCGGTATATGGATACCCAACCGTGTCCGCCAGCTGGCTGATTATCGCCCTGTACGTGGCATAGGCGCAGTGTCCTATGTAGTATCCCTGGTGCCCCAGCTTCCGGCTGTATTCCGGGTCCAGGTCGTTGAGCGAGTAGCCCCACGGATGCGTTGCAGCGGCGTGTGCATCCTTTTTCAGGGCAGACAAACCAGCCGCTCCCACGCCGGCTATGGCGCCGCAGACACCTACTGTCTTAAGAAAATCCCTTCTTGTCTCGGACATACTCGTTCCTCCTTTTTCATGATGCTGTTAGAATTTGCATGAAGAAAAAAACGCAAGCCTCAACCGTGCGAAAATATACGTTTCACCCCCCTTCCTTGAAGCGACTGGCAACACACAAAAGCTGCGTATACATTTTTTTGAGTAAGCCAGCTTGTAGTTGTTGCCTAATAAGAATAGTAAAATAGCATTAATTTGTCAAGTAAATAATAGAGAATTGTTCCTTGATAATCATTTGTAGACACCACGGGGGATCAGAGGTGATATTCACAGAGCCTGTCTCTGCCATTGTAGATCATAATCTTCAACGCTGGAACAAGACATACCGTAACCCTCTGTCATGAGAACCTGCCCACCTTGTAGTCCTTTCCCTTGTACGTTATGGTTCCGTCCTTTCTGACCCGCCTTGTATCATGTATGGAGAACGCCCAGTTGAGGTCTACGGAATCGTCCAAGTGCTTACTGCCGGGAGCATGAAATACTTCACATCCCAATGCCGGGACTGCCATCTAAAATAAGCTTTTTCAGGGGTTCAATGTGAATATAAAACTAACCGTGTTAGTAATTCTGTCTTTGCCCTCCAGTATTGCATTCTCCCATCTTTTTAAGGGTATCTCGCCCGTCTCCCGGTGCTCCCTCTTAAGGGTATCTCGCCCGTCTCCCGGTGCTCCCTCTGAGGGAACAATTAAATTCCCCCTCATGCTGCTGCCGGAAACGCCGTCCAGGGCGGCATCGCCCTCGTATGAACGGCCCGGGGCCGGGGCCTTCTTGCCTAACCCTTAGTTATTGAAGAATGTAAAAGTAATGTCCTATGGCTTTGCTCTGCTCTATAGTATCTTTGTCATTCCCGCGAAGCTTGTCCCCGCGAAGGCGGGGAGCGGGAATCCAGTGTTTTCACAGTTTCTGTCATTTCCGGCTTCTGGATTCCCCGGTCAAGCCGGGGAATGACATATAGGACATTACTTTATGCAGGAGTCAATAGTGGTCAGCCCCCGGCGAGTGGAAGGGGCGCAACCCGAACAGGCCCCGCACGTCCTCGAGGATGACGTAGAGCGATGGGATAAGCAGAAGCGTGATGCCCGTGGCAAAGAGGATGCCGAAGCCCAGGCTTATGGCCATGGGGATGAGAAACTGCGCCTGCATGCTCGTCTCGGCTATCATGGGGGCGAGCCCCAGCGACGTGGTAAGCGACGTAAGGAGAATGGGCCGGAAGCGGCGCTTGCCCGCATCCACAACCGCCTGGAGGAGGTCCGCCCCATCCCGGCGTTTGCGGTTTATGTAATCGATAAGCAGCAGCGAGTCGTTCACCACCACCCCGGACAGGGCGACCATGCCGAACATGCTGAGGATGCTGAGGTTAAACCCCATAATCAGGTGCCCCAGTATCGCCCCCACGACCCCGAAAGGGATTGCGGCCAGGACAATCAGGGGCTGGCTGTAGCTCCGGAAGGGAACCGCCAGCAGGGCGTAGATGAAAAAGAGGGCCATGATGAACCCTTTTCTCATGCTCCCGATGGACTCCCTCCTCTCCTTGTCCTCGCCCTCGAGGTCGAAGGTCAGGCCGGGGTAGTCGGCGGAAAGCTTGCCGAAGACGGCCCGATTAAGGTCCATGAGGATTTCCCCCGTGTTGGCCACTTTGTCGTCCACCCTGGCCGTCACATTGACAATCCGTTTGCGGTCGGTGCGGTTGATTGCGCTGTAGCCCCTGCCTTCCTCAACGTACGCGGCCCGCGCGAAGGGCACTTCAACGCCGTCGCGGGTCCTTATACGCATGGATTCGAGGTCCCCGAGGCTCCTCCGGTCGGCCTCGGGGTAGCGGACCATGACCCTGACCTCGTTCCTGCCCCGCTGAAGCCTGAGGGCCTCGGCCCCGTAAAAGGCGGCCCTGACCTGCCGGGCGAGGTCAGCCTCGGCGATGCCCAGGGTGCGGGCCTCGGGCCTCAGGCGGAGCTTTAGTTCCCGCTTGCCCCGCGAGTAGTTGTCGGCGATGTCCCCCACGCCGGGGTATTGAGAAAGGGCATGCTTTATTCTGTCCGCCGCGCTTTCAAGGACGGCGAAATCGTCATGGGCGAGCCTGATGTCAACGTTGGCGCCGAAGTGGACGACATTGGACTCAAAGGTAAGGGAATCGGCGCCCGGCACCTCGCCGACCATCTCCCTCCAGCGGCTCGCCGCCTCCGCGGCCGGTATCCCCCGCTCCTCGCTCGGCGCGAGCATCATGGCTATCTCGGAAAGGTGGGCCGCCGAGGCCGTGCCCGAATCCATTGGCCCCTTTGGCAGCGTGGCGCCCACCACGGAGTAAATGTGGCGGAGCAAAGACCCGCCGTCCTGCCGCCCTGCGTCATAGTCCCTGACGAAGTCCTGGGCCTTCCGGACGATATAATCCTGCGCCCGGCCGGTCTCATCCACGGGGGTGCCGACGGGCATCTCAAGGGAGGCGATGACGAAATCGCCGTCCACCTCCGGCATGAAACGGAACTTGACGATGCCGCCCCCCACGAGCCCCACGGTGATAAGCAGTACCGCCACGGACACGGCCAGGGTCGAGAGGCGGTTTTTGAGGCATAAATCAAGCGTTTTGCGATACGGGCCGTCTATGAACCGCTTAAGCCTCCCGGCGAAGCCAAGCCGGAGGCGCTCGATAAAGCCGGAAACGCCGCGTGAGGCATCAATGGGCTTTCCATGCCCCAGGTGCGATGGCAGCACGAAAAGGGACTCCACCAGCGAGACGGCCAGGATGGGGATGACCACGAAGGGGATGGTCCTTATGAACTTGCCCATGGCGCCGCCTATGAAGCTCAGGGACAGGAAGGCCGCGACGGTGGTGAGAATGGAAAACACCACAGGCCCGGCGACTTCCCGAACGCCGTCCACCGCCGCGGACATGTAGCGCTTTCCCCGGTTCCTGTGCTCGAAGATGTTCTCTCCCACGACGATGGCGTCGTCCACCACGATGCCCAGCGCAAGGATAAAGGCAAAAAGCGAGAGCATGTTGATTGATACACCCATGGCCGGCATCATGAAAAGCGCGCCGAGGAACGATATCGGTATGCCGAGCATCACCCACATGGCCAGGCGTATCTGCAAAAATAGCCCGAGGACCAAAAAGACCAGTATGAGGCCGATAAACGCGTTCTTAAGAAGCAGGTTCATCCTGCTCCTGAGGAGTTCGGAATTGTCGTTCCAGGTGTCCATGCTCACGGAATCGGGAAGCGCGGGGCGCTTCCGCTCCACGTAGTCCCTGACGACACGGGAGATTTCCTTGGGCGCCTGCTCTCCCACGCGAAACACCGCCACCATGGCCGCGGGCTTGCCGTCGAAGCGCGCGAATTCGTCGGTCTCGCGGAAAGTGTCCCGCACGGCGGCGATATCGCCGAGCTTGACCCCGGTCCCGTCGGGGTTTTCGACCACGGTGATGTCCGCGTACCCCGCGCCCCGGTAGCGCTTCTCCTTGGTGCGGATGAGGACCTCTCCGCCCTCGGACTTTACAGAGCCGGCGGGCAGGTCAACGGATGCCCTTCGCACCCGGTCGGCTATCGTCTCAAGCGTAAGGCCGTAACGTCGGAGGGCCTCCTCCGGGACCTCGATGGAAATCTCATAGGGCCGCACGCCGCCCAGTTCCGCCTGGGTGATTTCGGGCAGGGCCAGAAGCTCGTCGCGGACGGTCTCGGCGCGCTCTCGCAGGCTCCTCTCGGGCATGTCGCCGGAGACGACGACCGAGATGACCTCCATGCGGTTTACGAGCTTTGTGATGACGGGCTTTTCCGCCTCTTCCGGAAAGGTGGCAATGCGGTCCACTTCGGCCTTGATGTCCTGGAGGACGAGGTCGATGTCCTCTCCGGGCAGTACCTCGGCGCTCACCGACCCGAACCCCTCCGCGGCCACCGACTTGAGTTCCTTTATGCCGGCGATGCCGCTCAGGTTCTCCTCTATCTTAAGGACGATGCCTTCCTCGGTTTCCTCCGGGCCGGCCCCGGGGTAGGCAACGGAGACCTGTACGCGGTCAAGGGCGATTTCGGGGAAGACCTCCTGCTTGATGGACAGCCCCACCACCAGCCCCCCGACGATGAAGACCATCATCAGGAGGTTGGCGGCCACGTGGTTATGGGCCATCCATGAGATTGGTCCTTTCACTCGCCTTTGTCCCGGACAAGCCTGAGCTTCATGCCGTCGGCGGCACCCGAAAGGGTGGTGAGCACCACCGTGTCGCCGTCGTCCAGTCCTTCGGCTATGACGACCTCCCTGCGCTCAACCCGAAGGGGCACGACCTTCCGGATGCGGAGCTTGTTTTCTCCGTCCACGGTCCAGACGGTGGAGCCGTCGCGGAGGGCGGTCCTCGGTATGGCATACACCCCGGTGAGGGTCCTGCCTTCGAGCAGCACGTCCACGAACGCCCCCACCGCAAGGGCCGGTCGTGAGCCGTTCCCGTTCCGGAGGCCGTAGGGGTCGTCAACAGCCGCCACAATCTGCATCATGCGGCTTTTGGGGTCCATCTCTCCCATGGAGCGCACCACCCTGCCCCGCCACCGGTGCTTCGAGCCTCCGACGTCCACGCTGACGGTAGCCGGAGAGCCCCTCCTTCCCGGACGGCTCGGTATGTCAAGCCAGCCCAGTTCCTCAAGCCCGAGGGGGACGACTATTTCCGCGGTGTCCGTGCCGGCCAGCACGGCAACGCTGTTTCCGGCCCTCACGTACTGGCCGACGTCTATGTTCTCGGAGCGCACCCGGGCGTTGAAGGGCGCCCGTACCCTGGTGCGCCCAAGGTCTGTTTCGGCCTGTTTTATGGCCGCCTCCGCCGAGGCCCCCGCGGCCCTTGCGCTTTTAAGCTGGGGGCCGTAAACCACAAGCGGGTTGGGTTCCTCCCCATTGCCGTTATTCAGGCGTTCCCACTCGGAGCGCGCCACGCGGGCCTGGCCCTCGATGGTGGCAAGCTCATAGTCCGCGGCGGCCTTCGCGGCCCGCGCCCGCTCCAGGGCCAGAAGGTAGTCGGTATCCTCAATCTCAAAGAGCAGGCCGCCCTGCCTGAAAAATCCCCCGGAGACAAAGGAAGGGGCGACATGCGTAACGCGCCCGCTGACCTGCGGGATGACGGTGACCTCTCTGGCGGCCCGCACCGTGCCGGTACCCTCGACCGTTATCCCGCGGTCGTCCTTCTTCACCTTAAGGACGCGGACCAGCGCGCCGGGGTTCCCCTTTGTCTCTTTCTTCGGCTCCGGACGGCTGGACACCAGCGCCGCCATCACGCCTGCCCCGAACAATACGATAAAAAAGGGCAATGCCGTTTTCAGGTATTTCTTCCTCCAGCTCATCTGCTCTGTTCCTTTCTTCGGTCAATGGCCGTCACGCGTCCCCCGACAAGGGGCTCGGCCCAGTCCCCGCCGAGGGCGCGTGCAAGCTGTATGCGGTCTGAAACCAGCCGGCGCCGGGCCGCGAGGAGGGCGCTCTCGGCGTCGTAGAACCTCTGCTGCGCCGTAAGGACGGGCAGGTAGTCGCCGAGTCCCTGCAGATACCTGTCGAGGGCCAGCCGGAGCGCGCCATCGGAGGCCGATGCCCGCTCCTCGAGCATGGCGATGCGCTCGGCGGTGGCCCGCCCCCGCGCGAGGGCGTCCTCCACGTCCCTGAATGCCCCAAGGACCGCCTGCCGGTAAAGGACAAGGCCCTCCCTGTAGGCGGCCTCGGCGCGTCCCACCTCGCCCTTTCTCCTTCCGCCGTCCATCAGGGGCTGGGCCACCTGCAAAATCAGGTTCCACAATATATTGGGCGAGTCCAGTATGCCTTTAAGCTCCTCGCTCGCCCCGCCGTAGCCGCCCACGAGGTTAAACGACGGGAAACGGTCGGCCACCGCGGCGGCCACCCGCCTGTCGCCGGCCTCCAGGCGAAGGAGGGCCGCCCTTATGTCGGGCCGCAGGGCGAGGACATCCGAGGGTATGCCCGCGGCAAACTCCACGGCCTCCGGAAGCTCGACGGCCCGGCCTGCTATTTCCACGCCGGGAAACCGGCCGAGCAGTACGGAAAGGGCGTTCAGGGTAACGGCCAGGCTGGACTCGAAAACAGGGCGCTGCGCCCTGGCCGAGGCCAGGTTCTGACGCGACTGGTAGACGTCCAGGGCGGAGACCAGGCCCTCGCGGTACCGGCCTTCCACTCGCTCCAGCGTATCCTCGAAGGCCGCGATGGTCCGGTCGGAAAGCCCGAGCTGGGCACGCTGCTCAACGGCAAGATAGTAAAGGTCGGCAAGCTGGGCGGAAAGGCTTATGTAGAGGGCCTTGAGGTCTTCCCTCGCGGCCCGGGCGTCAAGCCGCGCGGCGGCGGTCCTCGACGAGAGCTTCCGCCAGAGGTCCACCTCGTAACGCGCGGCAGCGGACAGCGAGAAGCCGTCCGCAGTGGCCGCCCCCAGGGGGCCCGCCTGCCGGGCCCTGCCCCCGGAGCCGTTTACGTCCACAATGAGGCCCTGTGAGGAGCCGGTTATCCGGGCGGCGGCCTGCGCCTGCACGAGCCGCTCGTATGCAAGGTCAAGGTCGAGGTTCTGCCGGAACGCCTCCTCCATGAGGGCGTTGAGCCGCTCGTCTCCGAAGCGCTCCCACCACCTGCCGGGCGCCTCGACCGGCGCACCCCCGGCGCCCGAAAACGCCCCGGGCACGTCGAAGGAAACGTCCGGAGTGCGGGGCCTGTGGACGGAACACCCGGCGGTAAGCAACGCCATGATTATCACTATGATATATTTTGCCCTCACGAGGCCTCCAGCCCGGCTGCCATAAACCGGATAAGCATATCCATCATTGTTTCCGTATCGTCGATGCCGGGAAGATTGAGGAATTCCGGCATGGAGTCCATGTTGCATGCGTGTATCGAGTTGTCAACGACCCTCATGCAGGCGTGCATTAAATGTACAAAGGCCCCGAGGGCAAAATGGAACCGCCATATGAAGACGTCCGCCGGAAGTTCCGGAAGGGCCTCGCGGAGGGATTCGAACAAATACTGTATCACCGGGCTGATGAAACTGAAGAATGCCTTTCTCGTCGTTTCGCCCGTGGGGTCGGAAAAAGACCTTCCCACGAGAGCGAAGAAGTCCTCCCGCCCTGGTTCGGATTTAAACCTCAGGGTCGGCTCGACAAATGCCCGGAGGACGTCCGCCACGAGGGGCCTCCGACCCTCCCTTCTTGCCGCCTCAAGCACGTCGTTAAGCCGCTTCATGCGGACCTCGTTAAGGGGCACGAGCCTCCGCTCGAAAACAGCGTCAAGGAGCGCCTCCTTGGAGCCGAAATGGTAGTTCACCGCCGCGAGGTTCACCCCGGCCTTGCCTGTAATGGCCCGCAGCGATGTGCAATGATACCCCTCATGCGCAAAGAGAGTCTCCGCAGCGTCAAGGATTTTCTGCTTTGTGTCCAAAGGCTCAATCATACGTTTGATTAAAACAGTTGTTTGAACCAAAAGTCAAGTCCTCCTGGTTTCTGTTTCGTTCACGGAAAAATCCCCTGGTTGACGCCCGTGCGGCTCAAAGGCCCATCATGCCCTGCACGGGCAGCCCTTCCCTCCGTGGCCCGCAACCGGGTACAACCGTGTGGATATAAGCAGGGGCAAAGCATCCTCTGCCCGCTAACCAGGACATTTCATGAGCACTATGGAATAAAGAGAACAAAAGACATGAAAACAATCACAGGCATAGGCGGGGTTTCCCAACCCCGCCGAAGGGTCGGCTTCTGTTGGGTGATATTTTATACCACCCGAAAATCATTAAACCAGAAGGGGTTTTCCTGTTTCTGGGGAGTTCTATCCCTATTTCAGGGAATACCGCAAGTGTTGCGCAAAGCGGCGGATGCGGTAAATCGCGGCTCTTTATTCTTCACAAAGCGAGAGCATGTCCTGCTCCTTCCTCTTCGTGTCCGGGCTGATTATCTTCGTCATGGCTCGTCCAATGGTTCGAGAATACGCCAATGGTACTGCTTCCAGCAAAAAAGCATTCCCCCGTCCAGAGGAGAGAAGAAATTGCCTGATTTTTGTGTGAAATGGCGCACTTCAATTATTTCGGGTGTGCGATATCACACTAAATTTGCCTGATTTTCCGGTTGCCCTTTGCCGGGGAATCTCAATAAAAAAAATCATTTCCCGCGCAAACCCGCATGAATACTATTTTAGATAGTTTTGCATATTTAATTTGCCACCAAGCTGGCACGCAACTTGTATGGAGAAGAGAGACACCGAAAAGAGCAAAGTCCGGGTAACCGGGCGGCGCAAAGCCACCTGTCCTGAGTTAATCGAAGGATAGAGGGGCTGCCGAAGTGGATGGACGTTAACACTTGGGCTCACCTTTTCGGAGGTGGGCTTTTTTTATTGATTAAAACCGTATAAGGGAGGAGCATGAACATTTTCCGCACTAACCTGAAAAGCCTGAATATCCCTGGAGGGGGCAAGATGAGGACGATTATAAAACATTTAATTGTAGTATCCTGCCTTGTGCTGGCCGGTACGATGAGCGGGGAATATGCAGTGGCGGGGGATAATAATCTTTCCGGTCCGCCTTCAATGAGGGGAAAGGCTGTTGAAGTCCCTGACGGGCCTCTGACGGGGAGGCCGCCGATGCCCCGCAAGGCATCACCGGAAAACGCGGAGGGGGCAAAAGGGTACCTGAGGAACGTATCCCCTAAAATTGCTCCCCAACAGAAACTGCACATACCGGCAGAAGGGAATAAAGCCGCTCCCGCCCAGGCTTTTCAGCCGGGAAAAGGCGGGTTGTCCAGCCATAAGAGGGACATGCCGCGCAGGGAGAAAAAACTTGCACCCTCCGGCGTCATGAAGATGAAGAAAGGAAATATGGCAAAGGGCAGCTTTGTCATACCCAAGAGTAAAGATAAAAAAGGCAAAAAGGATACTTCCGATAGGATCATACGCAGGAAAGGCCATTTGCCACCGGGTATGAGCGTCCCGAAGAGGGCCGTCCCCGTGCCGGGGACGGACATCCCGAAGAATCCCGTTAATGAATAGCCGTGTATACAACCAGCCATAAAGGGGGGTATGTCATGAAAGACATCTCAGCCGCATTATATCGCCGGAAGTGCCGCATTCTAATGGCATTATTCGTCCTCGCCATAACCGCAGGGCTGCTCGGGTCCGGGCAGTTAGTCCTTGCAGGGGAAAATGGCGACGTCAACAGTTCCCAAAAGGCGGAACAGGAATTGACGAAATACCTGAAGGACAAATACGTCCATATCCGTGAGGTGAAATCCACCATCCGGAAGACCCCGAACGGGCCCAAGGGCAAACTGCATATCTCGGGGGAGTTTACACCAAAGGCGGCAATAAAAGGAAAGGACAGGAAGGAACGTTCCCGCGCCATCGCGAAGGCGTTCATCGCCGGAGAGCCTTCTCTTTTCGGTATCACCAATCCCGAGGAACTCAGGGAGTACAAGGTCATATCCAGCAGCCTTGGCATCACCGTCAAATACCACCGGTACATAGGCGATGTGCCCCTGGAAAATGTGGAAATTTTTGTAACAGTCAGCCCGGATGAAAAAATCTCTTCAATCAGCGCTCATGTTAATCCCCCTGACCCTGCGCTATACAGGGCCTTATCCAGAAAAACGATAACAGAAGAAAAGGCGTTTGATATCGTCTCACGGGACCTGGCAGCCGATGGGATAAACCCCGATAACCTGTTCGTGCTGAGCATCAGGAAGACGGCAATCCAGTCCCCTCCCCATGTTGTCTGGGTTGTGGACGTGAACCTGGAAAAAGGCGGGGTGGGAAGATGGATATACAAAATAAACGCCTACAGCGGCGAAATCGTGGAAAAAAGATTTGCATTGCAATCAGGAAACGTTTTGAATCCGGAATAAAAAACATGAATAAGAGAAACTGATAGGGGGGGTACCATGTATATACGAAGAATTCTCATGACTGTTTCTTTGCTTCTGGTGTTCTGCACCATAGTTTCCGTACACACGTCTCTTGCAGCTCCCGGCGTCCCCACGCCTTACTCTCCTTCATATGGGGGGATTGCGGGCGGCACGGCGGTTACCTTCTCCTGGTCCGAGCCTTACGGGGCAACAGACTATTACCTTGTGGTCGCCGATGAAAATTATAATCTGTTTTACGAGGGCTGGGTTTGGAATTACGCAACCTTAAGCCCCTTCCCCGACAACGGTGCCGTGTACTACTGGCAGGTGGCGGCATGCGACTATTACGAATGCAGTGCTTATTCGAGCGTGATGTACTTTTACAACGGGCCGAGCGGCCCTCCTGTCGCCCCCACGCTGGTCTCTCCCGCAAACGGCTCCACGGTGAACGGCACGGACATAGATTTCATATGGAACGCCTCGAGCCGTGCGTACTGGTACTACCTGCAGGTCTCCCCGGACCCGAGCTTCGCCACGTATTATGAGACTGGTGTAAGCAGCAATTACACCGGCGTCCCGCTGATGGGTTTCCCCGACAACGGGCAGACATATTACTGGCGGGTGATAGCCTGGAACCCGGCGGGCTCAAGCTACTCCAGCGTAAGGTACTTCACCAACGGGCCGAGCGCAGCTCCTGCAACACCCACGCTGGTCTCTCCCGCAAACGGCTCCACTGTGTACGGCACGGACATCACGTTTATCTGGGACCCGGCGGCGCGTGCGTACTGGTACTACCTGCAGATATCCGACGACCCGGCCTTTGCCACGTATTCTGAGATAGACGTCGACGGCAATTTCACCGGCATCCCGCTGACGGGTTTCCCCGACAACGGGCAGACATATTACTGGCGGGTGATAGCCTGGAACCCGGCGGGCTCAAGCTACTCCAGCGTAAGGTACTTCACCAACGGGCCGAGCGCAGCTCCTGCAACACCCACGCTGGTCTCTCCCGCAAACGGCTCCACTGTGTACGGCACGGACATCACGTTTATCTGGGACCCGGCGGCGCGT